>JALYUB010000049.1 GCA_030853945.1 Chloroflexota bacterium
TGAAGGCGTCGAGACCCACGGCGACGATCAGGACGAGCCCGGCCACGACGTTCTGGCCAGGCGAGTTGACGCCCATGAAGCTCAGGCCGTAGGCGAGCGACTGCATCACGAAGGCGCCCAGCACGGCACCGGGGATGGTCCCGATCCCTCCCGCAAACGACGTGCCGCCGACGACCGCTGCGGCGATCACGTACAGCTCGTAGCCCTGCCCGACATCGAGGGTGGAGCCGTTCAGTCTGGCCGCCGCGATGGCAGCGGCCAGGGCGCACAGCACGCCCATCAGGACGTAGGTCTTGAGGATCGTCCAGCGGGTGTTGATGCCGGCGAGCTCGGCGGCGTCGGGATTGCCGCCATACGCGTAGACGTATCGACCAAACCGCCGCCGGGTGGCGATCCAGGTCATCACCAGGGTCACCCCGATGAGCAGCATGATCGGGTAGGGGAAGCCGGTGGAGATGTGCAGGCCACCGGCCGGGATCGCGATATGGTGCTCGGCGGCGTACCGGTTGGCGAGGCCCTGCGGCCAGTAGTTGGCGTTCGCGAAGGCCGCCAGTCCGAGCACCGCCCCGCAGCCGATGACGCTGAGCAGAACCTCCGCCCACACGGGCCGGACCGGGAAGCCGTACCGCCGACGCTGCCGGCGACCGTTCAGGAGCGACAGGACGATCGGGACGCAGGCGGCGACGCCGAGGATCCATGTCAGCGTGCCGCCCAGGGATCCCAGCGCTCCGCCACCGATGAGCTGGAAGTTGCTGTCCAGTCCCGACACGGCTGCGCCGCTGGAGAGGTACCAGACGGCGCCGCGAATCGATAACAGTCCACCGAGCGTGACGATGAAGGAGGGAACCCCGACGTAGGCGATGATGAACCCCTGCAGGGCGCCGATGGCGGCTCCCATTCCCACGCCGATGGCGAGCGCGATGACCCACCGGAACGGGAAGTCGGGGCCCATGTGCAGCACGTTGGGCATCCAGTCCGTCATCAGCAGGGCATACGACATGGCGATGAAGCCGACGACAGAACCCACCGACAGATCGATGTTGCGGGACACGATCACCATCACCATCCCGGTGGCGATGATCGCCACGCCCGAGGCCTGCACGGCGAGCGTGACCATGTTGGTGGGCTGGAAGAACTTGCCCCCGCTGACGATGTTGAAGGTGAGCAGGATCAGGGCCAGAGCGACCAGCATGCCGAACAGTCGGAGGTCGATCTCCGTCTGGGCCAGCAAACCGCCGAGCGAGGTACGGGCGGGGGGCTGAACCTCACCGGGTACCGGTGTCGCGTCGGCCACGTTCGTCATGGCGGCCCTCCTGAACCTGCGATGGAGGGAAACCTGCGCCCCCGGAAATCCCGGGGGCGCAGGCAAATGGCTAGCTCAGCGGTCGCCGAGCGTTACTTGCACGCGGACGGCGCCGTTGCGGCGTCGACTCCCTTGCAGAGGTCAGCCTTGGAGATCTGACCAGCATCGATGGCCGTCTTCAGCGTGTCCGCCGTGAGCGGAGTCGGCTGCAGGATGAAGGAGCTGACCTTGGTCCCGTTGGGAGTGGTGAACTCCTGGGCGGACAGCCCGGCCACCGGTGCGACGGTCGGATCGATCAGGCCGTCAGGCAGCTTCAGGTCGGCGATCGCCGTGCCACTGCACAGCGCCAGCGCAGCGGCACCTGCCGCCTTGCCAAGCTCGTTCGCGTTCTTGAAGACGTCGACGTACTGCTTGCCCTGGGCGACGTTGTTCAGGTTGGCGGGATCGCCGTCCTGGCCGCTCAGGGGCGGGAAGCCGTAGCTCTTGGCCGTGAGCGCCCCCACGACGCCGAGCGCCGTGCTGTCGTTCTCGGCGAGGATGGCCTCGATCTTCTTGCCGTCGGCGACGGCCTTGTCGATGATCGCTTCCATGTTGGCCTGGGCCGTCTCGGTCTTCCAGGCGGCGGTGAATGTCCCGTCAGGCCCGTTGAGGAGCGTGATGTCACCAGCGGTGACCTTGTCCTTCAGGCCGGCGGCGTCCCAGCCCTGTGGGAGGAACGTGGCGGCGTTCGGGTCGCCCGGGTCGCCCTTGATCAGGACGTAGTTGCCCTTCGGCACCTTGGTCAGGACGGCCGTGGCCTCGGCCTTGCCAACGAGGACGTTGTCAAACGTGATGTACAGGACGCCCGGATCCTCGATCAGGCGGTCATAGGCGATGACCGGGATGCCGGCATCCTTGGCCTTCTGTAGGGCGGGCAGGATGGCCTTGTTGTCCTGCGCGAGCAAGACCAGCACGTTGGCGCCCTGCGAGATCAGGGTGTCGACGTCGGTCAGCTGCTGCTCGCTGCTGAGGTTGGCGTCCGCACTGATGTAGCTGCCGCCGCCGGCCTCGACCGTGTTCTTGAGGTTCGGCTCGTCGTGTGCGGCCCAGCGCGGCTGCTGGAAGTTGTTCCACGACACGCCCACTTTGCAGGGCGCCGCGCTCGCCCCGGCGCTTGCGCCGGTGCTCGCCCCGCTGCTCGCACCCGGCGAGGAGCTTGTGCATGCCGCAAGAAGCACTGCGGCGACGGCGGTCAATACCGCCAACCTACGAGTCGACATCGTTCGTCCTCTCCTCATGAGAAAGCCACCGAATGGTCGGAGTGTGAACCTGACGCAATTGGTTCCGTAGGCTACACCCTCCTCAACTCGAAGGCTCGCATTTCGTGGTCGCTGCGCGACGCAACACGACCGCCGACATGGCGGTCTCGCGGCGCAGTACGACATCCACTCGGTGGACTGCGTCCGGGGAACGGAGGTGCCCTGTGCTAGGCTCGTCCATCGAGGGCAGAAATGTCAAGCCGGAACTCGTGCGATCCTCCGCCCCCGGCCGGCATGCTGGAGCCCTCTCCATCCGGTCCATTCGCCATCGGAGGAGCCGCGCCATGAGCCAGTTGCAGGGCAAGGTAGCCCTTGTCACCGGGGCCAGTCGAGGGATCGGAGCGGCAACCGCCCGGACGCTGGCCAGTGCCGGAGCGAAGGTTGGGATCGCATCCCGTACGGGGGAGAACCCCGGGGTTGAGGGTGCGCTGGCGCAGGCGTGCGACGTCCGCGATCCTGGCGCGCTCGAAGCGATGGTGGCCGCCACGGTCGCGCGCTTCGGCCACCTGGACATCCTGGTCGTGAATGCCGGCGTGGGAGCCTATGGCCCGTTTCTCGATCTCCCGGCCGCCGACCTTGAGGAGATGATCGACGTCAACGTCAAGGGAGCGCTGTACGCGGTTCGAGCGGCGCTGCCGGCGCTGTTCAAGAGCGAGGCAGCCGACATCGTCACGATCGCCAGCGAGGCGGGCCGCCGCGGGCTCCCGTACGAGGTGGCCTACTGCGCGTCCAAGTTCGCCCAGGTCGGGATGACGGCCGCGCTCGACCACGAGCTGCGCGAACAGGGCGTCCGCTGCACGAACGTGTGTCCCGGCGGCGTCGCGACCGACTTCGCCATGGGACACGGCCGCACGCCAGAGATGCCGCAGCTGGCAGGGATGATGTCGCCGCAGGACGTCGCGGAGGCGGTCCTCTTCGTCCTCACCCGTCCGAGGAACCACCGGATCCTCGAGATCGCGTTCCGGCCGGTTACCGAGACCTCCTGGGGCTGAGCCCGATGGCCGAGCTGCGCTGGGGAATCCTGTCGACCGCCGGCATCGCCCGGCAGAAGGTGATCCCCGGCATCCAGCGCGCCGATCGCTGTCGCATCGTGGCGATCGCCTCTCGCGACGCGGCTCGTGCTCAAGAGGTCGCGCGCGAGGCAGGGATCCCGACCGCCCACGACTCCTACGCGGCGCTCCTCGCGGACCCGGCCGTCGACGCGGTCTACATCCCCCTGCCGAACCATCTGCATGCGGAATGGACCATCGCGGCCGCGCGGGCTGGGAAGCACGTCCTGTGCGAGAAGCCGCTGGCGGTGACCTCGGCCGACGCCGAGCGCATGGTCGAGGTTGCGGATCGGGAAGGGGTGCGCCTGATGGAGGCGTTCATGTACCGGCTCCACCCCTCCTGGATCGCCGTGCGCGAGCTCGTGGCATCGGCGCGGATCGGGAAGCTGGTGGCCGTGCAGAGCTGGTACTCGTACTTCAACGACGACGCAGGCAACATCCGGAATATCGCGGAGTTCGGCGGTGGAGCGCTGTTCGACATTGGCTGCTATTGCGTGAACCTGTCGCGCATGCTCTTCGGAGGCGAGCCGATCCGTGTCGAGGCCGCGATCCTTCGCGATCCGGCCAGCGGCGTCGATACTGTCACCGGCGGACTGCTCGAGTTTGTCGACGGCGTGGCGACCTTCACCTGCTCCACACGGGCCGAGGATGACCAGCGGGTCGACGTGTACGGGACTGATGGGCGGATCTCGATCGGGATCCCATTCAACATCCCGCCGGATCGCCCGACCCACATCTTCCTGACCCACGGCGGAGATCCGCCGGTCAAACCCGCGACGGAGACGATCACATTCGAGACCGCCGACCCCTACTCCGTTGAGGCGGCTGCCTTTGCGGCGGCGATCCTGGACGATGGACCGACGCCCGTCCCGCCGCAGGATGCCGTGGCGAACCTCCGGGTGATCGAGCGGCTGTTCCAGTCGGGCGTCGGGGACGGGGCGAACGCCACAACTGCCCGGTCGTGACGCCGCGGCGCGCGGGCCTCGTGGTCGCCGTGCTCGTCGGGGCAATCGCGGTCGGCGCAGGCATATTCCTGTTTCGCGCGGAGTCGCCGACATCGGTTGTCGCGTCGCCGCTATTCGTGGATGAGACGGCCGCCTCCGGCGTCTCTCAGCGGTTCGATGGGCCCGACCTCTACCAGGTCGGAGGCGGCCTCGCCGTCTTCGATTGCAACGGCGATCACCTTCCCGACCTGTATCTCGCCGGCGGCGAGCGGCCGGCCGAGCTCTACCGCAACCGGTCGGCGGTCGGCGGACCGCTGCACTTCGAGCGCGTTCCTTCGGCTGCCACGGACCTGACCGCGGTGAATGGTGCCTACCCGCTCGACTTCGATGGCGACGGCATCGCCGACCTTGCCATCCTGCGTGTCGGCCAGAACGTGCTCCTGCGTGGACACGGCGACTGCACCTTCGAACCCGTGAATGGCTCCCTCGGCCTCATGGGAACGGACGGCTTCACGACGGCCTTCAGCGCCACCTGGGAGGGCGATGCCAAGCTGCCGACCCTGGCCATCGGGCGCTATCTGAAGCTCGACGATCGTGGCGACGCCACGTTCACCTGTGACGGGAACACGCTGCTGCGCCCCAACGCGGACGGATCCGCCTACGGGACGCCGATACCCCTCGCCCCGGGCTATTGCGCGCTGTCCATGCTCTTCGGCTCGTGGGACGGCTCGGGCAGGCGCGACCTGCGCGTGTCCAACGATCGGCAGTACTACAGCGATGGCTCGGAGCAGCTGTGGCGCATGGCGCCGGACCAGGCCCCGACGCTATACACCGCTGCCGATGGGTGGCCGTCACTGCAGATCTGGGGGATGGGAATCGCCAGCCAGGACCTGACCGGCGACGGACTGCCAGAGGTCTACCTCACGAGCCAGGGTGACAACAAGCTCCAGACGCTCGCCGCCGGGGCAGGACGGCCCGCCTTTCGCGATATCGCGCTGCAAAGGGGCGTGACCTCGACGCGACCTTTCGCCGGCGACACGAGCCTGCCCTCGACGGCATGGCATCCTGAATTCGTCGATGTCAACAACGACGGATTCATCGACCTGTTTGTCTCGAAGGGGAACGTGGGAGCACAGGCCGACTATGCCAGGCGAGACCCGAGCGACCTGTTCCTCGGCCAGGCGGACGGGACGTTCGTGGAGGCGGCCGACGGGGCCGGCATCGTGCGATTCGACCGGGGGCGCGGCGCCGCCCTGGCCGACCTGAACCTGGACGGCCTGCCGGATCTCGTTGAGGTCAACTACCGAGCCGATACTGTCGTGTGGCGGAATGTCGGACGGGGGACGGCCGCGGTGCCTGCGCCGATGGGGCATTGGCTCATGCTCGAGATCCGGCAGCCTGGACCGAACCGCGACGCGATCGGCGCATGGGTCGACGTGCGAATCGGCGACGCCACCGTCAGGCATGAGCTGACGGTTGGCGGTGGGCACGTGGGAGGCGAGCTTGGCTGGCTGCACATCGGGCTCGGCCCGGCGCTGAGCGCCGAGGTGCGAGTGGTGTGGCCCGACGGTGAAGAGGGCCCGTGGCTCAAGGTCGATGCCGACCGATTCGCGATCGTCGAGCGCGGCGCCACCGCCGTCCAGCCATGGACCCCGGGAGGAGCGGGCTGATGCGGTCGCGGCTGAGGACGATCGACCTGCCTGACATACCGCGATCGACGGTTGCGCCCGAGCTACCGCCCGCGATCTACCCGCCCCGGGTGGAGCGGCTGCGTGAACGGGCTGCCGAGCGGGAATACGACCTGCTCGTGGTCTACGCCGATCGCGAGCACGCCGCCAACCTCTCGTACCTGACCGGCTTCGACCCGCGCTTCGAGGAGGCGATCCTGCTGCTTGGCCCAATCGGCCGCCCGCTGCTGCTGGCCGGCAATGAGTGCATCGGCCTGGCGCGAGTCGCCCCCCTGCCAGTCGAGGCGGTGCTGTTCCAGGAGCTGAGCCTCCCGAGCCAGCCCCGCGCCAGCTCGAAAACCCTCGGGGAGATCCTCGCCGACGCCGGAGCGCGCCGCGGCTCCCGGGTCGGGGTCATCGGCTGGAAGTCCGGGCCGCAGAGATCGTGGATGAACGCTCCGGCCTACCTGGTCGACACGCTGCGGGAATCGGTGGGGGAGGCAGGCACCGTCGAGGACGCCACGGACCTGCTCATTGACGCCGCCGAGGGTCTTCGCGTCGTGAGCGAGCCCGAGCAGATTGCCGCGTTCGAGCATGCCGCGGCAGAGACCTCGAGTGGGGTCCGCAACCTCCTGCTCGGCCTGCGGCCGGGGATGCGCGAGCGCGAAGCGGTCCGCCTCCTGGAGTGGAGCGGCGCGCCATTGTCGTGCCACCTGATGCTGAGCGCCGGTCTGCGCGCGCGGCATGGGCTCCTCAGCCCGGGTGACCGGATCATCGAGCGCGGGGATCCGATGACGGTCGCGTTCGGCATCTCGGGCGCGCTCAACTGCCGCGCCGGGTTCGTGGTCGAGGACGCGTCCGAGCTGCCGGAACCGATCCACGACTACGTCGAGCGGCTGGTCGCTCCCTACTTCGAGGCGGTCGCCGAGTGGTACGCGGCGCTGCACGTGGGGCAGGTGGGCGGGGCGCTGCAGGAGATCATCGACCGCAGGCTCGGCGACCCGTTCTTCGGCATC
>JALYUB010000078.1 GCA_030853945.1 Chloroflexota bacterium
CGCATCGAGGAGAGCCGTCCGCTGTCGCGCGACAAGCGCTGGACCGTTGTCGAGGTCGTGGCACGCGGCTCGGGCGAAGAGATGGTCGACACCGCATGATCCGCCAGTACACCAGGCTGCGCGTGGCCGACAACAGCGGCGCCCGCGAGCTGATGTGCATCACCGTGATCGGCCGATCGAGCAGTGACACCGCCGAGGTCGGCGATGTCATCGTGGCCAGCGTCAAGCAGGCGCTGCCGAACACGGGCGTCAAGAAGGGGGAGGTCGTGCGTGCCGTCATCGTGCGAACCGCCAAGGAGTACGGGCGGCCCGATGGCAGCCATATCCGCTTCGACGAGAACGCGGCAGTGCTGATCACTCCGCAGGGCAGTCCGCGCGGCACCCGCATCTTCGGACCGGTGGCCCGCGAGCTGCGCGAGCGGAACTACATGAAGATCGTGTCGCTCGCCCCGGAGGTGCTGTGAGATGAATGTTCGAAAGGGCGACACCGTGCTCGTGCTGGCCGGCAAGGATCGTGGCAAGCGCGGCGTGGTCGAGCGCATCGAGCGGACTAAGCGCGGCCTGGGCGTCGTGGTGCCCGGGCTGAACATGGCCAAGCGCCACCAGCGACCTCGGTCGCGCACCCAGCAGGCCGGCATCCTGGATCTCCCGGTGCCGCTGCACCTGAGCAACGTGCAGGTGGTCTGTCCGCGCTGCGATCGACCGACCCGGGTATCGCACCAGATGCTCGAGGACGGCTCTCATCGCGTCCGCGTCTGCAAGCACTGCGGCGAGCAGATGGAGGTGGTCAAGTGAGCGACGAGAAGACGCCGCGCAAGCCGGCTGCCGAAAAGCCGGCTCGGCAGTTCCGCCGCAAGCCGGCCGAGCCTCCAGAGGCCCCCGTGATTCCTGATGCGTCGCCCGGTGGCCTGCGGCGGCGCTACCTGGACGAGGTCGCGCCGGCCATGCGCCGCGAGTTCGGCTACGCCAACCCGATGCAGATCCCGCGCCTCGAGAAGGTGGTCGTCAACATCGGCCTGGGAGAGGCGATCCAGAACGCCAAGGCGCTCGACGCTGCCGTCGGCGACCTGACCCAGATCACCGGGCAGAAGCCGATCGTGACCAAGGCCAAGCGATCGATTGCCCAGTTCAGGCTGCGCACCGGGATGCCGATCGGGGCCAAGGTGACGCTCCGAGGGCAGCGGATGTACGACTTCGTGGAGCGCACCGTGCGCCTCGCCCTGCCGCGCATCCGCGACTTCCGGGGGATCAGCCGCGGCTCCTTCGACGGCCGCGGCAACTTCAGCCTTGGGCTGCGCGAGCAGCTCGTCTATCCCGAGATCGACTACGACAAGATCGACCGTCTGCGTGGGATGGAGATCAGCATCGTCACCACGGCAAAGACCGATGAGGAGGGGCTCAAGCTCCTTCAGCTCCTCGGGATGCCGTTCCAGGCCAGTTAGCGAGGATTCCAGGTGGCCAAGAAGTCAATGATCGCGAAGTCGCTGCGCAAGCCGCGCTTCGAGGTTCAGCAACACAATCGCTGCGCGGTGTGCGGACGGCCGCGCGGCTACATGCGGCGCTTCGCGCTGTGCCGCATCTGCTTCCGGGAGCGTGCCCTCGAGGGCCAGCTGCCCGGCGTGACGAAGTCGAGCTGGTAGGACGAAGTAGCGAACATGAATGTGACCGACCCGATCGCCGACATGCTGACGCGCATCCGCAACGCGAGCCTGGCGCGGCACCGCGAGCTGACGCTGCCGTCCTCGCGGATCAAGCGCGACATCGCCCGCATCCTGGTGGAGGAGGGCTTCATCGAGTCCTACGCCACCAGCCAGGACGGCGTCCAGGAGCTCCTGACCATCCAGCTCAAGTACGTCGAGGGACGCACCCCGGTGGTCAGCGGCCTGAAGCGCATCAGCAAGCCTGGCCTCCGGGTCTACGCCCGCAAGACCGAGATTCCACGCGTGCTGGGCGGGCTCGGCACGGCCATCCTGTCAACCTCCCACGGGATCATGACCGGGCAGAGCGCCCGGAAGCTGAATCTCGGCGGCGAGGTCCTGTGTTACGTCTGGTAAGGAGCGAACGCGATGTCACGCATCGGTCGGATGCCGATCCCGCTCCCATCAGGCGTTGAGGTGACGCAGGAAGGGGCCACCCTCAGCGTCCGCGGACCGCTCGGGACGCTGCAGCGCGAGATCCATCCGGAGATGGTGGTCGAGCGCGGCGACGGGGAGCTGCGCGTGGTGCGTCCCAGTGACGAGCCGCGTCATCGGGCACTCCACGGGCTGACCCGGACCCTCGTCAACAATATGGTCGTCGGCGTCACGACCGGCTTCACCAGGGCGCTCGAGATCAGCGGCGTGGGCTATCGGGCCCAGATGCAGGGGACCAAGCTGGTGCTGGCACTCGGCTACTCGCATCCGGTCGAGGTCGACCCACCCGATGGCGTCAGCTTCCAGGTCGAGACGCCAACGCGCCTTGCGGTGGTTGGCGCCGACAAGGAGCTGGTCGGCCAGACTGCCGCATACATCCGCTCCCGCCGCAAGCCCGAGCCGTACAAGGGCAAGGGAATCCGATACGCAGGCGAGCAGATCCTGCGCAAGGCCGGCAAGGCCGGCAAGGTCGGGACCGGCAAGTAGCCATGATCAAGAAGGATTCGCGCGACGCCCTGCGCCGGAAGCGGCATGCTCGCCTGCGGCTGCGCATCGCCGGAAGCGCCGAGCGGCCGCGGCTCTCCATCTTCCGCAGCTCGAAGTTCATCTATGCCCAGGTCATCGACGACACCAATGGGCGCACCCTCGCGTCGGCGTCCAGCCGCGAGGCGACGCTTGCCACCGGCCCGGGCAAGGTCGATTCGGCACGATCGGTCGGTCGCGCGCTTGCCGAACGGGCGAAAGCGGCCGGCGTCAGCACGGTCGTCCTCGACCGCGGTGGATATCGATATCACGGGCGGGTTCGCTCGCTCACCGAGGGCGCCCGCGAGGGCGGCCTCGACCTGTAGCGGAGGAACCATGGCTCGAATCGATCCGACGAAGCTCAACCTGGAGGAGAAGGTCGTCCAGATCAACCGCGTGGCGAAGGTGGTGAAGGGTGGCCGGCGCTTCAGCTTCAGTGCGGTGGTGGTGGTCGGCGACGGCAACGGCATCGTCGGCGCCGGCCTTGGCAAGGCGGGCGAGGTGCCGGAGGCGATCCGCAAGGGCGTCGAGGACGCCAAGAAGCACCTCATCAAGGTGCCGCTGGTCGGCACCTCGATTCCGCACCGGGTCAGCGTGGACTTCGGCGCCGCCACCGTCCTGCTGCGGCCCGCCTCGCCGGGCACCGGCGTGATCGCCGGGGGCTCGGTCCGCTCGGTGGTCGAGGCAGCCGGCATCCGCGACCTGCTCTCGAAGTCGATGGGCAGCAACAACCCGGTCAACGTGGTCCGGGCCACGATCGAGGCACTGCGCTCCCTGCGCTCGGCCGATGACATCGCGACCAGCCGCGGAACGACCGCCGAGCGACTGCTCGGCAAGCGGGCCGCCGAGGCCGCGCGCAGGCCGCACGAGTACGTCGAGCGCCCTGCTCCGGCCTTCGGCTCTGGAGGCGGTCGTGGCCGCTAGGCGCAAGCTGCCCGCGAGCGGGCCAACGCTGCGCGTCACCTGGGTCAAGTCCACGATCGGCCACAAGGCCGGCGCGCGCGGGACGATCCAGGCCCTCGGGCTGCATCGGCTGCACCAGAGCGTCGAGATCGCCGACACGCCGGTCAGCCGCGGGATGCTGCGACGCATCGCCTTCCTGGTGACCGTCGAGGAGTCTCCGGCCTCGAAGCCGACCAGCGACGCGGAGGCCTAGATGAAGCTCCACGATCCCCAGCCGAACCCCGGGTCGCACCGCGCGTCGCGCCGGCTCGGTCGCGGCCACGGCTCCGGCCGAGGCAAGACCGCCGGACGCGGCACCAAGGGTCAGAAGGCACGCGCCGGTGGCGGCATTCCCGCGTGGTTCGAGGGTGGTCAGACGCCGCTGCACGTGCGCACGCCGAAGCTCCATGGGTTCAAGAACCGGTTCCGAGTCGAGTACGCGCCGCTGAACCTCGGGAGCCTCAGCACGGCCGAGGCCGGAACGCTGATCACCCCCGACGTCCTGCGCCACGACCAGCTCCTGCGGGACCAGAAGACCCGGCCGATGCCGGTCAAGATCCTGGGTGGGGGCGACGCTCCGCGGGGGGTGACGATCCACGCCCATGCGTTCACCCGCTCGGCCCTCGCGAAGCTGGCGGCAGCCGGAAGCACGGCGCAGCTGATCAGCTGGCCGGAGGGCGCCCCGATCGACTTCGAGCCCGAGGCTCCGGCCTCCTCCGAGCCGACCGGCCAGCGCGCCAGGAAGGCTTCGGCCAAGAAGGCCGCGGCCAGGAAGGTGGTGGCAGAGGCAGCCAACGGCGTGGAGCCCGAGGCCACGCCCGCGGCGGCGACCGCCGACGAAGACCCCGCCGACGCCGAGCCCCAGACGGATGCCCAAGCGGAGTCCAGCAACGAGTCCGAGAGCGAGTCCTAGGTGATCGAGTCCCTGGTCCAGGCCTTCCGCGCCCCGGACATTCGACGAAAGATCCTGTTCACGCTCGGGATCCTGCTCGTCTTCCGCGCTCTCACCAACGTCCCGGTTCCGAACGTGAACCAGACGCAGCTGGCGAACCTGTTCAACACCAACCAGCTGCTCGGCCTGCTCGACCTGTTCTCCGGCGGCGGGCTGGCGACCGCATCCATCATCGGGATGGGTGTGAACCCCTACATCAACGCCAGCATCATCATGCAGCTGATGCAGGGCGTCATCCCGAGCCTCGGTGAGCTGGCGCGGGAAGGCGAGTACGGGCGCAACCGGCTGAACCAGTACACCCGCCTGCTGACCGTGCCGATGGCCTTCGCCCAGGGCTATGGCTTCAGCGTGCTCCTGTCTGCGAACGGTGTCATTCCCGCTTCGCCGCTGTTCAGCTTCCAGACCCTCTCGCTGCTCCTGTCGTTCACCGCGGGCACCATCCTGCTGATGTGGCTCGGTGAGCTGATCAGCGAGCGAGGCCTGGGGAACGGGATCAGCTTCATCATCTTCGCCGGGATCGTGGGACGCCTGCCGCACCGCGCGGCGCCGATCGTGACCGGCCCCGACGGGCTGCTCAGGATCATCCCATTCATCCTGATCGCGATCGTGGTGATCGCCGGCGTGGTCTTCATCAACGAGGGCCAGCGCCGCATCCCGGTGCAGTACGCCAGCCGCGTCCGCGGCCGTCGCATGTACCAGGGACAGACGCAGTACCTGCCGCTCAAGGTGACGATGGCAGGGGTGATCCCGATTATCTTCGCCGTGAGCATTCTTCTCTTCCCGGCACAGATCGCCCAGTACTTCACCGCCTCGACGATCGCTTGGGTGAAGAGCGTTGCGGTCTTCGTGTCCACAAATCTCAGCCAGAGCAACCCGCTGGTGTACGGCGCGCTCTATTTCATCCTCGTCGTCTTCTTCACCTACTTCTACACCGCGTTCCAGTTCCGTCCCGACCAGACGGCGGACTTCCTGCGCAAGAACGGCGGTTTCATCCCGGGTATCAGGCCCGGGAAGCCCACCGAAGATTTCCTTTCGCGCGTGACCAACCGGATCACGCTGGGAGGCGCCCTGTTCCTCGCGTCGCTGGCCGTGCTGCCGCTGATCGTGACCGCCGCGATCCCCGGCACGCAGGGGCTCCAGCTCGGGGGAACCAGCATCCTGATCGTGGTCAGCGTGGTGGTCGAGACGATGAAACAGCTCGAGGCGCAGATGGTGATGCGGCACTACGAGGGCTTCATCAGGTGACCGACCCGGGCCGCGGCCCGGCGGCGCCGCGCACGGGGCGCCGAATCCTGCTGCTGGTCGGGTCGGTGGGCGCCGGGAAGGGAACCCAGGCGCCGCTCCTCGCGAAAGAGCTGGGCCTGATCCATCTCGCGTCCGGGAACCTCTTTCGCCAGGCGCTGCGCGACGGCACGGAGCTCGGCGAGAAGGCTCGGGCGTACATGGAGCGCGGCGACCTGGTGCCTGACGAGATCACGATCGAGATGTTCATGCGGGAGCTGTCGCAGCCCGCCGCAGCTCGTGGGGCGATCCTGGACGGCTTTCCTCGCACCGTGACCCAGGCCAGGGCGCTCGACGCCACCCTCGAGGCCCGTGGCGAGCGCATCGAGCGGGTGATCGCGATCGACGTCCCTGTCGAGGTCCTGGTGGCTCGTGTCGCGGGGCGGCGTGTCTGCCCGGTGTGCGGCACGCCGTACCACGTCGACACCGATCCGCCGCGCGTGCCGGGCCGCTGCGACCGGGACGGCGCCGATCTGCAGCAGCGCGACGACGATCGGCCGGAAGTGGTGCGTGCTCGTCTGGACAAGCAGGTCAGGCCGATGCTCGAGGTGCTGGATTACTACGAGCGTCTGGGCATCGTCCAGCACGTTGACGGCACGCAGCCGATCACTGCTGTGACACGCGAAATCCTTGCCGGTCTGACCGGGGGCGAGGATGCGGACTGACCGATGCCGATCCTGGCTCGCCCCCAAATGGTGACGATCAAGCGCCCCGAGGAGGTGGCGCGCATGCGTCACGCGGGAACCATCCTGGCCGATGTGCTGCGCGTCCTCGAAGGAGCCCTGCAGCCGGGCGTGACGACCGCCGAGCTCGACGCGATCGCCGAGCGAATGATCCGGGACGCCGAGGCCGTGCCCTCCTTCCTCGGCTACGGCGGCGCGCGCGGGATCATCCCCTTCCCGGGGTCGATCTGCGCCTCGCTCAACAACGAGATCGTGCACGGCATTCCCTCGTCGACCCGCCAGGTTCGGGCAGGCGACCTGGTGAAGCTCGATGTCGGCTGCATCTGGCAGGGCTGGCATGCCGACACGGCGCGCACCTTCGCCGTCGGGCCGGTGCCTGGCCGTGTCTCCGACCTGATCGACGCGACCCGGCGCGGCATGCAGGCCGGCATCGCGGCCGCGATGCCCGGAAGTCGCCTGGGCGACGTGGGCGCCGCCATCGAGGCGGTCGCCCACGAGCACGGCTACGGGATCGTGCGCCCATTCGTGGGGCACGGGATCGGCACCGCCATGCACGAGGACCCGCAGGTGCCGAACTATGGGCGCCCCGGGACCGGACTGCGCATCGAAGCCGGCATGTGCTTCGCGATCGAACCGATGTTCAACCTTGGCGGTGACGACGTCGACCTGCTGGACGATGGCTGGACGGTGGTGACCGCGGACGGGAGCCTGTCGGCCCATTTCGAGGACACGATCGCCATCACGCCGACCGGTCCAGAGGTGCTCACACGGCCCTGATCGAGTCGCCTGACATGACGTTTGGCGACGGTTGGCGGCTCGTGTATACTCCTCCTTCCGTGGTCGCCGCGTGCGGCGGCCTTTCCGTGTGTTCCCACCGAATAGCAGGCTAGTCAGCAGTCGAGGGTGCGTAGCGCTTGGCGAAGAAGGATGCCATCGAGGTCGAGGGAGAGGTCGTTCTCCCTTTGCCGAATGCGATGTTCAAGGTGCGATTGGAGAATGGTCACGAGGTCCTCGCCCACATCTCCGGGAAGCTGCGCCAGAACTTCATCCGCATCCTGCCTGGCGACACCGTCCGCGTGGAGCTGAGTCCCTACGACCTCACCCGGGGTCGCATCACCTACAGGATGAGATGAAGGTTTCTGCGTCCGTCAAGCCGCGCTGCGAGCGCTGCAAGGTCATCAAGCGCTCCGGCGTCGTGATGGTCATCTGCGTCATCCCCAAGCACAAGCAGCGACAGGGGTAGCCGACCAGATGGCACGTATCGCCGGCGTGGACATTCCCCGCGAAAAGCGGGTCGTGATCTCGCTGACCTATATCCACGGGATCGGTCCGAGCTCGTCGCAGCAGATCCTGACGGCGGCCAACGTGCCCCAGGCGACCCGCGTCCGGGATCTCACCGAGGAGGAGGTCAACCGCCTCCGCGAGGTGATCGACAAGCGCTTCAAGGTGGAGGGAGACCTCCGCCGCGAGGTGAGCATGAATATCAAGCGGCTGATGGAGATCGGCTCCTATCGGGGCATTCGCCATCGGCGCAACCTCCCGGTGCGCGGACAGCGCACCAAGACGAACGCCCGTCAGCGGCGAGGCCCGCGCAAGACGGTCGGCGTTCGGCGCAAGAAGTAGGCATCCAGGAGATCTATGGCTGAGCGAAAGCGCGCGACACGCACCAAGAAGCGCGAGAAGAAGAACGTTCCGACCGGGCATGCCCATATCCAGTCGACGTTCAACAACACGATCGTGACCATCACCGACACCACCGGCAACGTCATCAGCTGGGGGAGCGCCGGCCTGGTCGGCTTCAAGGGCTCGCGCAAGAGCACCCCCTACGCCGCGGCACAGACTGCCGACGGTGCGGCGAAGCGTGCGATGGAGCATGGCATGCGCCAGATCGAGGTCTTCGTCAAGGGGCCCGGAGCCGGCCGGGAGCAGGCGATCCGCTCGCTCCAGACGGCGGGCCTGGAAGTCACCGCCATCACCGACGTGACCCCGATCCCGCACAACGGCTGTCGCCCTCCCAAGCGGCGCAGGGTCTAGGCAGGACGCATGGCACGCTACACCGACCCGGTCTGTCGCATCTGTCGCCGCGAGGGGCTCAAGCTGTTCCTGAAGGGAAGCCGCTGCTTCA
>JALYUB010000051.1 GCA_030853945.1 Chloroflexota bacterium
CCCGCGTCCTGAAGAACGGGTCGATCTTCCCCACCTACTACAACGCCGGTACTCCGCAGGAGGCCTGCGGGACGAACGCCAACGGCTGGAAGCTGTGGCAATGGGGCACGCAGGGCTGCGGCCTCGCTGGCCGCACGGCCGCCGACATCATGCAGACCTACTACTACCCTGGGGTCACGGTGACCGATGCGCCGGCGCCGACGATCACACCCGCCCCCTCGGCGACGCCGGCTCCAACTCCAGCCCCAACCGCGGCGCCCACCGCCACGCCGGGGCCATCGGCTCCGGTGGCGACGCCGCTCCCGACTTCGGTCGCCACGCCTCTCGTCACGCCGCCACTCCCAACGCCGC
The DNA here is from genome assembly GCA_030853945.1 of Chloroflexota bacterium. Lineage (GTDB taxonomy): Bacteria > Chloroflexota > Limnocylindria > QHBO01 > QHBO01 > CF-167. The sequence goes on from JALYUB010000051.1 coordinate 352, forward strand.
CTCCGGCGCAGCAGCTCCCCGGCGGTGGGCAGACCGGGCTGCGGAACGCCCCAGTGCCGCCGCGGCCTCCTTTCGCCAATCCGCTGCCGGTGATGGTCGCCGCCGGGAGCGAGGATCCCAGCGCCCACGACACGGCCCTCGGCACCGTCGCAGGCACCAAGCACCTGGCGTGGCTCGAACGGGGATGGGACTGGTCATTCGCCTGGCCCAACCACTCTGCGACCGAGGTCGCGGGCTTCGTGACCGAGACGGATGCGCCCGACCCGCGGCTTGCGAGCTTCAAGGGGCAGTGGGGGGCTGCCACGCAGGATCTGCTGCGGGCGCTTGCCCGCGGCTTTGCCGCAAACGGCGGATTGGCATTCGGCCTGCCGGCGCCTCGGTCCTAGCCCTCGTCGCCGCTGGCGAGCGGCGCATTGCTCATCACCAGCTCGGCCGTGGCCAGATCCTGGATCGCCAGGCCAACGCTCTTGAAGATGGTGATCGCGGACGGATCCCGACCTGCCGCCCAGGCGCGGTCGATCGTGCCGATCTCCACGAAGGCGTCGCGAGCCAGCAGACCGGCATCGAGCGCGGCGACCAGCTCTCCCGCCTCCTCGAGCGCGGCCTCGTGCGAGTCGATGGCAACCAGCGACGCCCGTCCGAACAGTTCCGGCGGCAGTTCGACCATGCCCAGCCGAAAGCTGCCGACGCCGTTGACGTGCGCCCCCGGCGAGACCCAGTCGGCGGAGAAGATCGGCTCGGACGAGGTGGTGGCACAGCAGATGACGTCTGCCCCCCGAACAGCCGCCTCCGCCGATTCCGAGGCAACGACCTCCACCTCGGGCCCCAGCTCGGCAGCCATCTTGGCCGCGAAGGCCATCCGACTGGCTGCCGTTCGGGCGAATACGCGCACGTGGCGAATCGGCCTGGCTGCCATCGCCGCCCTGACCTGCCACGCGGCCTGGACGCCGACCCCGAACTGGGCCAGAACGCCGGCGTCGGGCCGTGCCAGGAGCCGCGTGCCCACCCCTGATGCGGCTCCGGTGCGCATGGCCGTCACCGTCGCCCCGTCCATCATGGCAAGTGGCTCACCGGTTCCCGCGGCGAGCAGGACGACCACGGCGTGGATCGTCGGCAGGCCGCGGGCCGGGTTGCCGGGCATGAAGGTCACCAGCTTGACCGATGCCCGGGCGCCGTCATCGCGCCAGCCTGGCATCAGGATCAGATCTCCGGCACCGATCGGAATCCGCGAACGGACCGGAGATCGGTCACGCCCGGCGGCCACGTCGCGGTAGGCGCCCTCGATCGCATCCAGCAGCTGCGGCATCGGAGCGGCGGCGCGGACCTGTGCGGCGTCCAGGAAACGCATGGGCGGATGCTAACCCCCAGATTCCACTGGTGGCGTGCCCTCGTATCGAGGCGGGTCCGGCCGGCGCCAGACCGGGCGCGCGAACACGATCCAGCCCGTGGCGGCCACGGCCGCAAGCCCGACCATGGACCAGGTCGTGACGGCCGGGGAGAAGCGCTGGGCCAGGAAGCCGGCGACAAGCGTGGAGAGGGTGATGGTGAGCGTGACCAGTCCATAGTCGAAGCTGAAGACGCGCCCCCGGATCGCGTCGGGCGCGGCTCGCTGCAGCCCGTATGAGGAGAGGGTCCACTGCGCCCCGCCGCCAAGGTGCCCGCCGAAGACCGCCAGTGCCGCGATCGGAAGGGCCGGGGCCAGCGGGAGCAGCCCGTAGCAGATCGCGAAGATCACGAACGAGGCCGCAATGCCCGCGATCAGCCCTCGCTCGCTGACCCCGACGATCGAGCGCACCAGGAACGGACCGGTCAGCGCGCCCAGGCCGCGAGCCGCAAACAGGATGCCGATGCCCGCGTCGCCCGCCATGAACACGTCGCGGCCGAAGACGGCCAGCATCACGATCACGCCGGTGCCGACCCCGAACGTCGTCTTGGACAGCAGCAGCGCCGCCAGGGTGCGATTGCCCCGCGCGAAGCGCAGCACGGTGCGAATCGACTCCCCCACCCCGTCGCGCCGGCGATCGGACGGAGCACCGCCCTGCGCGGGACTCTCGCGAAACGAGCGACGGATGCCGATGACGAGCAGGGCAGACGCCGCAAACGATCCGGCGTTGACCATGAACGCCACGTCTCGACCGAGCGTGGCAGCCACCACGCCTCCCAGCGCCGCACCGACGGCCAGCATCGTGCCCCAGGCCGAACCGATCAGCACGTTCGCCTCCGCCAGCTCGTCCGGCTCGACCAGGTTAGGCAGCGATGCCGAGCTGGTCGGCTCGAAAACGGCGGCCCCGAGTGACAGGATGGCGACGGCCACGAACGCGACCCACAGCGTGCCCGGATCGCGCGCCAGCAGGAAGGCGAGTGCCGCAGGCACCCGGGCAAGGTCTGCGGCGACCATCAGCCGTCGCCGGTCGTAGCGGTCGGCCAGCACACCGGCCAGCGGAGACGCGAGCGCGAAGGCCCCGGTCTGCACCACCAGCAGCAGTGACGCGATGGCCGGCGAGCCGGTCAGCTGCAGGGCCAGCCCCAGCAGGGCGACGGTGGCGAACCAGTCGCCTGCGAAGCTGATCAGCTGCGCCGCGAAGAGCCGCGAGAAGGCGGGGTTGCCGCGCAGCAGGGTAAGGTACGGCCGCAGGCGCATGGATCGGCATCATGCCACGGCGCCATTCCACGAGGCCGAGTCCACATTGAGCTGGTTTGCCGTCCTTCTGATCGCCCATGTGACCCTGGCGGTCTCACTGCTGGCGCCCAGCCTGGTGCTGCCGTTCCTCTTGCGCGAGCGGGCGGGCAGCGGCCCACCGGGCGCCGCCACCCGACTGCTGATGGGGCTGCAGGGCTCGGGCAGCGTGCTGATCGCGATCGGGCTGGGGCTCACCGGGGCGGCACTGGTGATCAGCCTCGGGACCGAGATCCTGACCAAGCCGTGGCTGCTGGTGGCGCTCGCGGTCTACGCCGCGAACCTGCTCCTGGCGGCCTTCATCTCGCGGCCGAACCTGCGGCGCCTGATGCGCCTCTCCGATCCGGATTCAGCGGGCTGGCGGCAGCAGGCGCGGCGGGTGCGCTACGTGGCGTACGGGATGGCGGTCGCGACCGGATTGATCGGCTTCCTGATGAGCACCAAGCCGGCGCTCTGGTAGGCGATCAGAACAGGTGCGGAACGGGAAGGGGCTTGCCGAGGATGAGGTAGAGCCCGGCCACCATCACCAGGATGGCCGCCACGAACACGGCGAACCAGCGCAGAACGTCCCACAAGGCATTGGCTCCCGTGCTGTCTGGGATCTCCGGCCTTTCCGCCGCCGGCTCGCCGATTCTAGCAGCGCCTAGAATCCGCGCCGTGACCCTGCGCCTCCTGGACGCCCGACGTGCCGAGCTCGTCCCGTTCAGCCCCATCGGTGCTGGCCCGGTCGGCCTGTACGTGTGCGGCGTGACCCCCTACGACACCGGGCACCTGGGCCACGCCTTCACGTATCTCTCCTTCGACGTCCTGCACCGCTACCTCGAATACCTCGGCCATCGGGTGGTCTACGTGCAGAACCTGACCGATGTCGATGACGACATGTTGCGCAGGGCTCGCGAGACCGGCGAGAACTACCTGGAGCTCGGCAACCGACACGTGACCACCTTCCTGACCGAGATGGCGGCGCTCAACTGGCTGCCGCCGGATCACTTCCCGCGCGCCACCCAGCACATCCCACAGATGCTCGAGCTGATGGGAAAGCTGGTCGCGCGCGGGCACGCCTATGCGGCGCAGGGCCACGTCTATTTCAGCGTCGCGTCATGGCCGACGTACGGCGAGCTGTCGAAGCTGACGCCCGCCGAGATGTTGCCGATCGCGATGCAACGGGGCAGCCGCCCGGAGATGCCCGGGCGGCGCGACCCGCTCGACTTCGTGCTGTGGCAGCCGTCACTGCCCGACGAGCCGTTCTGGGACTCGCCCTGGGGTCCCGGACGGCCGGGCTGGCATCTCGAATGCTCGGCGATGAGCAGCGCGTACCTGGGCAATCACTTCGAGATCCACGGCGGCGGCGCGGACCTCGCCTTTCCCCATCACGAGTCGGAGATCGCGCAGACCGAGGGAGCGACCGGGCAGCGGCCGTGGGTCGAATTCTGGATGCATGCCGGCATGCTGCGATTCGAGGACGAGAAGATGAGCAAGTCGCTCGGCAACCTGGTCCTGGTGCGCGAGCTGCTGAAGTCCTACTCCGGCGACGCGATCCGTCTTTACCTGGTCAGCCATCACTACAGCGACGAGCTCGCCTTCAGCCAGGCCGATCTCGAGGCCGCGGCGGTCGATGCATTGCGGCTGCGGCGGGCGTGCCTCGTTGCCGAGCAGATCGAGCCGTTGGCACCCGCCGCAGCCGATCCCGCCTCTCTCGGCCCAGCGGTGGGGCAGCATCGCGAACGATTCCTGGCGGCGATGGACGACGACCTCGACACCCCGACGGCCCTGCCGGAGCTGCACGCGCTGGCCGCGCTGGCGCTCGAGGCTGACGACCCGGCGCTGCAGGCCGAGGCCGGGTGGATGGTGCGCGAGCTCGGTGCGCGCATCCTGGGCCTGCGGCTGGCCACCGTGCCGAGCCTGCGCGAGGTCGGCGAGGCAGTCCCGACGTGACCGAGCCAGCCGAAACGGACGATCTCGTTCCGGTCAGCGTCCGCCTTGGGACGGTCGTGCCGCCAGAGGATCCCGAGGACTGGACCCGGCCGCTCACCTGGGTGGCCGCGATCGGGATGCTGGCGGCACCGGCGGTGCTCCTCGCCTGGTACGCCGTTGCCTCCCCAACCGACACCGTGCGCCCGTCGGGAGGGACCTACGCCGTGGCGATCGCGCTGGTGGCGGGTGCGGCGGCTGCCGGCGGTACCCAGCTCGGACGCGGGAGGGCCGTGGCTGGCACGCTGGGAGCGGGCCTGCTGGGAGCCCTCCTCATCGTCATGATCGGCGCTGTGACCGCCGGCGAGGTGGGCTACTGCTGCGATATGAAATTCGACGTTGCCTTCGCAACTCCGAACCTGGCGCATGCCGCGGCCGCCGCGGTTGCCGGATTGGCCGGGGCGCTGCCCGCGGCGTCGCTGGCTGGCCTGACTGCGAGATCGTGGACCCGGCTGCGGCGCGCAATGATCGCCGCAGGCGTGGGGGCGGTGGTGGCCGCCGCCGTGCTGCCGCGCCTGTTCGGGGCCTGACTAGCGCTGGGAGGGCAGTCGCCCGCCACCCTCGACCAGCAGGCAGGCGGCCTGGTGATTCGTCCCCACCGCGAACAGCGGCGGATCGACCAGCGAGCATCGGTCGAAGGCGAGCGGGCATCGGGGGTGGAATCGGCAGCCGCTCGGCATGCGTGCCGGGTCCGGCGTCTCGCCGGCCAGGATCTGTGGCCTGCGCCGCGCCGAAGGATCCGGCACCGGGACCACCGAGAGCAGCGCCCGGGTGTAGGGGTGCTGCGGATCGGCCAGGACATCGGCGGTGGGGCCAAGCTCCACTATGCGGCCCAGGTACATGACCGCGACGCGGTCGGCGAATGCGGCAACCGTCGACAGGTCGTGGGTGATCATCATCACCGCGATGTCGTGGTCATCGGCGAGCGATCGGAGCAGCTTCAGGATCTCTGCCCGAATGCTGACGTCCAGCATGCTGACCGGCTCGTCCGCGACCAGCACGCGCGGCCGCAGGGTCAGCGCGGCCGCGATCGCGACACGCTGCCGCTGCCCACCGGAGAGCTCGAACGGGTAGCGGGACAGGTACGCCTCGGGCGGCGTCATGCCGGCCTGGGTCAGGGCGTCCCGCACCCGCGCCGCCTCCTCCGCGGTCGAGCCGGCCTCGCCGTGCACGCGCAGAGGCTCGGCCACGATCTCGGCGATCCGCATCCGCGGGTTCAACGACTCGTACGGATCCTGGAAGATCATCTGGATGTTGCGCCGCAGGCGTGACAGCTCGCGGCGCGACATGCTGCCGATCTCATTCCCGCCGAGCAGCACCCGGCCCTCGGTCGCCGGCAGCAGCCCGAGCAGCAGGTTGGCCGTGGTCGTCTTGCCGCAGCCCGATTCGCCGACGATGGCCAGGACCTCTCCGGCCGAGACGCTGAAATTGATGCCTGCCACCGCCTCGACCGGCGGGACCGGCCGCCGTCGCAGCAGGTCGCCCAGCGAAACTCGGGCAGGGAAGCGCTTCACCAGCCCTTCGACCACGAGGGTCGGTCCGGCCTGCTGCTCACGCATGGTGCGGCTCCTCCGGATCGAGCAGGAAGCAGGCCGCGCGACGCCCGACTGCGATCGGGTAGTCCGGGACGCGCTCGATCCGGCACCGTTCGAAGACCGATGGGCAGCGGGGTGCGAACGGGCAGCCCGGTGGCATGTCGTCCAGGCGCGGCGGGGTGCCGGGGATCCCGCGCAGCTCCCGCTCCGGATGGGCGATGTCGGGGAACGACGCCAGCAGGAGGCGCGCGTACGGGTGGCGCGGGTCGCTGAAGAGCGCGGTGGTCGGTCCCTCCTCGGCGATGCGGCCGCCATACATCACCAGGACCCGATCGCACGCCGACGCGACCACGCCGAGGTCATGTGTCACCAGAATCGTGCCCATGCCCAGCTCGCGGGACAGGCTCGCCAGCAGCTCCATGATCTGCGCCTGGATCATCACGTCCAGCGCCGTGGTCGGCTCGTCGGCCACGATCACGTCCGGGTTGCAGGCGAGCGCCAGCGCGATCATGGCCCGCTGGCGCATGCCACCCGAATAGGTGTGCGGGTACTCGCGTGCCCTGCGCCGGCCGATGCCGACCCGCTCCAGCAGCTCCGCGGCCCGGGCGGCAGCTGCCGATCGTCCGATCTGCGGCTCGTGGGTGCGGATCGCCTCGGCGACCTGGTCGCCGACCTGGCGCACCGGGTTCAGCGCGTTCATGGCGCCCTGGAAGACGAGCGACAGGCGGGTCCAGCGCACAGCTCGCAGCTCGGCATCCTCCAGGGCGAGGAGGTCCTCGCCGTCGAAGAACGCCTGACCGCTGACCACGCGGCCGCCGGGCGGCAGCAGGCGCAGCAGGCCGAGGACGGTGGTCGTCTTGCCGGAGCCCGACTCTCCGACCAGCCCGATCGTCTCGCCGCGGTGCAGGTCGAAGCTGACATCGTCCACCGCTCGCAGCGAGCCGCCCTCCACCTCGAACTCGACTGACAGGCCACGGACCTGCAGGATCGGTGCCTCCGCGCCGGGGATCGGGATCGGTCGCGGTGGCCCCACCCGCGTCCTGTCCGCGTGGGCATGCGGGTCGGCTTCAAGGTGGTGCCGCTTCAGGCGCGGGTTGAGCGCCTCCTCGAGCGCCGTGCCGAGCAGGGTGGTGGCCAGCACGACCCACACGATCGCCATGCCCGGCGGGATGAGCGCCCACCACGCTCCCGCAGAGACCGCGCCCCGGCCGAACGCGAAGTTGAGCATCGAGCCCCAGCTGATGACGTTCGGATCGCCCAGCCCGACAAAGGCCAGGGTCGACTCGGACAGGATCGCCAGGCTGATCACCAGCACCAGGTTGGCCAGCATCAGCGGCAGCACCTGTGGGAAGACGTGGCGGCGCAGGATGTGCAGGTCGCCGGCGCCGATGGCGCGGGCGCGAAAGACGAACTTGCGCTCGCGCACCGACAGGGTCTGGGCACGAACCACGCGGGCGGTGGTGGTCCAGCCCAGCGCGCCGATGACCAGGATGATGTTCACCAGGCTCTGCCCCGCGATCGCCACGATCACGATCTGCAGCGCCAGGTCGGGGATCACCAGGAAGAAGTCGGTGATGCCCATCAGCGAGGCGCCGATCCGGCCGCCGCGGTACCCGGACACGATCCCGATCACTCCCCCGATCAGGAGCGAGATGAGCGCCGCCGAGAATCCGACCAGCAGGGACACCCGGGCGCCGTACAGGAGCGAGGAGAGGACGTCCTTGCCGCCGTCATCGGTTCCCAGCAGGTGCGTCACCGATGGCTTCTGGTAGATGTCGGAGATCGAGACGTGGACGTTGGCGAACGGATCGTACGGTGCGATGAGCGGGGCGAACACGCCCACGAACAGGGCGATCAGCAGCATCGCGGCGCCGATCAGGCCCATCGGCCGGCGCAGGACGCTGCGCAGCATGCTGCGCGGCGCGGCGACAAGGCCGGCGTGCGGCGCAGCGGCCTCGATCACGGCCGTCATCGGCTCATCCCTCGCTGACCCGCGGGTCGAGCCAGCCGTAGATGACCTCGGCCACCAGGTTGGCGAGCACCACGCTCACCGCCAGCAGCAGGAACGCCCCCTGCAGCACGGGGTAGTCGCGCTTGGCGACCGCGTCGACGGTCAGCGCGCCGATGCCCGGCCAGGAGAACACCGATTCGACCTGGATCGCACCCGAGACGGTGAAGCCCAGGTTGATGGCGATCAGGGTCACCATCGGCAGCATGGCGTTGCGCAGGGCGTGATCCTTGATGATCCTGAACGTCGACAGCCCCTTCGCCTTGGCGGTGAGGATGTAGTCCTCGCTGAAGACGTCGATGACGCTGCTGCGCATGATCAGCATGTACTCGCCCAGCAGGACCAGCGTGAAGGTCACGGTGGGCAGCAGCAGGTGGCGGCCGCGGTCGGCGAGCGCGTCCCACCAGCCGGCGTAGGTCGCCCCGATGGTGCTGCTGCCCGCAGTGGGCAGGTCGAACCAGCTGGCGCCGACGAACAGCAGGATGATCCCCAGGAAGAAGGTCGGCAGCGACCACAGGAACAGGCTGAAGGTGAGTGCCGAGACGTCGATCCAGGTTCGTCGTCGCCACGCTGCCACCAGGCCCAGCAGCACGCCGAGCACGATCGACAGCAGCTCGGCCGGCAGCACCAGCCAGATGGTGTTCACCAGCGCCTCGCCGATCAGGGATCCGACGGGCTTGTCGCGGAACGCGTAGCTCTGCCCCAGGTCGCCCTGGGCCAGGGCACCCAGGTAGGCGAAGAACTGGGAGTCGAGCGGATTGCCACCCTTGAGGTTGAGGAGCACCGGCTTGTCCAGCCCGAAGCGCGCGGTCAGCGCGGCCTGCGCTTCGGGGTTGAGCCGCGGATCGCGGATGCCGGCCTTGGCGGGATCGCCGGGCAGCACGCGGAACAGGAAGAAGTTGAAGGTGACGACGATGATGATCGTCACCATCGCCCATGCGACCTTGGACGCCAGGAACGCGCCGCGCCCGCTCACCTCGTCGCTCCCGGGGAGATGGCCCGCCTGCGCGCTACGAGACCGGCCGCACCACCGTCAGCGAGCTCGGATCCTCCAGGCCCCAGGACGTCGCGCCCTCCCACCAGCCGCTGAACCGGTCGGTCCGGTAGGCCTGCAGCTGCTTCTCGTAGAACGGGATGACGTACACCGCATCGTCCACCAGGATCTGCTGCATCTGGTGGATCGTGGCGACCCGTGCGGCGTGGTCAGGCTCGATCCCCTGCTTCTCGTACAGCGTGTCGTAGGCAGGGTTGCAGTAGCCCGTCTCGTTGAAGCCCGTCGTCACCTCGGTGCACAGCGGCACGCCCAGCAGGAACGCCGGGTCCGGGTCAGAGCCCCAGTGCCACATGATCACGTCATAGTCGAATGTCGGGCAGCAGGCGCTGGTCAGCGTGTCCGGGTCGAGCCCCTGGATCTTGATCTTCACCCCGATCGCCTTCCACATCGCCTGCACCAGCTCTGCCTCTCGCGGAGCGGAGTCGATATCGGTCGGGTAGTTGAATCGGAAGGTCAGGTCCGTGCAGCCCTGTCCGGCCTTGCATTCGCGCACGCCGTCGCCATTCGTGTCCTTGTATCCAGCCTTGTCCAGGATCTGGTTCGCCGCGTCCACGCTGAACTTGTAGTCGGCCACCTCGTTGGCGAAGAAATCCCCGAGGCCGGTCGGCACCAAGGTCAGCCCCGGCGTTCCCAGCCCGAGCTGCGCCACGTCGATCAGCTGCTGCTTGTCGACGGCCGTCGAGAGCGCCCGGCGCACCTGGACGTCGCGAAGCGCTGGATGGCCCGAGCAGACCCCGGCGTCGTTGGCGGGGGTGTCCGGATTGTCCGGCGGGCAGTTCGCCGGATCAGCGACGTTGAAGAAGATGTCGCGCATCCCGCCTGCCACCGGATCGCTGATCAGCGTCTTCACGTTTTCAGTGTTCTTCAGCGCGGGAAGGGCAGTCGGCAGGTACTCGGTGATGACGTCGATATCGCCGTGCTGAATGGCCGCCACCCGCGCATCGGCGTTGGCGATGGTCTGGAACGTGACGCCGTCGATATGCGGCGGCTCCTTCCAGTAGTCCTTGTTGGTCGCCAGCCGGGTGAACTGACCCTGCTTGTTCTCGACCAGCTTGAACGGCCCGGAGCCGATCATCGCTGCGTTCTCGAACGCGACCGGGTCCTTCTCCTTCTCCCAGATGTGCTTGGGCAGGATGTACATGAAGGTCAGCCGATACTCGAAGTTCGCGACCGGGGCGCTGGTCTTGATGACGACGTGGGTGGGATCAGGCGCCTCGATGCTCTCGAACACGTCGGGGTAGCTCGACAGGTACGGGAAGTCGGCGGTGTCGCGGTACAGCTCCAGGGTGTACTTCACGTCCGCGCTGGTGAGCGGCGTGCCGTCGTGGAACTTCGCGTTGTCTACCAGCTCCAGGGTCCAGGTCACGCCGTCCGGAGCGACGGCCCAGCTCTTGGCCAGCTCCGGCTCGTATTTGCCATCCGCGGTCAGATTGATCGGCGTGTCGTACACCAGCTCGTAGAGGGTGTACGCCTCGGTCAGCAGGCCGTCGCCCGGGTTGAGGCTGTCCGGGCTGCCGCCGATCCCGATCTTCACCGTGCCGCCCATCGCGGTTCCGGCGCTGCCCGTTGGGTGCCCGCTCGGCGAGCTGCCGCTGCACGCGGCCAGCAACAGGCTGAAGGTGGCGATGAGGGACAGCGCGCGCGGGCCTGGGCGTTGGAGCATCCGACTCTCCTTCGAGGTGCTGGCTGACCGGGGGTCGAGGATGGCACACGACGATGGCGCCGGTCAACGATTCGCGGCGCGCGGTCGACTATGCTCGGCGCTCGATGACAGCGCCGACGGCCCGTGCCCTGGTCAACGCCCAGGTGGCGATCGAATCATTCGACCTGTCTCCCGACGGCGAGTCGCTGGTGTATGCCCGGCGCACCGTCGAGCGCGGCGCCTATCGCTCGCACCTGTGGATCGCTCCGTGGGCAGGTGGACGAGCTCGTCGGCTCACCGACGGACCGGTGCGCGACGGCACCCCGGCCATCTCTCCCGACGGCCGCCGGGTGGCCTTCGTGCGCGGCCCGGCAGATGTTGCCGGGAAGCGAGGAGCGACAGGCGAGCCGCAGATCTGGATCGTCGCGTTGGAGGGCGGCCAGCCATGGCAGCTGACCAGGCTCGCACACGGGGCCGGAGCGCCCGGCTGGAGCCCCGATGGGACGCGGATCGCACTGCTGGCTGCCGGTGGCGCGCCGCTCTTCGTGGTCGGACGCGAGGTGAAGGGTCGGCAGCCCACGGCACGTCGCATCACCCGCACCGATTTCCGCGACGACGAGGCCGGCCACCTGGACCGTCGCACGCACCTGTGGGTCGTGCCGGCGCGCCGGGGCGGTTCCCCGCGCCAGCTGACCCGAGGCGACTTCGACGTCAAACAGCCCGCCTGGGCGCCCGATGGCGGTTGGCTGGCCTTTGCATCGGACATGGGCGCCGATGCCAACATCCTGCCGCGATCCGCCATCTACCGGGTCTCCGCCGATGGAGGCAGGGAGACCCCGCTGATCGCCCTGCGCGGCAGCGTGGAACGGCCGGCCATCTCGCCGGATGGTCGACGCCTCGCCTTCGTGGGGAACGACGTTGCCGACGCCGGCGAGCAGGTCCCGATCCGCCTCTGGATCGCTCCGTCTGCCGGCGGCAGGCCGCGCAGCCTGACCCCCAGGCTGGACCGCTCGATCGGCTGCGAGGCATGGGCAGACCTCGTCCTTGCCGAGGACGGCCCCGGGCCCATCTGGCTGTCGAACGACGAGCTGCTGGTGATGGTCGCAGCCGACGGCCGCAATCTGCCGTACCGGGTTCGAACCTCCGGCGATCCCCAGCCGATCATCGCCCCGGGGCGAGTCGTCGGGGCTGGGCTGGCTGCTGCCGGGCAGAGGATCGCCCTCAGCGCCGGACTCGATCGGCATGCCGCCGAGATCTATGGCGTCGAGGCCGAGGGGAGCCGTCCACCCGCCCGCCTGCGAGCGATCACGCGCGATGGCGCTTCCTGGCAGACCCGCTTCCCGTTGCCGCGCTGGGACGAGCTGTGGGTCGATACGCCCGCCGGGCGCATGCAGGTCTGGATCGCGTCGCCTGCCGGAGCGAAGGCTCGGCCGCTGCCTGCCATCCTGCAGCTGCACGGCGGGCCGGCCGGCGCGTGGGGGCCCGGCGGCACCATGGACAGCATCCAGCTGTGCGCAGCCGGCTATCGCGTGCTGATGCCGAACATCCGTGGCTCTGCCTCGTTCGGCGAGCGATGGTCGGGCGCGCTGCGCGGTCGGTGGGGAGAGGTGGACGCCGACGATGCGCTCGCCGCCGTCGACGCAGCCGTCTCGCGCGATCTCGCCGATCCAGATCGGCTGGGTGTGATGGGGCTGTCATACGGCGGCTTCCTGACCCAGTGGCTGATCGGGGCGACCGACCGCTTCAAGGCTGCCGTCGGCGAGAACGGCGTCAGCAACCAGGTTTCGGCCTGGGCGAACTCGCATTTCGGCATCCACTACGACCGCCGCTGGAAGCTGGGTGACCCGCTGACCCGGGCCGGCATGCTGCGGCTGTGGCAGACGTCACCGCTGAGCCAGGTGGCCAGAATCCACACGCCGCTGCTGCTGCTGCAGTCGGAGGAGGACCGCATCTGTCCCGCGTCGGACAACGAGCAGCTGTTCGAGGCGCTGCGAGCGCTGGGTCGCGAGGCGGAGTACATCCTCTACCCCGAGGAGCACCACGAGATGAAGAACTACGGCCGCCCCGACCGGCGCATCGATCGCATGGAGCGCATCCTGGCCTGGTTCGACCGCTGGCTGGTCGAGGCGCCCGGCTAGCCGGTCCCCTTGCGGCTCAGCCGCTCAGCCAGGCCCCCGGCCACCAGGGCAAGTCCCAGCACGATGATCGCGATCGAGCCGACCAGGCGGAAGGTCTCCCCGCCAAAGGCCGTCGTGAACGCCAGGAAGGCAATTGCCGCGCCGACCGCCATGCCGGACCCGATCCACTTGAACGCCGGCAGGTCGGCGATCCAGCCGGCGGCATACAGCCCGATGCCGATCGAGAACGGGATCACCGTCCAGAGGTAGGACCAGGCACCCCACAGGTTGTTGAGGCTGGTGTACAGCAGCGCGGCGCTCACCCCGGCCAGGAACGCGCCGGGTATCACCATCCCCGCCCGCAGCCGCCGATTCGGCCCCGGCAGCGCCGCCGGCACCAGGAAAAAGGCGGACAGCACGACCACGATGGCCGGCCACCAGGCGAGCACTTCGTCGCTGATGCCGAGGCCGGCAAACCAGTTGCCGAGCGGCTCGCTGGCGAGCACGAGGAGCCCGATGACGAGCAGCATCAATCCCAGCAGCAGCTCGACGGCGCGACTCATCGGCCCGAGTATAGTGCCGCCCATGGCCGATCCAGCGCGCGCCCGCCTGGCCGCCGGAGCCCACCAGTGGGCCGCCATGGCGCTCGCCCTGGTGGTCATCGGGCCCTCGATTCTGCTCGTCTACGCCTGGGTCGAGGTGCTCAACCACCCCGGCCTTTCGCTGGTCGACGGGTATCGGATCGGACGCCTCCCCTGGACGCCGATTGGCATCGTGACGTCCCTCGCGGGAGGGGCGATGGGGCTCGTCGCGGGCTCTGTGGCGATCGCGATCGAGGGCGGCTGGTGGCGACGCGCGCTGCTCGTGCCTGCCGCGGCAGCTGCCGCCCTGTGGTGGCTGACGGCACTCGCGGTGATTCCCTATCCCCGCTTCCAGGGGCCGGATCCGGTGGCCTTTGCGAATGCGCTGCCATCGACCGCCGCGCTGCTGGTCCTCATGCCGGCTGCCCTGCTGGCGATCCTGGCGCTGTCGCCGCCGACGCCGGGCGCGCCGCGCATGCACATGCGCCGGGTCGCCGTCCCCGAACCGAGCCCCGGGCCCTGGCGCGACGACGCTGAAGAGCGTCCCGACCTGGAGCCATGACCCGTCTCCGATGGTGGCTGCCCGCCGCATCTCTCGGCGTGCTCGGCATCGGGTTCCTCGTTCTCGGCGCGTATTCGATCGCCGAAGCGTTGGCCAACCCCGGCTACTCGCTGGTCGATGCCTACTGGCGGGGACGCCTGCCCTGGATGGGCATCGCCGAGGCCTTGATCGTAGGCGGCGCCACCGCCTGCGCCGTCATCGGTGCCGTGGCTGCCCTCTGGGCGGGTGGCGCCTGGCGACGCATTCTCGTGATCCCACCTCTCCTGCCGATTGCCCTGTGGTGGTTCGTGGCGATTGGGATGTCGTCGATGCGGGCCACTCCATGTGAAATCGGCACCCCGTGTCCAGCACCAGGACCGGATCCCTGGGCGTTCGCATATTCAAGCCCGGAAACCACCGCCCTGTTCCTGATCCTGCCCGCGCTCTTCATCGTCCTGGTGGCGCTGGGCGCCCGGACTGGCGCCGGGCTCGGGGAGTCGGCGTAGCCCCTTACATCTCGCCTTCGAATGGAGGCTGGGGCATTCGCAGCGCGTGGTCCTGGCGGTAGCCGAGCAGGTAGTCGGCCTGCATCAGGGTGTGGATCTGCGACGTTCCCTCGTAGATGACTGAACCCTTGCTGTTGCGCAGGTACCGCTCGACGGGATACTCGTCGCTGTAGCCATAGGCCCCGTGGATCTGGATCGCGTCGAGCGCGCTCTGCACGGCGTGATCGGTGGTGAACCACTTGGCGAGGCCCGTCTCGCGCGTGTTGCGCTCGCCGGCGTTCTTCTTCCAGCCGGCCTTGAACACCAGCAGCCGGCCCGCCTCGATGCCGGCATACATCCTGGCGATCATCTGCTTCACCAGCTGGTGCTGCCCGATCTCCTCGCCGAACGCCTTGCGCTCGTGCGCGTACTTGACCGATGCATCCAGGCACGCCTGCGCCAGCCCGACCGATCCGGCCGCCACCGTATAGCGGCCCTGGTCGATCGCGCTCATGGCGATGGTGAAGCCCTCGCCCTCCTCCCCCACCCGGTTGGCGAGCGGGACTTCGCAGTCGGAGAAGGTCAGGATGCCGGTGTTTCCCGCGCGCACACCGAGCTTGCCGTGCAGCGACTCGGACGAGAAGCCCGGGAACCCGCGTTCGACGATGAAGGCGGTGATGCCCTTGTGGCCAAGGCTCCTGTCCACTGTGGCGAAGACCAGGCAGTGGTCGGCCGTATCGCCCAGGCTGATCCAGATCTTGCTGCCGTTGAGGATGTAGCGGTCTCCATCGCGGCGCGCGGTGGTCGACAGCTTGGCGGCGTCGCTGCCCACTCCCGGCTCGGTGAGGCCGAACGTCGCCAGCTTCTCGCCGCGCGCCTGCGGCACGAGATACCGCTGCTTCTGCTCCTCGCTTGCCCATTGCAGCAGGGTCAGCGAGTTGAGCCCGGTGTGCACCGACAGGACGACCCGAAAGGCGGTATCGGCGCGCTCCATCTCCTCGCACAGCAGCGCGAAGGCGATGTAGTCCATCCCGGCCCCACCGTACCGCTCGGGGATCGGCAGGCCCAGGAAGCCGGCGGCTCCCATCTTCTCGTACAGGGATCGATCGTAAGTCGAGGTCGAGTCCAGCTCGCGAATGCGCGGCAGGATCTCGCGCTCGGCGAAGACGCGGGCCGTGCGCTGCACGTCGCGCTGGGCATCGGTCAGCGAGAAGTCGATCATGGCGTTCGGATTCTAGCCTTCGGATGCCCCGCGGACGGGTCGTCGACGCTAATCCCGACGTCGATAGTCAGACTTCGTTTGACGCGTGTATGGGCCTCGGCTAGCCTTCTGGCAGGACTGCCGGAGAGGCCTGATCGGCCCCACGGCGTGGCGCTTGGGAGAGCCATTGGATATCGGCTTCTTGACGACCGGGCTGCTCACCGGCCTCCGCGAGGGGGTCGAGTCGGCGCTCATCGTGAGCATCATCCTGGCCTACCTGGCGCGGACCGGAAATACCCGTCACTTCGGTCGCATCTGGGTCGGGGCCGGTGCCGCGCTCGCGGTCAGCGCCGCGGTCGGCGCGCTCCTGTGGATCAGCATCGGAGGGCTGAAGGCTCCTGCAGAGCAGTACTTCGAGGGCACCGCCATGCTGCTGGCAGCCGGCGTGGTGACCTGGATGCTGTTCTGGATGCGGCGCACCGCCGCCAACATCAAGGGCGAGCTGCAGGCCGGCGTGGACAGGGCGCTCACCGACGGCAGCGTCTGGGCGCTCTCGATCCTCGCCTTCACCGCGGTCGTCCGCGAAGGCATCGAGACCTCGCTCTTCCTGCTGGGGCAGGCGACGGCGGCCACCACGGAGCACGCCGGTGCAGCCGGCACGCTGGTCGGAGCGCTGATCGGGATCCTGATCGCCGCGCTGCTCGGATACGGCTTCTATCGTGGCGCCCGGGTCATCAACTTGGCGCGCTTCTTTCGCTGGACCGGCGTCGCGCTGGTCTTCATCGCCGGCGGACTGGTGAGCCACGCTGCCCACGAGTTCATCGAGGCTGGGCTGATCGGGGTCGGGACGGCAATCGCGTTCGACCTCAGCCGCGTGCTGTCGGATACGCCCGAGGGTGGCCACCTGCTGGGCCAGCTGCTGCGCGCCGTGTTCGGCTACAGCGCGACCCCGGAGTGGACCACCCTGCTGACCTGGGTGGCCTACGTGGTAAGCGTGCTGGCGCTCTATCTGCGGCCGATGAAGCCGCGCAGCCCGGCGCCGATCTCCAGCAGCCAGCCCGCCCCGGGGGCCTGACCTCTACCCCGCGGGGGCTTCGGCGATCCCCATGAACCCCAGGACCTGGCGCCAGGCATCTTCAGACGCCGATGCGTGTTTGTCCGCAGCCCGGTCGAAGAAGGAGTGCGGGGCTCCGGGGTAGACGACGGTCCGATGCTGCTTGCCGGCAGCATCCAGCGCTGCATCAAAGGCCCGCACCGCATCCGGGCCGATCCCCTGGTCGGCGCCGCCCCAGATCGCCAGGACGGGACAGGTGAATCGCGCTGCTTCGTCGACGGGAGCCGGCAGCCCCGCGCGGTTGGTGCCGACCGGCCAGCCGTAGAAGCCGATGACTCCCGCCGCGTCGATCCCCGATGCGGCCTGCAGGAAGCTGAGGCGCCCGCCGAAGCAGAAGCCAACCGTGTACAGCCGCTCCACCGCTCCTCCGTCCGGGGATCGCAGGTGGGCGGCCGCCGCGGCGACGTCGGCGTTGAGCGTCGCGTGGCGAGTCTGAAGAATGTGGGGGTCATGGTCGAAGTCCGGGCCGCGCGGCGCGGTCCCGGCGGTCCGGCCGAAATAGTCGATCGCGATGGCATCGGCGCCCGCCTCGGCGAACCGAAGTGCAAGCTCCTCGAAGAACGGGTGCAGGCCACGGACATCGGGAAGGACCACGATCCCAGCCCCGCTCGGGCTCGCCGCCCGCGCCGCGTAGGCCGACACGGCGGTCCCGTCCGCCGAGGTGAGGGTCAGCTCGCGGGCGTCCAGCGCAGAGCCACGCATCGGGGGCAGCGGCGGCCGGGCTTCAGTCTGGTAGCACATCGCCGAGATGATACGCAGCGGCCGGGGCGGCGCTCAGCCCAGCTGCTGGATCGCCACGTACGTCCCCAGCACGAGCACGGCGGCAACCAGCAGGTAGGCGCTGACCCGCAGGGATGGCGAGATGCGTCGGGCCAGCAGCGAACCGTCGGGGGCGCGCCACATCCCGCCCAGGGTCGGCACGTTGGTCGGGGCCAGCAGCAGGCCGATCACGGCACCGACCGCCAGGCCGCCGACGTGGCCCGTCCAGCTGATGAACGGAACGCTGAACGTGATGATCAGGTTCAGCACGAGCAGCGTCCCGACCCGCGACAGCATCGCCCTGGCCTGCGGTCCCAGCAGGAGATGGCGCCGGCGCGAGACGATGAAGGCCAGGCCGAACAGGCCGAAGATGGCGCCAGAGGCTCCGAGCGCCGGGACGTTCGGCGCCGCCAGGATCGTCAGCACGTTCCCGCCGAGCGCGCAGAGAAGGTAGATGACGGCATATTCGAGGTGCCCGTACATCTGCTCCATCAGGGGCCCGAACAGCCAGAGCGCGTACATGTTGAATCCGATGTGCAGGATCCCGAGGTGCAGGAACGCTGCGGTGATCAGGCGCCACCACTCCCCGGACGCCACCGCCGGGCCGTACACGGCGCCCGCCTCGGAGAGCGGGCCGCTGCCTCCCGTCAGCGAGAAGCCGGACCCGCCGGACAGGATCGCGTCAACCAGAAACACCACCACGTTGATCGCGACGAGCGCCCAGGTGACATAGGCGGCGTAGCTGGCATACGGGCCGCGAGCGCGATTGAACTGGCGACGCGAGGCGAAGTCGTGTCCCGTCTCCTTGAGCAGCCACGCGATCCGGTTGGCGATCGCGCCGCGCTCCTCTGGCGGGGCTGCCCGATCCGCCTCGCGATAGGCGGCGATCGCCTCGTCCAGCTCCCCGTCGCGGACGCGCTGCTCCGCGACCGAGCGCCATCCGATCCATGCGCTGGCACCACCGCGCTCGCCCGCCTGGCGCCAGGCCAAGAGGGCACCGGCCTCGTCATCGAGGCGGTAGCGGGCGGTGCCGATCGCCAGCCAGGCGGCGGTGGCTAGGTCGGGATCGGGGTGGCCCGTCAGGGGAGCCAGGATCTGCACCGCCGCGTCGAGGTCGCCCCCGTCGAGGAGGCGCTGCCCCTCTGCGAGGCGCTGCTGCGGTTCGTCGGACATCGGTCCGGGCATTATCGTCGGAATCGAAACGACCGCCGAGAGATTGGCACCTCGACGGTCGTTACGCGCCCCCTGGCGGGAACGGGGCCTGTCCCGGCGCAAACCGGGACCGGCATCAATTGGCGCGGATTACTTCGCGCGGCGGAGGAAGTCCAGCACGTCGTCGTAGCGGAAGCGTCGATCGCCGCGCTTGCAGACCCGGTAGAACGGGATCTCGCCGCGATCGCCGAGCCGCTTGACCGTGTTCACGTGCAGGTGGAGCATCTCGGCGACCTCGGTCGCCGTGAGCAGCTTCCCAACCTCGTTGGTCATCATCGGTGTCGGTTTCCCAGTGCTGTTGGAGCGCACGCGGACCCATTGGGTGGGGAGGGCGCCGCTTCTGGCCGGATAGTAAGGTTGGGGTGGGCTGCTGAGCCCCGGTACTTTCGATCCGCAGGGTGGAGTACTTCCCGCGAATGTCGGTCTATGAACGACACGTTTTCGTTTGCACCCGTGGCGAGTGGTGCCCGTCGGTCGATGGCGACGGGCTGGGGGTGCATGCCGCCATGAAGGCAGCCGTTCGCGCCGCCGATCTTGCCGGGCGGGTGCGCGTCAACCATTCCGGCTGCTTCAGCCAGTGCGGGAACGGACCGATGGCCGTGGTCTACCCCGATGGCGTCTGGTACGCCGCCCTGACCCCGGCGGATGCGGCCGAGATCGTCCAGAGCCACCTCGTCGAAGGCAGGCCGGTCCAGCGACTGCGCTACGACCCGCCCGAGGGCGGGGCGCATCAGCTCGAACGCGATGCCGATGGCCGGCCGATCGGCCGGACCGCTCTATGGCCGGCCGGGGGCGGGTGACAGGACAGCTGCCACCAGAGGTGGCCGCGCTGCTGAACGAGCGCGCAGCCGCGCGGGACGCACGCGACTGGTCGGCGGCCGATGCGTTGCGGGACCGGATCCACGCCCTCGGCTGGGATGCGGTCGATTCCCCTGACGGCTCGACCGCGCGTCCCTGGCTGCCGCCGGCCGCCGCCGATCTGCCCAGCCTCCTGGAGGA
The DNA here is from genome assembly GCA_030853945.1 of Chloroflexota bacterium. GTDB lineage: Bacteria > Chloroflexota > Limnocylindria > QHBO01 > QHBO01 > CF-167. The sequence continues at coordinate 20,248 of JALYUB010000051.1, forward strand.
GCCGGCCAGCCTGAGCGCGTCGGTGGTGCTCGTGGTTGACGACCATCCGGAGGATCTCGACCGGCTGCTGCGGGGACTCGCCGCGCACCAGCCAGGCGGCAGCTGGGAGCTCCTGGTAGTCGCCAACGCCCCCAGCTCACCGATTCAACCCCTGCTTGCCGAGGCGTGGCCACAGGACGGATCGCTGCCCGAAGCCACGGTGCTGTCGACCGCCGGCCGCCTCGGCTGGGCGGACGCGCTGAACCTGGCGCTTCGGCGCTGCCGGGGCGCGGTCGCCATCCTGCTCGACACCTCGCTCGAGCCGACCGGCGACATTGTCACCCCGCTGCTTGCCGCATTCGACGATCCTCGGGTTGGTGTCGCCGGCGGCTGGGGCGTGACCAGTCGCGACGGCCGCCAATTCGTCGAGGCGCCACCCGGCGAGGTGGAGGCGGTCGAGGGCTATTGCCTGGCCATCGGGCGCGAGGCGCTGCGCGCCACAGGCGGCTTAGACGGCCACTATCGCTTCTACCGCCACGCCGACCTGGACCTCTCGTTCGCGGTTCGCGACGCGGGCTGGCGAGCGGTGCGGATCGCGTCGCTGCCGGTCGTGCGCCATGCGCATCGGGGCTGGGAGGCCTATCCGCCGGAGGAGCGCGATCGCCTCAGCAAGAGGAACTTCTACCGCTTCCTGGAGCACTGGCGAGACCGGCCGGATCTGCTGCTGAAGCCCGGCTAGCGGTATCCCTCCAGACAGGTGCAGCCCGACGGCCCGACGGTTGCCGCATGTGGCGTGCCCGGCGGAAGGATGAATCCATCCCCCGGACCAAGCTCCACGGGGACCGCGTCAGAGCCAACCAGGAACGTGATCGACCCGGCGGCGCAGACCAGCAGCTTGGTGTAGGCGTGGCTGTGCACGCCGTAGCGCTCTCCAGGGCCGTTCCACCAGGCATGGGGCTCGACCCCGGCGTCGCGCAGGCGCTGCGCGACGCTTGCGGCGTTCGGAGGCTCGTCTCGGTCCCAGGGCAGATCCATGAGAGACGGAGGAAGTGATCGGTCCATGTCGGGGGCTCAGCGCGTGACGCTGGCCGCCTCGCCCCCAATTCGCTGCGCCAGGTAGACGGGGATCACCGACAGCAGGACGAGCACGAGGGCGACCACGTTGACCACCGGCAGCTCGGTGGGACGCTGGATTGCGGTGAAGATCCAGATCGGGATGGTCTGGGTTCCCGCACCGGCGGTGAACAGGGTGACGATGACCTCGTCGAAGGACAGCGCGAAGGACAGCAGCGCGCCCGACAGGAGCGCGGTCCGCAGTCCGGGCATGGTGATGCGTCTGAAGGTCAGGAAGGTATCGGCTCCAAGGTCCGACGATGCCTCTTCGGGAGTGCGGGGCAGACGCCGCAGGCGCGCCACGACGTTGTTGTAGGCGACCACTACGCAGAAGGTTGCATGGCCGACGATGATCGTGACCAGGCCGAAGTTGAGGCCCATGGTCTTGAAGGTGGTCTGCAGCGCGATGCCGGTGATCACGCCGGGCAGCGCGATCGGCAGGACGAGCATGAAGGCAATGCTGTCGCGCCCGAAGAACTGGAATCGTTGGACCCCGAGAGACGCCAGCGTGCCGAGCACCAGCGCAATCGCCGTCGCCGCCGTGGCAGCCAGGACCGAGTTCAGGAATGCGGCGCGAATCGCCGGGTTGGCGGCCGCTTCGCCGAACCAGTGCAGCGTCAGGCCGGGCGGCGGCCAGGCCATCAGGCGGCTCTCGTTGAAGGCGTAGATCGCCAGGATGACGAGCGGGAGGTACAGGAACGCGAGGACCAGCCCGGATGCGATGCGTAGGGCCACGCGGATCCAGCCGGATTCAACCATCCGCCGCCTCCATCAAAGAGACTCGAAGGCGCCAAGGCGCCGCGCGACGAGGAGGTAGGCCACCATGATCACGATCGGCAGCAGCGAGTAGGCCGCGGCCAGCGGCACATTGCCGAGCGCCGAGTTGTCGTAGATCACGTTGCCGATGAATTTCGCGTTGGCCACCAGGTTCGGGACGATGTAGTCGCCCAGGCTCAGCGAGAAGGTGAAGATCGACCCCGCCACCAGCGAGGGGAGCAGCAGCGGCACGATCACCCGCCGGAAGGTCGCGCCGGAACGACCGCCGAGGTCGGCAGAGGCCTCCAGCAGCGAGCCTGGGATCCGCTCGAGCCCGGCGTAGATGGGCAGGATCATGTACGGCAGCCACAGGTAGCTGAGCACCAGCCAGGCGTTCGGCAGCTGATTCAGGCCAGGGCCCGCAATGCCGAACGGGGTCAGCACCCAGGCCAGAAAGCCGTTGCCCTGCAGAATCGTGCGCCAGGCATAGATCTTGACCAGGTAGGCCGCCCACAGGGGCATCAACACGGCCACGAGCAGGATCCCTCGCTTCCGGGGCGAAGCGATGCGGGCCATGTAGTAGGCGACCGGGAAGGCCAGGATGGCGTCGGTCAGGGTCACCAGGATGGCGATCGAGAAGGTGCGAATCGCGATGGTGCGATACACCGGGTTGGTGAAGATCTCCGCGAATGCAGCCAGTGTCCAGTCGAAGGGTGCGACCTTGCCGGTGAACGAGTCCTTGGCCCAGAAGGCGTTGAGCAGGAGGATGACCAGCGAACCGAGGTAGACCAGGCCAATCCAGGCCAGCGGAGCAGCCAGCAGCAGACGCAGCTGGGCGCCCGGTCGCGTGTGCAGCCAGCGGGCCAGGCGGCGACCTCGCCCCATAGCGGGGGAAGCGGATTCGATTGCGGTGCCGGGTGCGGTCATTGGCTCTCCCCGACAGCGTGGGAGGCAGCGATGCTCCCCGGGGGCGGACCCCCAGGGAGCATCAGATCAGCGCGAAGTCGATCGGCCTCGGGGGTCACGCACCCCGCAGCGCGGTCCATGCTGCGACCCAGTCGTCCTGGGTCTTGCACTTGGTCGCATCGTTCGTATCGGCGCAGGTCTCCTGCGGAGTGGTCCAGTACCAGATCTTGTCCCAGTAGGCCTCGTCGCTCGCATGCTGGTCCTTGCAATGGCCCGCCAGGATCGTCTCCGCGAAGTCACAGGCCTTCTGCGTGACCGCCGCCTCGCCGAACCAGATGGTGGCCTCAGCGTTGGCCTGGGGCGAGATCATGTGGTTCATCCACTTGTACATGCAGTTCGGATGCGCTGCCTTTGAGGAGATCATCCAGGTGTCCGACCAGCCGGTCGAACCCTCCGCCGGCAGGACGGCCGCCACTGGAGCCTTCTCTCCCTTCAGCAGATTGACCTGGTACGGCCACGTCGTGCCGATCACGGTGTCCCCCGATCCGAACGACTGGACCTGGTCGGTCAGCAGCGGCCAGTAGATTACGCCGTTGTCGTGCTGCTTCTGAAGCAGATCGATGGCAGCCGCGAACTGCGCATCGTTCAGCTGGTACGGATTCGTGATCCCCAGCTCCGGCTTCTTCTGCATGAGGTGCAGGGCGGCATCGGCGATGTAGATCGACGAGTCGTAGATGCTGATCTTGCCCTTGTATGCCGCGGCCCCTTCGAAGATCGGGTCCCAGCTGGTCGGCGCAGTCTTGACGACGTCGGTGTTCCACATCAGCAGGTTGGGACCGCGCCCATGCGGGACGCCATACGGGACGCCATCCTTCGAGTTGAATTCCTTGAGCTTGAGCCCCGGGAAGACGTCCTTATAGTTGGGGATCAGGTCGACGTTGACCGGGGCGACGTCGCCGCCAGCCATCAGCCGGATAGTGGCGTCGCCGGAGAACGACCCGCCGTCGTACTGGCCCGATTGCAGCAGCTGCACGCCATTGGCCGAGTCCGTCATCGGCGTGGTGCTGACCTTGCAGCCGGTGTCGGCTTCGAAACCGGTCACCCAGTCATAGGCCTTGTCGACCGCGCCCTTCTCGGCATACCCATCCCAGATGATGAGGTTGAGCGTCCCTTCCCCCTCGCCGAGCGAGGCGAGTGCTCCACTCGGCAGCGACGAGCCGCACGCGGCAAGGACGATGCCGAACGTCACCAGGAGTGCCGGGATCGTTAGTCTCCGCATCAGGTTTCCGCTCCCTCTCCGTCCCCCGGATCCCCCGAAACTGCCTCGCTGCCCTTCAGGGCAAGCACGTGCTGGCGCTTCCAGATCAGGCGGACCACCCGTCCCTGGGCGGCCAGCGCCTCCATCGACGATGCCTGCAGGTTCTGCTGCGTTACGACCAGCTCGCCGCCGGCATCCAGGGCGACGATATAGCGCGTATCCGAGCCAAGGTACACCACTTCGCGAATCCGCCCAACAGCAGACTGCTCGTCCGATTCGACCGAGTCGTCGGGGGTTGCAACGCGGATCTTTTCGGGTCGGACGGTGAAGGTTCCGTCCGTCCCCAGCACGGCCTGCGCCGCCGATCCTGCGAGCAGGTTGGACGTCCCCACAAAGCTCGCCACGAACGTCGTGCGAGGATGCTCGTACACGTCTGCAGGCGTCCCCACCTGCTCGATCCGGCCACGGTTGAAGACGGCGATCCGGTCGCTCATGACCAGCGCCTCCTCCTGGTCGTGGGTGACGTAGATGAAGGTGATGCCGACCTGGCCCTGGATCGCCTTCAGCTCGATCTGCATCTCTTCGCGCAGCTTCAGGTCTAGCGCGCCGAGCGGCTCATCCAGGAGCAGAACACGCGGCCGATTGACCAGGGCGCGAGCCAGCGCGACGCGCTGTCGCTGCCCTCCGGACAGATTTCCCGGCCGGCGCCGGTCGTAGCCCTCCAGGCGCACCATCCGCATCGCGTCGGCGACCCGCGCCTGCCGCTCCGCCCGAGCGACCTTGCGGATGGCCAGGCCGTAGGCCACATTCTCCCCAACGGACATGTGGGGGAACAGCGCGTAATCCTGGAACACCGTGTTCACGTCCCGGTCGAACGGCGGGACGCCGGTGACGTCGCTGCCGTGGAGCAGGATCCGTCCCTCTGTCGGCGTCTCGAAACCGGCGATCATGCGCAGGGTCGTCGTCTTCCCCGAGCCCGAGGGGCCGAGCATCGAGAAGAATTCGCCGTCGGCGATCTGCAGGTCGATTCCGGACACCGCCTCGACGTCGCCATAGCGCTTGACGAGGCGCTCGAGGGTGACCGCCGCTGTCGCACCTGCGGTCTCGGATGCCTGGGATGCCGTCGTCGATTCGAGTGCCACGGGCTCCCTTCGGCACAGCGGAGGATTTGGCGCACTGTGCGGCGCGGTCCCTCCCCTGTCAAGCCGATCCCGGCACGGCTGCTAGAGTCGGCGACGACCCCGATGACGGGGATGATGGGCGGTTGGTGGAGGGTGGCGGTGGTCGAACCCGGGGTCCTGCTCGGCGTCGGATCGGCGGTCGCATGGGGCACCGGAGACTACGCCGGCGGGCTGGCGGCGAGGCGCGTCGGCGGCATGCTGGCCACCGGCGGCGCACAGGTGGCCGGCTTCGTCCTGCTGCTGGCAGCGGTAGCCGTGCTGCGACCGGACGCGCCCGCTACTGCCACGCTGGTATTGGGTGCCCTCGGCGGGATCGCCGGCGGCCTTGGGCTGGCGGCCCTGTACCGTGCCCTGGCGATCGGTGCCATGGGCCTCGTCTCGGCGATCTCGGGGGTCGGCGCGGTGCTGATCCCGCTCTCGGTCGGCTTCCTGTTGTGGGGCACCTCCATCCAGCCGCTCCAGCTCGCCGGGATAGCGCTGGCCATCGCCGCGGTCGCGGCAGCGAGTGGCGCCACGACCCGCGGGGTGAGCCGGGAAGGGCTGCGGCTCGCCCTGGTCGCAGCACTCGGCTTTGGCCTGTGGTTTGTGTTCCTCGACCGCGCATCGGAGCACGACCAGCTGTGGGCGCTGGTCGCCAGCCGGGGATCGGCCTCGCTCCTGATCGGAGGCCTGGCGCTGCTGCGCTCGGATCGCTCCGAGCTGCGCCCGGTCCTGCCGCTGATCGGCGTGGCCGGCGTGATGGACGCTGCTGCCAATGGCATGGTGGTGCTCTCGTTTGCCACCATCCCGGTCGGGATCTCGGCCGCGCTCTCCGGGACCTACCCGCTGGTGACCATGCTGCTGGCCCGTGTCCTGCTGCGGGAGGCTCTGCCCCGGCTGGGCGTCCTGGCCGTGGCCCTGGCCGTGGCCGGCATCGTCTGCATCTCGCTCGGCGGCTGACGGGGCTGCCTCAGCCCGGCCAGCCACCTCCGGTATGCGCGGCCGGCGTCAACACCCGAGGCGTCATCTGCATCGCTCCCTGCGCTCCTGCTGCGCCGCAGCTGCAGGGCACAGGTCAGGGCGTCGTCAGGGGACAACGAAAGGCATTACCAGCCGCTTATCAGCTGCTTACTCGGCGGGTATCATGACGGTCCCCTCCGCCGCCGATCACCAGCGAGAGCCGTATCCGCATGACCTTCGACCGCGTCGCGATCGTCGAGGCCGCCCTCGACAACTACCTGGCGCTGGCGGCAGCGCCAGGTCCGAGGCTGCCGGGCGACGCTCCGATTCGGGAGGGCAGCGGACTGACCGCTCGTAAGGCGGTTGAGCTGTTCGAGGATCAGCTGGTGTCGCGCCAGCTGGACGTGGCCGCCCGCGACCTGAAGAAGACGAACCGCAGCTTCTACACGATCAGCAGCGCCGGGCACGAGAACAACGCGGTGCTCGGCGCACAGCTGCGGATCAACGACCCTGCCTTCCTGCACTATCGGTCCGGCGCCCTGATGATGGCCCGCGCTCGCCAGCTGCCGGGAAGCACGCCTGCCTTCGATGCGCTGCTCGGCATCGTGGCCAGCAGCGACGACCCGATCGCGCAGGGCAGACACAAGGTGTGGGGCAGCCGCCCGCTCTGGGTTCCGCCTCAGACCTCGACCATCGCCAGCCACCTGCCCAAGGCGATGGGGCTCGCCTTCAGCCTGTCCCGTGCACGCCGCCTGGGGGTTGCAACGGACCTGCCCGACGACGTGGTGGTCCTCTGCTCGTTCGGGGACGCGAGTGTCAACCACGCCACCGCCCTGGCCGGCATCAACACCGCCCGCTATGCGGTGCGCCTGGGCCTGCCGATGCCGATTCTGTTCGTCTGTGAGGACAACCAGACCGGCATCAGCGTGCCGACTCCGGAGGGCTGGATCGCATCGAGCTTCGGCAACCTCGAGCACCTTCGCTACGACCTGGCCGACGGCGAGATCGACGAGGTGTGGGACACCGTCGCCGAGGCCATCCGCTTCGTCCGCGGTGCGCGGCGCCCCGCCTTCCTGCACCTGCGCACGGTGCGGCTGTGGGGGCACGCCGGCAGCGATGCCGAGCAGTCGTATCGGACTCCGGAGCAGATCGCCGAGAACGAGTCGCACGACCCGCTGCTGCGCAACGCCCGGCGGCTGGTCGAGACCGGCGCGGCGACGCCGGAGGACCTGCAGCAGCTGCTCGCGGAGACCCGGGACCGCGTGATGGCCGCAGCCGCCGAGGCGACCCGGCGGCCTCGCCTCGAGACCACCGAGGAGGTGGTCGCGCCGATGGCCCCGTATCACCCCCGGCGGGTCCTTGCCCGCGCCGCGACCCCGCTGCTCGATCCTGCCGCGAGGCTCGAGCTGCACGACGGGGGCCTCCCCGAGGAAGCGACGCTGCCGACGGCGCGAACGCTGGCCGGCTGCCTGAACGCGGCCCTTGCCGACGAGATGGGCAGGCGGCCGGAGATCATCCTGTTCGGCGAGGACGTGGGTCGCAAGGGCGGTGTCTATAACGTCACCAAGGGACTCCAGAAGCGGTTCGGCAGCGGTCGAGTCTTCGACACGCTCCTGGACGAGACCTCGATCCTGGGGATCGCCCAGGGCGCGGCGCATCTCGGCCTGCTGCCGATCCCCGAGATCCAGTACCTGGCCTACCTGCACAACGCGCTCGATCAGATCCGCGGCGAGGCGGCCTCGCTGCAGTTCTTCAGCTCCGGGCAATTCCGCAACCCGATGGTGGTGCGAGTCCCTGGTCTCGCCTACCAGAAGGGATTCGGCGGCCATTTCCACAACGACAACAGCATCGGCGCCCTGCGCGACATCCCCGGACTGGTGCTCGCCGCGCCGGCCCGCGGCGACGACGCGGCCCGCATGCTGCGTGGCGCGATCGCGATGGGTGTCGAGGATGGCCGGATCACCGTCTTTCTCGAGCCGATCGCGCTCTACCACGAGAAGGACCTGGAGACCGAGGGCGACGGTGGCTGGCTGACCGACTACCCGCCGCCGCCGAGCGTCCTGCTCCCCGGCGAGGTCGGCCTGTACGGGCCGCTCGACACGGGCATCGCCGACCTGTTGATCGTCACCTACGGCAACGGGCTGCGGCTTTCGCTGCAGGCGGCTCGACGGCTACGCGAGCAGCACGAGATCGCGGCTCGCGTGCTCGACCTGCGCTGGCTCAACCCGCTTCCCCACCAGGCGATCCGCGAACAGGCCCATGCAATCGGCGCTGTGCTGGTCGTGGATGAGTGCCGGCGCACCGGCGGCGGCGTGGCCGACGCGATCGTGGCGGACCTGGCCGAAGCCGGAGTCGGTCGCCGGCTGTGGTCGGTCCGGGCGATCGACAGCTTCGTGCCGCTCGGCACCGCCACCAGCGCCGTGCTGGTCGGCACCGACCAGATCGTGGCTGCCGCACTGACCGCCGTCAGCGGCCGTCTGCCGGTATGACCCCCCGGGCTGTCCTCGCCTGCCCCGGACGCGGCTCGTATGCCGCCGCATCGCTCGGGACGCTGCCCATCGATCATCCCTGGGTCCAGCGCGCCGAGCAGCTGCGTGCCGAGTACGGGCTCGAACCGCTGCTCGACCTGGACCGCGCCGACCGCTTCGATCCGTCCCGCCACCTGCAGCCGATTCACGCCTCGCCGCTCATCTTCCTGGTCTCGATGCTGGATGCCGAGGCGGCCGTGGCCGACTACCGGATTACGGCAGTGATCGGCAACTCGCTGGGCTGGTACACGGCCCTCGCCGTCGTGGGCGCGCTGCCATTCGAGGACGCGTTCCGGCTGGTCCAGGAGATGGCGATCCTGCAGCAGGAGCCGCTGCCCAGTGGCGGACCCGGGGGGCAGGTCATTTATCCCCTGGCCGATGCCGCCTGGCGCCCCGACCCGCAGCTGCGCGCTGCAGTGGCCGCGGCACTGGCCGACCCCGCGGTGAATGGCGATGGACATGTGCACGAGAGCATCGACCTGGGCGCTTACGCGGTCCTGGCCGGCGACGAGGCCGGCGTGGCGCGCCTGCTCGGCCGCCTCGCTCCGGTCCGGGTCGGTGAGCGCATCTTCCCGCTGCGCCTCTCCCAGCACGGGCCGTACCACACGCCGCTGGTGGCGCATGTGGCCGCTATCGCACGCGAGAGGCTTGGCAGCCTCGGCTGGCGGGCCCCGTCCGCCACGCTCATCGATGGGCGGGGTACACGCTGGTCGCCATGGTCCACTGATCCCGCCGCGCTTCGCGACTACACCCTCGTCGAGCAGGTCACGACGCCATTCCGCTTCGCCGTAAGCGTGCGGGTCGCTCTTCGCGAGGAGGCCCCCGATGTGATGGTGCTTCCCGGCCCTGGCAACTCGCTGGGCGGCATCTGCGGGCAGCTCATCGTCGCCGAGGGCTACCGCGGCATCGAGTCACGCGAGGACTTCGAGGCGGCCCAGCGCTCAGAGGCACCGGTCGTCCTCAGCATGCGTCGCTGACGCCCGGGCCGATGTCCGAGCCCGACGCGGAGGACTTCGTCCCGCTCCCTTCCCCGATTGCGCTGGCGCTGACGATCGGGCCGATCGCGCACGGCCGCGGCGACCCGACGATCCGCTTCTCCCCTGACGGGATCTGGCGCGCGACCCGCACGCTGGATGGCCCCGCCACCATGCGGCTGCGCACCGTGAAGGACGGCGTTGCGGTGCAGGCCTGGGGCCCGGGCGCAGCCGCGGCTGTCGAGGGTGCCGCCGATCTGGTCGGAGCCAACGACGACCCGGCGGCACTTACCCCCCACCACCGGCTCATCGGGGAGCTGGCACGGCGCTTCCCCGGCCTGCGGCTGCCGCGCACGAATCGCCCGTTCGAGGCGTTGCTGCCGGCGATTTGCGAGCAGAAGGTGGCCGGGACCGAGGCCCGCGCCGCGTTCCGAGGCATCATCGCGGTGCACGGCGAAGCGGCACCCGGACCGGCCGGCCTGCGCCTCGCCCCAGCAGCCCCTGCGCTCGCGGAGCTCCCCTACTTCGCCTTCCATCGCTTCGGGCTCGAGCGCCGGCGCGCGGATCTGATTCGTCGGGCGGCACGGCTCGCTCCGCGCCTGGAGCGGATGACACCGGTGGATGCATATGCGCATCTGGGTGCGGTACCGGGGATCGGGCCATGGACGCTTGCCGAGGTCGGTCGCGTCGCCTACGGGGATCCGGATGCGCTCAGCGTCGGCGACTACCACCTGCCGAACCTGGTGGCGTGGGCGCTCGCCCGCGAACCGCGCGCTGACGATGCGCGGATGCTCGAGCTGCTGGAGCCGTACCGCGGGCAGCGCGGGCGCGTCCAGCGACTGCTGGAGGCGAGCGGCATCGGCGCCCCCCGCTACGGGCCTCGCATGACGCCGCAGCCGATCGCCGAGATCTGACTACAGGTAGTGCACCATCCTGGCTTGAGCCGTGAGCGCGTCGCGGAAGTCGGGGTGCGCAATGCTGATCAGCGCCCGCGCTCGCTCCGCGATCGTGCGACCGTGAAGCTCTGCCACCCCGTATTCAGTGACCACGGTGCGGACGTGAGCACGCGTCGTGACCACTCCAGCCCCCTCCGACAGGAACGGCGCGATGCGTGAGACCGAGCCGCCCGCAGCGGTCGAAGGCAGGGCAATGATGGCGCGCCCCTCTTCCGCAAGAGCGGCACCGCGGATGAAATCCATCTGGCCGCCGACTCCTGAGTAAAAGCGTGACCCGATGGAGTCGGCCACCACCTGCCCCGTGACGTCCACCTCGATTGCAGAGTTGATGGCGACCATTCGCCTGAATCGTCGGATCACGGCCGTGTCATTCGTGTAGTCGACGGGTCGCAACTCGACCATCGGGTTGTCGTGGACGAAGCGGTAGAGCAGGCGGCTTCCCGTCAGGAAGGCCGACACGATCTTTCCCCGATTGATCTCCTTGCGGGCCCCCGTGAGCGCGCCACAAACGACGAGGTCGATGACGGCGTCGGTGAACATTTCGGTATGGATCCCCAGGTCGCGCTTGTCCCGCAGGGCGAGTGCGGTAGCCGCGGGGATCGCACCGATGCCCAGCTGAAGCGTGGCCCCGTCGGCGACCAGCTCGGCCACGTTCTCGCCGATGCGACGTTCCACGTCGCCCAGAGGCGCCTCCAGGTGCTCGTAGGGCGGCACGTCCACCTCCACCCCGAAGTGGATCTGCGAAACATGGACAAAGGTGTCGCCGAGCGTACGCGGCAGCGCTGCATTCAGCTGCGCGATCACCACCCTCGCCGTCCTGGATGCGGCGAGCGACGCGTCGACGCTGGGGCCGAGTGAACAAAAGCCGTGCTCATCGGGGCGGGTGAGGTTGAGCAGAACAGCGTCGAGCGGGAGCTTGCCGGAGGAGAACAGCGCCGGCACATCGGAGAGGAAGATGGGCACATAATCGGCGCGACCCTCATTCACCGCGCGGCGGGCGTTGGCCCCGATGAAGAACGCCTTGTGTCGGAAGTGCGCCGCCATCTCCGGGGCGAGGTGTGGGCCTGGGCCCTCCGTGTGGAAGTGCACCATGCTCACGGACTCGAGCTCGGACGCCCTGGCCACCAGCGCGTCGAGGAGCACCGATGGGGTAGCAGCTCCCCCGTGCACGAACACTTGCTCGCCGGAGCGGATGCCGGCGACTGCCTCCTCGGCCGTGACGATCTGCATGCGACATCCTAGGGCCAGGCTCTTGGTTTGGCGTCCCCGGCAGGATTCGAACCTGCGACCCGCTGCTTAGAAGGCAGCCGCTCTGGTCCACTGAGCTACGGGGACGACCGCTCGTGACCGCCCACGCGGGAGCGGCGCGACCATACCACGCACGAGCTCAGGCGCCGGCGATCTCGATCCCCTGCATCTCGCCTAGATCGGCGACCGCAACCCGATCGCGACCCTCCGCCTTCGCGCGATAGAGCGCCCGGTCTGCCGCCGCCAGGATCTCCTCGCTCGTCTGGCCGTGGTCCGGGTAGGCGGCCACCCCGACCGACATGGTGATGGGCGGGGAGAGCCCTCCCGAGGCCGGAGTGGCGAGACGCTTGACTCCCTCGCGGAGCGCTTCCGCGCGTCGCTCCGTGTCGGCAAGCGATGCATTGGGAAGGACGACCACGAACTCCTCGCCGCCGTAGCGAGCGGCGATATCGCCACCGCGCACCGCCCCTTCCAGGATCTTGCCGATCGCGCGCAGCGCCGCGTCGCCCGCTGCATGCCCGAATGCGTCATTGAGCTCCTTGAAGCGGTCGAGATCGATCATCAGGACGCCGACGGTGCCCTCTTCGCGTGACGCGCGTCGCAGCTCGCGATACAGCGACTCCTCCATGAACCGGCGGTTATAGAGCTCGGTGAGCGGATCCCGCGACGACTGCTTGCGCAAGATCTCGCGCAGGTTGAAGTTGGCGAGCGCGAGGGAGAGCTGCTCGCCGAGTGTCTGCGTCACGCGCGTGCGTTGCGGAAGGAGGCCAGACCCTCGGGGATGGCGGATCTGGAGGTGCAGCATCCCGAGGGTCTCGCTCTGGGCGGCAAGGGGCTCGCAGATCGCGCCTGCCGTGATCGGCTCGGCAATATGCAGGCATCGCAGCTCCTCATCGGCCGTGACGATGTGCATGCGCCCGCGCCGCAGCGCCCAGCAGTCGGTCGGAGAGAACACCTGGTGAGATGGCGGTGGGTCACCCCACGCCGCGACGGCCTCGGCCGTGTTGCGCTCGGGGTCGAGCGTGTACAGCGCGCCTGCATCGCCTTCGAACAGCTCTGAAGCCACTTTGAGGATGACCTGGTAGGCCTCGTCCAGGGTCTGCGACGCCTCGAGCAGCTCGCCCAGCTCGGCCAGCAGCGTCATCTCGCGGCCGCGCTGCTCCAGGTCCTCGACGGACTGCCTGAGGGCCGCCTCGATCCGCTGTCGGTCGCTGATGTCGACATAGTGCGAGAGCGTTCCGTTGATCGCGCCCGAGGCGTCCCGCAGCGGCGACTCGTACAGCAGCAGGTCGATGGCGGCACCGTCCTTGCGCTGCCGCCGGATCTCCATGGCCTCGATGCTCTGCCCACGCGCGATGCGCTTGATCAAGGAAAGTGCGGCGCGATTCTCCGAACGGGGAACGGTGGGTGCGCGGTGGCCAAGCACCTCCTCGGCCTCATAGCCGAACAGGCGAGCGGCGGCGGGGTTCCAGAGTCGCACCGTGCCGTCGAGGTTGAAGCACACGGTCGCGACCGGATCCTCGAGGATCATCCTCTCGAGGCCGCCAGCTGCCACCACGGTTCAGCTCCCTCCCGGGAGCGGTGCACTGCGACACCACTCGACTGCACTCTACTACTCGGGAGTCCCGCTCTCAAGTCAGGTTTGACCGATTTGCCGGTTACGTCAAAACGGCCACCCGTCACGCCGACGGATGGCCGTTCAGATCTACCCGGGACTCCGGCCCCGAGACGGGGAGGCTCAGCGAGTTGCGACCGCGACCGGCAGCGCGCCAACGGGGGCGACGGTTGCCGGGCGGACGGACTCCGCCAGGACCGGCATCGGCTGCCGGCTGGCCCATACAAGTCCCACGCCGGTGAACATCGCCAGCAGCCCAACCAGCCCGAACAGCCCGGCCAGCGCCAGCGCGAGTTGCAGGGCAGAAGCCGTGGCGGTTCCGACACCAAGCTCACCGATCAGTCCAAGTGCGGTTCCGCTCCAGGCCTGGCCGCGCGCCGCACCCTCGATCGGGTTGGCGCGGTCGAACTCGGAGTAGTAGCGCCCAGCCACTGGGAAGTCGTACGTTCCGGCCGGGATGATGGTCCCATCGGCAGCCTTGGCATCCGCGGTGAGGACCACCGTCTGCGTGCCGGTCAGGATGTGGTAGTTGATGGTCGCCATCTGGTACATGTACTCGGTGGCGGTGTTGACCAGCGGGTCATTCGGGTTCAGGTCGCCGAGCACGACGGGGTACTTCCAGTCGTTGACCAGCAGGGACATGATCCCGGCGGCCTCCTCCGGGTTGGCGCCGCCCAGCACGCCCTTGTCGTCGTAGGCCAGCTTCACGTTCTGCTTCTCGCTGAAGGCCTGCAGAGATGCGGTGCCCTCCTGCGTCTTCATGAATGCGAAGGCGCCTGCGCCAACGAAGAGCAGGCCGATGACGGCCAGTGCGATGCCCAGGATTCTGATGCGTGATGTCATGTCGGAGTTCCCTTCTCGATCGTTCGCGTTTCCATGTCTGCACTGTCCCCCATCCGGCCACGGGCTGGGCACCGCCGAACGGCCCCTTTTGTGGGGCATTTCGGACCCTTGACTCAACGTGGTCGGAGCAGGGGACGTCCGCGTGGCCATTCGGTAGACTTGCGCGGCGCATGTCCGACGATCGCATCATCGCCCCAGTCCAGCTTCAGCCGACCCAGATCGAGGTCGACCAGCAGCTGCTGCGTGACGAGGACCTTCTCAACGAGGAGCACCTGCGTCGCATGGACCAGGTGCTGCTTCGGCGCAACCTGGACCACGCCCGCATGTTCAGCCGGAAGCTCTCGCTCGAGCTGCAGCAGTTCGTGCATCTCTACACGCCGGAGGCGAACGAGCTGCGGCGGCGAATCGAGAAGTACATGGTCATGGAACGCATGATCGAGCGGGAGATGGCGCGTCGCCACACCTATTAGACGCCGATCTGGCCCTGGATTTGTGGACATCCCCAGCCACCGACGACCGCGATGTGGACAACTTTCTGCGGTGGGCGGAGGCGATGCAGACCGGCTAAGGGCTCGGCAATACGGCGGCGGCGGCGGCGACCCCTTTCAGGTTTGGACCGCTGAAGGGACGATCCCGTCGGCCGGCTCGGGGGTCATCGCCAGGACGGCACGTACCCACCCCGAGAGGCGGGGCATCTCGAACAGGCTGAAGGTCAGGCCGCGGGCCGCGAATTGGTCGTGATCCCATCCGTTGAACTCTCGACGGGCGGCAACCGCGCACATTTCGTCATACAGCTCCGGCCAGCCGACTCGTTTGCGCCCATGGCAGAAGCGGATGAATGCGGCCACGTCGGGCGGAGGCTGATCGGCTGGAGAATCTCCCGGCCTGGGTCGCGCAGGCGAAGGCGTGAGCCGCTGCGACATGGTGGGCGTGCCTCCGAAGCGCGAGATGAGGACTGGTTGTCAGCCGGGTCCGATGAATGCGACGCGATCGAGAATGAAGGCCGAGCCGAATCGTAAGTGCCTGAGTCGCCCTTGCGAAGGGGGTCTGTCCACCAAGTTATCCACATTCGTTTCCACACGGAGGGCTTCGGGTGGACATGCCGGCAGACGGCGGTGGAAAGATCGATTTCGCCTGCTACGAGTAGGTGAGGGTCGTGCTCGCGGTCACGTCCACGTTCGTCTCGGACAGGATGCCCTTGTGGTCGCAGTCTCGGCCGAGCAGGTCGTAGTGACCTGACGGGATGTCGAACGACACGTTGCCGCCGGGCACGAGGGTGTCCTGCTCACCCAGGCGGTCCGCGCCCCAGCTTCCCGCCAGGGTCGGCGCGACATATAGGTAGCAGATGGTGAGATCGCTGCTGTTGACCAGGGTCAGTGTGACCGGCGCCAGATCATCGCCGACCGCGACGAATCCGCCGGCCTGGAACCCGCCCTCGATGTTGAGCGCCAAGTCATAGACACCGGAGGTCAGGCCGTCCGCGTTGGTGACGCAGACCCAGAAAGATCCGGCCGGATCAAGCGCCCATGTCTGGTCGAGGAAGCTGGGCTCCTCCTGCACCGCGCCATCAAGCGACCAGATGGCCTCCCACTTCATGCCGGCCTGCATCCCCTCGTAGGTCCATACCGCGCACAGCTTGCCGACACCGGTGGGGAGCCAGTCGACCTTGTCGACCGCTTCGTCGCTCGCCGTCACGTCGGTCGTGAACGTGGTCTTGCCAAAGCTGACGTTCGTGGTGTCGAACCCGCCGCTGGCCGCCGGGCTCCCGCCGGGCTCCGGCAGGCCGCCGATCGGCTGGTAGGCGACCCCGCCCAGCGCCGCGGTGATGAGCGGCTTGGCGAATGCGATCGGCCGCAGGCCGTTGATGAAGCCACCGAGCGGCACGCAGGTGTCCTGGTCGTTGATCACTCCGTCGCGGTTCGTGTCGACGATGACGCGGCAGTCGACGATCTCGCTGGTGGTGCCGCTGCGCGTTGGCACGCCGACGATCTCGCCGGCGCCGTTGGCGGCCATGCCGCCGCTGTTCCCGCCCGCGATCGTCGCATCGGTCTTGATCCAGGCTCGGTCACCGAGGACCGCCTCGCCCGTGAAGCCGCTGACCTGTCCGGAGGTGAAGGTGATGGTGTTGCCCCCGATCCCGGGATAGCCAAAGATCGAGAGGTCGTCACCGATCTCCAGCGCATCCGAGTCGCCGACGGACACGAACGGGAAGTGATCCGGCAGCGGACTGCCATCGAGCGTCGCGGTGATGCGAATGACGGCCAGGTCGAGCACGGTGTCCGCGGCGGCCACTTCCGCGTCATACGTCGGCGTGGCCGGATGGTCGCTGGCTCCGGTGATCGCCACCTGGAGCTCGGTCAGCTTGAAGTCGCTGGGCGTGGCGACATGAGCATTGGTGAGCACCAGCCCACTCGGATCGACGATGGTGCCCGATCCAGTGCCGATGAGGCCGTCGGAAGTGAACATCAGCACCTGCACCACGGCGTGCGCCAGATCGGCCGGTGTCAGCGGGGTCGGCTTCGCGGAGACAGCGGAGATGCTCGGCGAGGCAGTCGATGATGAGCCACAGGCCGTCAACGCGAGGGCGATGGCCACGATCATGCCCGAAGCACGTCCGCGATGGACCATCCCGAAGCCTCCCTCGCCCCTCTCGATGACCCGCGTCGCCGCGATGATACTGCCCACCGCGCGCGTGTAACGTTCTTTTGGATGGATATCGGAGTGGTCCTGCCGCAGGGCTGGACCGGCGAGTACGACGGCTGGGAGCCGCGTCGCGCCTGGGATCGAACGCTCGCGGTTGCGCAGCAGGCTGAGCGGCTCGGCTTCGAATCGGCCTGGGTCTTCGATCACTTCCAGACAGAGCCCGAGCCGACCGACGAGCTGACCTTCGAGTCATTCATGACGCTTGCCGCCGTGGCTGCTTCAACCCAGCGGCTCCGCCTCGGGCAGGTCGTCATCTGCACCGGCTTCCGCAACCCCGCCCTCACCGCCAAGATGATCGGCACCCTTGACGTCATCAGCGGCGGCCGGATGGACCTGGGCATCGGCGCCGGCTGGAAGGAAGACGAGTGGCTGGCCTACGGCTATGGATTTCCCGACACGAAGACCCGCCTGGCGATGCTGGCCGACCACCTGGAGGTGATCACCCGCATGCTTGCACCCGGCCGCGCCACGTTTGCCGGCACTCACGCATCGGTCACCGATGCGATCAATGTGCCACGCGGCCTGCAGGAGCCCCGCGTGCCGATCATGGTCGGCGGCAACGGGCCGAACGTGACATGGCGCCTGGCAGCCCGTCACGCCGACGAGCTCAACCTGGACTGGCTCAGCCCCGACGAGATCCGCGAGGCAAGGCCAGTGATCGCCTCGCGCTGCGAGGAGATCGGGCGTGACCCGGGCACGCTGCGCCTGTCGGTGAACATCAGCCGATACGTCATGGAGGCACCCGGCGCGGCCCGGGTTGACCTCCTTGCCGCCTACCGGGAGGTGGGCGTCGACCGGGTGATGGGGCTGCTCCTGGAGAGCGCCGTCAGCGACGAGCCACTGGAGGCGTTGGCCGAGGACGCTCGCGCGGCAGGCTGCACGCTCGCCGCCAGGCCCGGCTGAAAGCGACTCGATAACCGCACCGACGACGGTGCAACGGATACGGGCCAGATGATCCCCAGGACCGGTCCGATGGGCCCTATCGCGTGGCCGCCTCGCAGCGGAGGATTGCTCCATGGTCAGCATCGCGACAGCGCCAGAGTGGATAGTCTGCGGGCGGAGGCCGCGTTCCGTCGTCGATGGCCGGGTAGCGTGTCCTAACGGGACCTTTTCCGGCTGGGGGCAATGCCTCGGATGTCGCTTCCTGGAGAGCGCCGACGGGGATCGCGAACTCGAGCGCGGCTGCTCCGTCGACCCTTGGGCGCCTCCCGCGTCTCCGCACGTGTCGCAAATCGCCACCATGCCGAGCCTCATGATCGAGCTGTTGTGAGGGCACACCAGGGCGCCGCCCCGTTGGCATCGGGCGAGCAGCTGAGCCGGCTCGTGGTGCGTCGGACTGCTGGCGTGGACCCGGATCGAATGGCATCCGCGATCCGGGCTGCGCACAGCTGGCTCGGTCCCGAGGTCACGCCGGCGCCGAGCGGGATGCATCGCCATCAGGCCGACCTGCGGTTGCGAGTCAGCGAGCGCCCGTCGCTGGTGACGTTCGGAAAGGCGGCCTACGTCGACCTCGGCGCGATCCAGCCCTTGGATGGCGGCTGGGAGGTCGAGATCGGGTGGCAGGCCTCGACGATGGCGCCCCTTTTTCCCGTCTTTTCCGGCACGATCGTGGCTCTTGTAGACGATCTGAAGCTCTCCGGCTGGTATGCCCCCCCGGGCGGCATGGTGGGTCAGGTCGCCGATCGCGCCCTGCTCCACATCGCTGCCGCCGGCACAGCGCGCTGGCTGCTCGACCAACTCGAGCTCGCCGCAAGTCGGGACGCCGACTAGCCCTCCTCGGAACTCCCCAGATGGCGTTTGGCGACAAAGGCAGCAGCCTGGGTGCGTCGCTGCAGGTCGAGCTTGGACAGGATGCTGCTGACGTAGTTCTTGACCGTCTTGTCCGACAGGAAGACCTGCGCTGCAATCTCCTTGTTCGTCATTCCATCGGCCACCAGCAACAGGATCTTGCGCTCCTGGGCAGTAAGCCCGGCGAGCTCGTCGACGGCACCTCCACCGGCCATGCGTCGCACCCGCTCAAGCACCTTTTCGGTGACCGCAGGGTCGAGCAGCGACTCGCCCCGACCCACCGACTCCAGGGCGCTGACCAGATCGCGACCCCGGATCTGCTTGAGCAGATAGCCGCTGGCGCCCGCGATGATGGCCGACAGGACGGCCTCCTCGTCGGGATAGCTGGTCAACATCACGACTCGCGTTTCGGGCCGTGCGGCGCGGATTTCGCGGCAGGCCTCGATGCCCGAGCCGTCGGGCAGTCGCACATCCATGATCACCAGGTCCGGCTCGTGGCGCGCGGCGAGCGCGATCGACTCGGCGACCGTCCCGGCCTGCGCCACGATCTCGAAGCCGGCGCGACGGGCGAGCAGGGCGACGAGACCCTGGCGAACGACCTCGTGGTCGTCCACGACCAGCAGCCGCAGACGCCGATCGGATGAATCAGCTGTCAGTGGTGACTCCTCGCCGCGACCGACTTCGCGGAACGGCAACGATGATACGGGTCCCCGAGCCCACCGCCGTCTGGATCTCGAAGCTGCCTCCGAGCGCCTCCGCGCGGGCACGCATGTTGGCGAGGCCCTGATGGCCGTGAGCAACATCTGCATCGAGCTTGAATCCGCGCCCGTCATCGGCGATCTCGAGCTGTACTCCTCCCTCCGGCGCGACGACGAGCATCGAGACGTTCTCGGCGCCTGCATGTCGCGCGACATTGGCCAACGCCTCACGTGCGATGACGAGCAGCTCGGCGAACATTTCCCCCGAAATGCCAGCAGGCTCCTCGCCGGTGACCTCGATCTCCGTGCCAGTGTTCCTGGAAAGCTCGTCGGCCAGCGTCCGGAGACCGTCAACCAGCCCGCCGGAATCGAGCAGCAGCGGCGCCAGCCCGTAGATGAAGTTCCGAAGGTCGCGGATCACGGTGTGGAGGGCGTCAATGGCTTCGTCGACGCGCTGCCCCGCATCCGGAGAGCTTTCGCCGACCAGCTCGGGGATGTCGTCGAGGGACAGAGTCACGGCATAGATGCTCTGGATGACGCCGTCATGCAGATCGCGGCTGATGCGGTCCCGTTCGTCGAGGACTGCCAGCCGCTGCACCCGCTCATACAGGTGGGCGTTTTCGATGGCGATCCCGGCGTGCAGCGCGAACATCTCGACCAGCACCTGGTCGTCGGCGCTGAACTCTGCCGCGTGCAGCTTGTTGGTCAGGTACAGGCGACCAACAACCTCGCCACGAACGGTGACCGGCACACCCAGGAACGACTGCATCGGCGGGTGGTTCGCCGGGAACCCATAGCTCTCCGGATGCTCCGCGATGGTCGGTATCCGATAGGAGCGATTCTCCCGGATGATCAGGCCCAGCAGCCCGCGGCCGTGCGGCAGGTCGCCGATGGCGGCTCGTTGCTCGGTATTGATCCCGCTGGTGATGAAATCGGCGATGAGGTCTTCTTCGTCGACGATGCCGAGTGCCGCGTACTGCGCGTCGACGAGGTCGCGGACGCGGTCGACGATCAGCTGGAGGACCTGCTCGAGATCGAGGGTGCCGCCGATGCCTCGCACCGCGGCGTCGAGCGCCTCGAGAGCGGGCGACAGCACCGCAGGGTCATCCGTCTGCTCAGCATCACTCGGCACGCGAACAGCTCAGCCGAACGTAAGGCTGCTGCAACCGCCGATGCATTCTCGACCCTCCTCCATCCCACGGGGCAGCCGCGAAGCTAGGGTTTTTTCTGGCCCAGACATTTGTCGCGGAATCTTAGCCACCGGCGGCTACAGTGGCCGGCATGCGCTACGCGGTGACTCTCCCCAACGGCGGGGAATGCGGCGACCCGCGGTTTCTGCTGGAGCTGGCCGAGCGAGCCGAGGCCAGCGGTTGGGACGGCGTCTTCCTGGAGGACTACGTGAGCTATCAGGGAGACCCGCATGCGCCGACGTCCGATGTGTGGACGGCTCTTGGTGCCATCGCAGTGCGTACGCAGCGCGTCCTGCTGGGGACGTCCGTGACGCCGATGCCGCGCCGTCGGCCGTGGAACGTTGCCCGCCAGGCGGCTGCCATCGATCAGCTGTCGAGCGGCCGGTTTGTCCTGGGCGTGGGGATCGGCGACGCTGGTGACCACGTCGTGGTGGACGCGAGCCTGTCCCACTTCGGCGAGGAGGTCGACCGCAGAAGACGGGCGGAGATGCTCGACGAGGGCCTGGCCATCGTCGACGGGCTTTGGCGCGCCGAGCCGTTCGCCTTCCACGGGACGCACTACCAGATCGGGGAGGTCACGTTCCTGCCGCGGCCCGTCCAGCAGCCGCGGATCCCGATCTGGGTTGGTGGTGGCTATCCGCTGCCGGGTCCCACGCGCCGGGCGCTGCGGTGGGACGGATCTCTCCTTTACAAGCTGGTTCCTGCAGCAGACGGAAGGATGGTGGCGAGCACGATGACCACCGACGATGTCCGAGCCCTGCGCACGATGGCGGGCGATCGACCTTTCGACATCGCCGTGGGTGGCGGACCGCGCGACACGGACTCTGACGCGGCGCGTGCCTATCTCAGGGCAATGGGAGAGGCGGGAGCGACCTGGTCGAAGGAGTGGATTCCGCCTGCCGATCGCGACACGATGCGTCAGTCCGTCGAGCGCGGGCCGCTGCGCGGCTGAATCGGCCTAGGGGCTAGGTCCCGGCGTCGCCGTGGATCTCACCCGCGGCAGGTCGTGCGGCCCAACCTTCACAGCGTCGGCCAGCAGGATCATCAGCTGGGGAGCGTCTTTCACCGAGAGCTGAAAGGTGCCGATGCAACGATCGCTCTCCCAGAGGCTCACGACGACCGTCTCGGCCTCGGCGTGCCAAGTCGCTTTCAGGGACCGCCCCCGCGAATCCACGAACCATCGACTGCGCGGGCCTGGCAGGTCGACTAGATCGCCCATCGGCGCCAGCGTGCGCGCGAACGGTCTGGGAGTCAATGATTTGCAGGAGGACAGCGTCGACGGGAGCGGCCAATCCGCGCAGAATGTGCCGCAGGCCGCCCCCGCGGCATCGGAATCAAGCCCGAGGCCTTTCCCGAGTGCCGTTCAACAGCAGTCCTGTGCGAGCCAGCCAGTGACGAAGTCCTCCCGATCGGATGAGCTCGCGGCCGCGCAGAAACGGATCGCTCAGCTCGAGGCCCGCGAGGCCGCCCACGAATCCGCCGAGAAGGTGCAGGCCGCGCTGTATCGCATCGCCGAGACGGCGAGCGCAGCGCAGGACATGCCCGCCTTCTATGCGCAGATCCACGTGATCGTCGGAAGCCTGATGTACGCCGACAACTTCTACATCGCGCTCTACGACGAGGAACGGCAGCTCATCAACTTCCCGTTCTATCGGGACGAGGTTGATAGCGAGCTGCCGGACCCCGGCGTATGGGACCCCTTCGGCGTGGGCGAGGCTCGGGGGTCGACCGCGTACGTCCTGCGGCACGGTCGTCCCGAGCACTGGACCACGGCCGACTTTCGGGCGCTGTCCAAGAAGGGCGAGCTGGAAATACTGGGCGAGCAGGCACTCGAATGGCTGGGCGCTCCACTGAGAGCAGATGGTCGGACGGTTGGGGTCATCGCCGTCCAGACCTACCGGGAGGACCGTCGCTACACCTCCGAAGACCTTGACCTGCTCGTGTTCGTGGCCCAGCACGTAGGCTCTGCGCTGGTTCGCGCGCGCGCCATCGAAGAGACGCGACAGCGCAACGCGGAGCTTGCGATCGTCAACGAGATCGGTTCGGCGCTCGCTCGGCAGCTCGACTTCCAGTCCATCATCGATCTGGTGGGCGAGCGGATCCGCAGGATGTTCGAATCACCCGACATGTACATCGCGCTCTACGACCATACGACGAACACTCTCAGCTTCGACTACGACATCGCCGCTGGCGAGCGCCAGCAAACCAAACCATATGAGCTGGGTCCCGGGCTCACGTCGGAGCTGATTCGATCGCGTCATTCCCTGCTGCTGCGCACCGGAGAGGAGATCGACGCACGCAGTCCCATCGTCGATGCTGTTCCGGCCGAATCCTGGCTTGGCGTCCCTATCCTTGCCGGCGACGAGGTGCTCGGCGCGATCGCGCTCCAGAGCATCCGTGCCTACGCGTTTACGGACGGAGATGAGAGGCTCCTGACGACCCTCGCCTCGAGCATGGGCGTCGCCCTCGAGAACGCGCGGCTCTTTAACGAGACGAAACGGCTTCTGGCTGAAACCGATGAGCGGGCGGCCGAGCTGGCCCTGATCAACTCCGTCCAGGTCGGCTTGGCCAGCAATCTCGACATCCAGTCGATGTACGAGCTGGTCGGCGACAAGATCCGGGAGATCTTCGACGCCCAGGGAGTGGACATCGCCGTCCTCGACCCGGAGGCAGGCATCATCCAGTTCCCGTACGAGATCGAGCGTGGCGAGCGGCTGCACAGCGAACCGATGCCGGTCATCGGCTTCCGCCGCCACGTCATCGAGTCGAAGGAACCCCTGCTTGTCAATCGGGACGTCGCGCGCAGGGCGGCGGAGTACGGGCAGCGCTACGTCATGGTCGGAGAGCCCACCCTGTCGGTGCTTTTCGTGCCGCTGTTGCGTGGCACCGAGGTAACGGGCGTCATCTCCCTCCAGAACGTAGATCGCGAGGACGCCTTCTCGGACTCGGATGTCCGCCTGCTCACCACGCTCGCCTCGAGCCTGAGCGTGGCGCTCGAGAACGCCCGACTCTTCGATGAGACCAAGCGACTGCTCGCAGAAACCGATGAGCGGGCGGCCGAGCTCGCGATCATTACCAGCGTCCAGGAGGGCCTGGCGCAGAACCTGGACATGCAGTCGATGTACGACCTGGTGGGCGGCAAGATCCAGGAGATCTTTGCGGCGCAGGTTGTCGACATCGGCGTCCTGGACCGCGAGAACAACGTCCTCCATTTCCCCTACACCATTGAACGTGGCGTTCGCTTCCCCGACGAGCCGCTCGAGGTCATGGGCATCCGGAAGCTGGTGCTCGAGTCGCGTGAGCCGCTCCTGATAAACGAACGCGCGACGGAGAGGGCCATCGAGCTTGGGCAGCCCGGCGCCATCCAGGGCGAGCCGGCCAAGTCGACGCTATGGGCACCGCTCATCGCGGGTGACGAGGCGCGTGGTGTGATCTCACTCCAGAACCTCGATCGGGAGAATGCCTTCTCGGATTCGGATGTTCGCCTTCTGATGACGCTCGCCAGCAGCCTGAGCGTCGGGTTGGAAAACGCGCGGCTCTTCGACGAGACGAAGCGCCTTCTGGCGGAGACCGACCGGCGCGCCGCGGAGCTCGCGATCATCAATGACGTGCAGCGCGGCCTCGCAGCGCAGCTGGATCCGCAGGCCATGTACGAGCTGGTGGGCGAACGCGCGAGCGACGTGTTCGACACCCAGGTGGTGGACATTGCCGTCTTCGACCATGGCGACGGCACCATGTCGTTTCCGTTCCTCGTGGAGCGAGGCGTCCGATTCCCCGACTTCGCGCGCAAGATCATCGGCTTCCGAAAGCGCGTGCTGGAGACGCGACAGCCGCTGCTTGTGGCCGAGAACCTGCGGGAGCGGGCAGCCGAGTATGGGCAGCCGGATCACCTCAAGGGCGAGCCGGCGAGGTCGGCGATCTTCGCGCCCCTGCTCGTCGGTGACGAGATCCTTGGGGTCATCTCGCTCCAGAACCTTGACCGCGAGCACGCCTTTGACGAGCGGGACGTTTCGCTGCTGACCACGCTAGCCGCAAGTCTCAGCGTTGCCCTCCGAACGGCCCGGCTGATCGACGAGACGCAGAAGCGGGTCGCCGAGCTGGCCACGATCAACAGCGTCGGTCAGGCGCTTACGGCCGAGCACGCACTGACACCACTGCTGGCGATCGTTGGAGAGAAGCTGCAGGAGGCATTCGAGGCGGACATCGCTTTCATTGCACTCCTCGACGAGGAGCGCGGATTCATCGACTTTCCCTATTACGTCGAGGGCGGCAAGCAGGAGCCGCAGGAGCCGCTGCGGCTCGGCGAGGGCATGACGTCACAGATCATCCAGCAGCGCCAGACCATCGTGCTCAGGAACGACCAGGAGGTCTCTCGATCGGTAATTGTTGGAACACCCTCGCGCTCGTTCCTCGGTGTACCGATTCTGGTCGGCGCCCACGCTATCGGCGCCATCAGCGTGCAAAGCACGACCCAGGAGAATCGCTTCGGCGATGCCGATGCGCGGCTTCTCGCCACTGTCGCCGCCAATATCGGCGTCGCAGTGCAGAACGCCCGCCTGTTCGAGGAGGCTCAGGAAGCTCGCCAGGCTGCCGAGCAGGCGAACGAGGCAAAGAGCTCATTCCTGGCCGCCATGAGCCACGAGATTCGTACGCCGCTGAACGCGGTGATCGGCATGAGCGGCATCCTCATGGACACACCGCTCAACGACGAGCAGCGCGACTTTGCCGAGACGATTCGCACCTCCGGCGACGCGCTCCTGACGATCATCAACGACGTCCTGGACTTCTCCAAGATCGAGGCTGGCCGCGTCGAGCTGGAGGCACGCCCGTTCGTCCTCCGGGAGGCCATCGAGGCCGCCCTCGACATACTCGCCCCGACGGCTGCCAAGAAGAACCTCGAGCTCGTCTACGCCGTCGATGAGGATCTGCCCGTTGCGCTGGTCGGCGATGCGGGGCGCTTGCGGCAGATCATCCTGAACCTCCTCTCGAACGCCGTGAAGTTCACAGACCGCGGGGAGGTGCTGGTCACGGTCAGCGGCACGCAGCTCGCGGCTGCCCGGCGAGGCGGGGCAGCAGGCTGGGAGATCAGGATCGACGTTCGAGACACCGGCATCGGGATTCCGGCAGCAGCCATGAGCCGGCTGTTCCAGTCGTTCAGCCAGGTCGATGCCTCGATCGCGCGGCGGTACGGAGGCACGGGCCTGGGCCTGGCAATCTCGCGCCGCCTGGCCGAGCTGATGGAGGGCTCCCTGATCGCGGAGAGCACCGGCATCGCCGGCGAAGGGACCACCTTCCACCTTGCGGTCCAGATGCCCGTTGCCGCTGCAGGCGCCGTGACCTCAAACCGCCCGCAGCGCCTTGACGCGGACCTCTCGGGCCGGCGGGTGCTGATCGTGGACGACAACGCGACCAATCGGCGGATCCTGATGGCCCAGACGGCCAAGTGGGGCATGGTCCCGCGCGAGACCGGCTCTCCGGACGAGGCGCTGCGCTGGCTTGGCAAGGGCGAGCCCTTCGACATCATCCTGTCGGACCTGCTGATGCCGGAGATGGATGGTGTCGAGTTCGCGTCGCGCGCATCCCAGCAGGCCGATGGCGCAGCAGCCAGTCCGCCAATCGTCATCCTGTCGTCGGTCGGGGTGCGAGATCGCGAGGAAGGCAAGCTGGCCGGTTGGCTCGCGAAGCCCGTCAAGCCTTCGGCACTCCACGACACGATCGCCACCATCCTGCTCGGCGGCGTCGCGTCACAGGCTCTGCCGGCAGCCGCGACCGAGACGAACGGCGCTCAGCCGCTCGGCGCGCGGCATCCGCTCCGAATCCTGCTGGCCGAGGATAACGCCGTGAACCAGAAGCTGGCGCTGCGCCTGCTGAGCCAGATGAGCTACACGGCCGACGTCGCGGGTGACGGCCTGCAGGCGATCGACGCGCTCGAGCGCGGCGAGTTCGACGTGGTGCTCATGGATGTCCAGATGCCGGAGCTCGACGGGCTCGAGGCAACGCGCCGCATCCGCAAGCGGTGGCCGGACCGCCGGCTCCAGATCGTGGCGATGACCGCGAACGCCATGGCCGGCGACCGCGAAGCGTGCCTGGCGGCCGGGATGAACGACTACATCAGCAAGCCGATTCGCCCCGCCGAGCTTTCCGCGGCGCTGGAGCGGGTGCCCGCGGCAGCCATCGGGAACGGTCGGCGTCGGCCGCGCAAGGCGACCAAGGCAACCAAGGCGAAAGCAAAGACCAATGCCCGAACCTGAGGCTCAGGTCCTCGACGAGCGGATCCTCGCCGAGCTGATGGCCAGCACCGGGGACGACATCGGTTTCGTTCGGGAGCTGATCGAGACATACCTGGCCGATACGCCGATGCAGTTCGAGGCCATGACGGTCGCGGTCGAGGCCGACGATGCCGCTGCACTCGTGCGGCCCGCTCACACCCTCAAGTCCTCCAGCGCGACGGTCGGCGCGATGCGCCTTTCATCGGTGGCGCGCGAGCTGGAGATGGCCGCGCGAACCGGCAGCCTCGATGCGGCGGCTCGCATTGGCCTGCAGACGGCGCATGCCGAGTGGCAGGCAGCATCCGGGGCGCTGGACGCGTTCCTCGAGCAGAGATCCGCCGAATGACTGCCATCGGGCGGGCTCTCGTGGTCGACGACAGCTCCGTGAACCGCCTAGTCCTGGTGCGCCGGCTGGAGACGCTGGGCCTGGAGGTGACCCAGGCGGAGAACGGCGCCCTGGCGCTCCAGGTGCTGGCTGCCGACCCCGGCGCAGTGGACGTCGTGCTGCTGGACGTCCTGATGCCCGAGCTCGACGGCTACCAGACGCTGGCCGCCATGAAGGCAGACGAGTCGATGCGACACATCCCGGTCCTGATCGTCTCGGGCGTGGAGGAGCTTGACAGCGTCGTGCGGTGTATCGAGCTGGGCGCGTCGGACTACCTGACAAAGCCGATCAACGCCTCGATCCTGGCCGCACGCATCAACGCGTCGCTGGCCGCCAAGCGCCTGCACGATGTTGAGCAGGAGTCGTTCGAGCGGCAGACGGCACTCAACCGGACGATCGAGCGGCAGAAGCAGGAGCTCAGCCGCTTCCTGTCGCCGCAGATCGCCGCGCTCATCTCCTCGCCGGAGGGTGAGCAGCTGCTTGCTGGCCATCGCCGCGAGATCACGGTTGCCTTCTGCGACCTTCGGGGATTTACCCACTTCGCCGAGCAGGCAGGTCCCGGAGATGTGATGAAACTCCTGAGCGATTACCACCGCCTGATCGGCGGCGCCATCACGGAGCAAGAGGGGACGCTGGAGCATTTCGCCGGCGACGGCGTGATGGTCTTCTTCAACGACCCGATTTCGCAGGACGACCACGTCGAGCGTGCGGTCCGGATGGCCGTGGCCATGCGCGATCAGTTTGCCGAGCTGGCAACCGAATGGCGGCAGCGCGGCTACGAGCTGGGCTTCGGCGTGGGGATCGCGGTCGGGGAAGCGACCCTTGGGCGCATCGGCTTCGAAGGACGCCACGACTACGGCGCCATCGGCAACGTGACCATCCTCGCGTCTCGCCTGTCGGGCCAGGCCCAGGCCGGCCAGATCCTGCTCAGTCCCCGGGCGCAGACGATGCTGCAGGGTCTGGTGGAGTCCGAATCCGTCGGCGAGCTGACGCTCAAGGGTCTCACTCGTCCCGTCCTGGCCAGCAATGTGGTCGGGCTTCGCTAGCCCAGAAACGCGGTACGGCCCACCGGATGCCTGCCCCTATGACGCGGCTCGTCGTGCTGCCTCTCTCGCCACTGGCGCGCTTTAGTGACCGTTCACGAGCCCGAGCGAGCTGATTCCTATCGGAGTGTGGCGATGAGGGAGCATGCGGTCGTGATCGCTGGAGGCGGTCCGACCGGACTGATGTTGGCGGGCGAGCTTGCCCTCGCGGGAGTCGAGGTTGCCATCGTCGAGCGGCGTGCCGGCCAGGTCCTCGCCGGCTCGCGTGCAGGCGGCCTGCAATCACGCACGATCGAGGTTCTCGATCAACGCGGAATAGCCGATCGGTTCCTTGCGGAGGGTCAGGTGGCCCAGGTCGCGGGGTTTGCCATGATCCGCCTGGACATCAGCGACTTTCCCACCCGACATCCCTACCGGCTCGGACTGTGGCAGAACCATATCGAGCGCATCCTGGCCGGCTGGGTCGGCGAGCTTGAGGTGCCGATCCACTACCGCATCGAGGTCATCGGTTTCGCGCAGGACGACACCGGCGTCGACGTCGAGCTGTCGGACGGTCAGTCGCTACGGGCGGAGTATCTCGTTGGCTGCGACGGAGGGCGGAGCCTGATCCGCAAGGCAGCAGGTATCGAGTTTCCCGGCTGGGATCCGACGACGAGCAGCCTGATCGCCGAGGTCGAGATGACGGAGGAGCCGGAAACTGGCATTCGTCGCACTCCTTCTGGCACGCACGCCATTGGCAAGGTGGAGTACGAGGTCAAGGACGGCCAGGTGACCTACGCGGAAGGCGGGACGGTGGGGGTCATGCTGACCGAGTCGCAGGTCGGCAACACGGATGAGCCCACCCTGCGCGATCTGAGCGAGGGCCTGATCGCCGTCTACGGCACCGACTACGGGATCCACAGTCCCACCTTCATCTCCAGGTTCACCGACATGACCCGACAGGCCGCGGCCTACCGCAAAGGCCGGATCCTGCTGGCCGGCGACGCAGCCCACGTGCATTTCCCGGTTGGTGGGCAGGGTCTGAACACCGGTGTGCAGGACGCGGTGAACCTGGGATGGAAGATGGCGCAGGTGGTCAAGGGAATATCGCCAGAAAGGCTGCTGGATACCTACCATGCCGAGCGGCACCCGGTCGGTGCCCGCGTGCTCCGCAACACGATGGCGCAGGTCGCGCTGACGCGGGTCGATGACCGCACCGAGGCATTACGCGACAGCGTGTCCGAGCTGCTAAGCATGGACGAGCCGCGCAAGAGATTCGGCGCGATGATGTCCGGCCTGGACATTCACTACGACCTCGGTGAAGGGCACCCGCTGCTCGGACGCCGCATGCCCGATCTTGACCTGGTCACCACCGACGGCCCACTGCGGGTCTTTACCCTGCTGCACGATGCCCGGCCGGTGCTGCTCAACCTCGGTGAGCCCGGTGTCTTCGATATCAGTCCCTTGTCAGATCGCGTTCAGCTGATCGGTGCCGAGTACGACGGTCCTTGGGAGCTTCCGGCGATCGGGGCGGTCACCGCACCAACGGCCGTGCTTATCCGACCAGACGGATATGTGGCCTGGGTGGGAGCCGCGACTCAGGTGGGGCTCGCTGACGCGCTGACCACGTGGTTCGGACCGCCCACTGCGGCCTAGTGCACCCGTCGCCGACGCATCCGTCGCGACGGTATCGACGGACTCAAGTAGCTCCCCCCGGCGCCAAGGTCGCGGGGGTATCGCCGTCCGCCACGCGGCCGTCCCCCAGATCGGATCAACTTGGTGAATGGGTCAGTCCCAATGGCGCAGAGAGCTGGCCAAGACGACCGCATGTCGAGGCCGGGGGACCGTACAACCGTCATCCGGGACCGCGTTGCACCAGCGCCAGGATGTTGCCGTCGGGATCCTTGAACCACGCTCCGCGGTTCGGTCCGAGCTGGGCAATGCCCTCGCGGGTAGGCGGGCGATCGTACTCCTCGAAGATGACGCCCTGTCCGCGCAGCTCGTGCATGGCGGCCTCCAAATCGGTCACCTCAAAGCCAGCCACCGTGTTCTTGGCCGTGCCGGCCAGGGGAGTCGGATAGATCTCGAGGAAGGTGCAGCCGCACTTAAAGGTGGCGCCCACTGGGTTCTCCTCGACGAATGTCATGCCGAGCACGTCACCGTAGTAAGCCATCGCCTTCGCCTTGTCGGTCACCGCAATCGTCGGGCGACAAGGGGCATCGTTCAGGAACATCGGCTCGCCTCCCATAGGGGCTTCTCGCGCTGGTACGTTCGGTCTATTAGTGGCAGGCGGACATGCGGTCTCTCATGCGGGCGCGCCCGAGGGCTGCGGCAGAAGTCCGAGCTGCTGGAACTGCCCGAAGACATCGACGACGTCCCAGTGTTCGGCGAGCTTGCCGCCCTCGACGCGCCAGATCTCGATGCCGGTTGTTCGTGAGCTTCGACCAGTAGCAGGCATGCCAAAGAGTGGGCCGACGTGCGTGCCAGTCTGCGTCCAGCGAAGCACGACCTTGTCGCCTTCGGCAATGACGTCCTCCACCGTGAACTGAAAATCGAATGCGTTAAATAGCGTCGTGTATCGGTCCCGTATGCCGTCGATCCCGGTTCCCTGCCCGGGCAACGGGGTGTGCTCGATGTAGTCAGGGGCCGCCAGCTCGTCGAGCAGGTCGAGGTTGCGTCCGTTCAGGACCTCTTCGAAGACACGTCGTGCGAGAGTCTTGTTCGCTTCGGTGGACATCATTCCTTCTCCTATCTGTGATCATTTGGACCGATCACGCCACCCTGGCGGCCGGCGCTCGGTAGCCGACGGCGGCCGAGGCCTTCAAGGCATCGAGCACCTCCTCCATGCTCAAGAGCACCATCGTGTCGAGCCGCGAGTGGGCACCGGCCGCACGCGTAGCAACGAGGGAGGCCGCGACGGAAACGCGGCTCGGCGCCTCCCACAGCGCGACGCCGTCGTATTCGCCGATCGCGTACCACAGCCCGTGAAGCTTCCCGCCCACTGCCTCGATCGATGCCCGAACGGAATCGGTCCGATCCTCTGGTCGCTCGCGCAGTCGCGCCCATGTTTCGGAGGTGTAGCTGAATTGCGTCAGGAACATCGGCATGGTCCGTACCTCATACTCGATCTCTGAACTAACTTTCGATCGCCCCGAGTGTGGGGGGCCGTTGCTACCGGGTCCATGAAGCATCCACCGAGTCGGTCACCGAGTTGCGCGGCGTCATGAGGGATTCCATTAATCGTCAACCTGCTGACGTGTTGGGGGACCTCCTTCGACGGTACCGCGTCGACTCGGGGCTGACCCAGGAGGACCTCGCCGAGCGCGCCGCAATCAGCGCGCGGACGGTCAGTGACATCGAGCGCGGGCTACGGTCCCGCGTCTACCGAGACACTGCACGCCGGCTCGCCGACGCACTCCAGCTGGACCCGCCGCGGCGTGCGGCATTTGAGCGCGCAGCGCGTCCCACCCCGCTGTCCGTGCTGCAACGGGTCCGAATTGCACCCTCTGCGGCGCCCTTCACCTCCAGTGTTCCGGCGCCGCTCACCAGGCTCATCGGACGGGACGCCGAGCTCGCAGCAGTCGTCGCCGCGCTGCGATCGGGAGAGATGCGTGTCGTGACACTCGTTGGGCCTGGCGGGATCGGCAAGACGCGGCTGGCTCTCGAGGCCGCCAGGGAACTCGCCGGGTCGTTCGCCGATGGAGCTCATTTCGTGTCCTTGGCCGTCACGGGCGACCCGTCGCTCGTGCCCTCACTCGTCGCCCGTCAACTTGGTCTCGCGTCGGTGCGAAAGCCGATGGAAGAGGCCCTCCGGGACCTGCTGCGCGAGCGCGATATGCTCCTGGTGCTCGATACCTTTGAGCAGGTCCTGGCAGCGGCCGTGTTCGTCGCCGACCTCGCTGTAACATGCCCCCGCCTCGCATTCCTGGTCACCAGCAGAGCCGCGCTCAGAATCCGAGGCGAGCACGAGATTCCGCTTGCGGCGCTTGCGATGCCCGAGCTCGCCGCCGACGTCGCCGAGCTGGAGCGGTACCCAGCCACGGCGCTTTTCCTGGAGCGCGCCCGGGCGGTGAAGCCGGGGCTGGCCGTCGATTCCGCATCAGTCGTGACGGTCGTTCAGATCTGCCGTCGGCTCGACGGACTCCCCCTGGCGATCGAGCTCGCCGCGGTACGACTCCGATATATGCCGCTGGCGGTGCTTCAGGCGGCGCTCGATCGCCGCCTGAACGTCCTCGTGGGCGGCCCCCGAGATGTCCCGCCTCGGCACCAGACGATGCGCAACGCGATCGCCTGGAGCCACGAGCTGCTTCCGTCTCCGATTCAGCGCTTGTTCAGAACCCTCTCTGTGTTCGCCGGCGGCTGGACGCTCACTGCCGCCGAATCGATCTTCGCCGCCGGCCATGGCCTGGACGAGGAGATGGCGACGCTCGTCGACAACAATCTGATCGCGATCGACGAAGGAAACGGTGACCAGCCGCGGTTTCGGATGCTCGATGTCATCCGTGAGTTCGCGACCGAGCAGGCCGCGGCGCAAGCCGAAACCGAGGATCTCTCCCGCCGCCATGCCGCCCTGTTCGCCAATCTGGCTGAGGCGGCGGAACGCGCGCAAGGCGATGCGTCGCAAGAGGCGCAGTTTCGCCGACTTCAAGTCGAGCAGGACAATATGCGGGCGGCCCTTGTCTGGGCCGTCGCCCACAAGCAAGGGGTCCTCGCGCAGCGCATCTCGGGCGCCCTCTGGTTGTTCTGGCGGCGACACGGCGACTACACCGAAGCCCGGCAATGGCTCGACCGAGCGCTGGCCCTGCCTGCGTCGATCGACGAGGGGCGCGCCGCTCGTCGCCTGAGGGCCGTTGCCAATCCCGAATCGGATAGTGCGATCCGGCGGAAGGCCCTCTGGGGCGATGCGTGGATCAGCTACTACCAGGGTGACTACCCGCGCGTCCGGCAGCTTGGCGACGAGCTCCTCCAGCTTGCACGGGACGATCGCGATCCGGTCGGGACGCGCAACGGCCTGACGATCCAGGCACTCGTGGCGATGGCTGAGCGGGAGTTCGGCAACGCCATCGGTCTCCTCGAGGAAGCCCTCACGATCTGCCGGCAAAGCTGCCCACCCTGGCTGCTAGCGACCTCACTGCTGGTCCTCGGTCAGGCAACGCTACATCGCCCAGACCTCGTCCGGTCGCAGGACCTCCTCAACGAGGCGCTGTCGATTTATGCGAGGCTCGGCGACCTGCTGTTCGTTGCTCGGACGAAGAGCTACCTCGGATATGCCCTCCTGCTGGAGGGCCGAGCTGACGCGGCGCGCCGCCTCCTTGTCGCGAGCCTTAAGGGTTTCCGGGACCTCGACGAACCATTCGGGATTGCCGAGCAGCTTCAGGCGATGGCCGCGCTGAGAGCGTCCGAGGAGCGCGACGAATTGGCGGCGGAGCTGGCCGGGGCGGCCCACGCCATGTGGGCAACGATGTCCGCCCAGGCTCTTGCCCCTGATCGCCCTATCGCAGACCGATACCTCGATCTGGCCCGCCGACGGTTGGGTAGCGCGGCCTGGCGCTCGGCGTGGCGACGAGGAAATACGATGGATGTTGATGTGGCCGTCGGGTTAGCGCTCCGCAAGGAGCGAATGGTGCCAGCGCGAGCGTCCAAGCTCCTAAACCGCCAGCATGACTGAGCCGCTCAGCCCGGCAACCGCCCATGCGCTTGGATCAGCGTGAAGGTCGAGTCCCAGCGCGACGGATCAGCGGGCTCCTCTTTCACGGCCTTAGTCGTCTAGTTGGTACCCGGGGGTATGGGGCACCCATGATGGCCATCGCATCTGCTCCCAGACGACCCCGGATGTCTATTCCGCCTAACAGGCGGTCTTGCGCTTTCCGCTTTCGGCCGCGTTCTTTCGATCTGAACCGACCGATGTTCCGGGTGCGGCGCGATCGAGACGGTGGGTGACCGCGGCTCAGATGCCGAGGATCCGTTCGATCACCGGCCAGATGAGCTCCGCCTCCGCGGCCTGGCCGCGCTCGTTCAGGTGGGCATAGTCCCGTGAGAAGTTCTCAATCTTGTCGA
Source organism: Chloroflexota bacterium (assembly GCA_030853945.1). GTDB lineage: Bacteria > Chloroflexota > Limnocylindria > QHBO01 > QHBO01 > CF-167. The sequence continues at coordinate 54,656 of JALYUB010000051.1, forward strand.
CGTATGCCTTCCGAACGCCGCCGTCCGTGGCGCAGTTCGGGACGGTCGCGCAGACCCGGGCCGTCTCGGCCTCGTAGGCATCGATCACCGCCGACAGCTTCTCGATGCCGGAGGCGCGCAGGTTGCCCTTCGAATCGAAGAAGGAGCAATCGTCGTTCGAGGTCAGGTCGATCTTGGCGTTCGGATCGTATGCGACGAGCTCCTTGATGAACGCCACGCTCGGCCGGCCCAGCTGCCCGGCAACGAGGATCTTCGTATTCGGTGACGCCTCGTGGATGAGGGCCAGAGCGGCCGCTAGCTTCTGGCCGACGTCAGGGATGTTCGACCCATCGCACAGAATGTCGTTGTCAGCGGTCTGGATGACCGCCAGCATGGGCGCCGGGACCGTTGCCAGCGCCGACTGCGCCTGAGAGACGAGCAGCGCGGCCCCGGCGCCGCCTCTCGCCGTGTTGGCGACATGCCCCTTCGTCTCCGGCCGCAGCGCGACGAGCCGCAGGTACACGCTGTTGATCGCGGGGGAGTCCCCGGTCGCCCACGATTCGGCCTTGTTGGCGCCGCCCGCGGCGTCCGTTCCCTCGCCCGTCAATCCGGAGTGTCCGATGGCGATGATCCCGACGGGATGCTCGAGGTCCGGCGTCGCCGTCGGCGCCGCTACCGACGCGGTTGCGACCGACGACGGCGTTACCGTCGCATCGGGCGTCGCCGTGGAGCACCCAGCGACGAGGATCGCGAGCGCCAGGCCCAGTGCGCGCGACATCATGGCGCGCCGATAATAGAGAGCCACCGAGGCCATTGTCCATGGTCTCATCACCGGGTCGCGCGCCCTGCTCAATCGTCCGTTACCAGGCTTGGCGCGAGGCGGCTCTATCGGCATCCGCCAGGCGGCCTAGGCCTACCGATGTGGATATGGCCCACATCCTGGGCGCTGGCAATGCTGGCCATGCTCAGCTTGCTGGGCCTCGTAGGAGCGCGATCCCATTCGACTGGTAGGTAGTGTCTCAGTTTGAGTTCGGCGGAGGGTCGAACAGGGACAGTTCGGCAGCATCGGGCGCCTGGAATTGGCGCAGCCACCCGTCGAGATCGGCGCGGCGGATCGGGTGGCTGTCCCAGGGTGGCTGCGCGTTTCTGGCCTCGATGCGCCGCCAGAGTTCGTCCGAAGGCACGTCGACGTAGTGCAGTTCGACGCCGACACCGAGGCCGCGCGCCGCGGATCGCAACTCGTCGCGCTCAACCCGCGCCCAGAGCCCAAAATCGAGGATGACGCTCAGGCCGAGGCGCAGGATTTCCTGGGCAAGGCGCCAGAGTGCTCGTTCGACCCTTTCCTGGGTCAGCGTGTCCCAGGGGCTAGATCCCAGAGCCCAGAGCCATTCATCCTTCGTAAGGCGCACCGCGCTACGGTCCGCGGCTAGCTGCCTTGCGAGGATGGTCTTACCCGCCCCGGGCAACCCACAGGTGAGAATCAGTCGAGCCTTGCTCATCGTGCCTACTCGAGCAGTTCGCCGGTTCAAGTCAAAACTGAGCCACTGCTGACTGGTAGCCGCCGAGTCGAGCAACCGCGTCGAGTCTGACCGAGGGGCGGGTCGCCTGCACGGCTGCCAGCGCGACGATGCCGCTACGAACCCCTCCATACCGCAGGAGACCGCGGTATTTAGGGGTCAGATTAGGGATCAACTTGGTTCAAGCTTGGGGGCCTGGTTGCGGCCAAGAAGCGCTCTCGAGTAAGGACCCCCTGCGCTGGCTGACACCGACGCCGATCGCCGGCACACACGCGCAGCTGCGGCCTCTCTAGCGACGCCGGCACGGCCAGCTCACGAAGCAGCCGCCGCGCGCGACTCGCGGACGATGGGGGTTGAGATAAGGGTTCAGTTGGACCATTTAGAACAGTAGAAGGGCGCGATCCGAGCGTGGATCGGTGGCCTGTTCGTTCTAGTTTGGTGTCTGCATGTTGGTAGTGGAGGGCGGATTCGCGCCGGGGCATGTCAGGCGTCCTATGTGTCTAGGTTCCCAATGTGAGCCCGGATGAGCACCGGCGACAACTTAGTCTCAAGGGATACGGACGGGGGTATGGACGAACGACCGGCGGCGTCGGCGTCTTAGTCGGCCGCTGCGAGCCCCTCGCGCATGCGAGCGGCAGATGTTTGGTTCCCTTTCGCCTCGTACAGTGCTAGCGCCTCCCTGCGCACCACCGCCGCCGCCTCGGCCTTTCCACCAGCCACCATCACCTCAGCTAGCAAGGCTCCTGCATCCGCGCGCATGTTCAGGGCGTCCGTCTGCGCGACAAAGGCGAACGCCTCGGCCGCGAGTTGCTCCGCCCGCTCGTGATCGCCGCGTCGCGAGGCGACCAGGGCGAGGGCCTCGCGCCACGCGACCTGGCTGGCGACGTCGGCCGCCGTGGTCGCGTCACGAGCAAGAAGCGCATTCCGTTCGGCGTCGTCGAGCTGTCCAACGCGGGCCAAGGCAATGGCCAGTTGCCCGGCGAGGGTGGAGAGTATCCCCCTCTCGCCCATCCGCTCCAGCGAGTCCGCTCCGTCGCGCATCTCGGCGATGGCCTCATCGTATCGCCCGGCAATGCTGAGCGCCTCACCCATGGCCATCGCGGTCCCTGCGCGACCGAGCTCGATTCCGAGCTCTGCGAGGGCGGCGCGTCCGGCACGGATGGCCCGGAGCCCATCCTCGACGCGGCCATCCATCACCAGCAGGACCCCGATGGTGACCTGAGTCGGCAGGAGGTGCATGCCTCGTGCCTCCTCATCGGCAACCGCTCTCACCTTCTCGAGCGCCTCGGACACCGGCGTCGGACCTTGCCACCACGCAAGGCAGAGACTCTCGAGTAGCCAGGTCCGAAGCTGATCCTCGCCGGCGGCCGCGGCTGCCGCCAGGGCGTGCTCCACCGCCTCAATCATCTTGGCCCACCTAAAATCGATCAGCCTCAGGTCGCTTCGTCGAGCCCAGACGCGCGCGAGGCCAAGCTGGTCGCCAGCACGCTCGAAGACCGGCTGGGCGGCGTCGAGCATCGCCTCGAGCTGGCTCCAGTCGTACAAAGGGTCACGCATCCCACGCGCGTACTCGAGCTGAATCCCTGAAAGCAGCGCGACCGTCGTCTGTCCGTGCGAGTCAGCCATGCTGCGCGACGTCTCGAAGAGCCGCTCGGCCTCATCGAGCTCACCGGCGTGGAAGGCAATGTCGGCGAGCGTCGCGAGAACTGTCGCGTACCGCGCATCGTCGGGCTCCAGCAGCGCGAGGACGCTGTGGAAGACCGACTGGGCTGACCGCACGTCCATGCGGTCGTACGCGCGCCGCCCAACGGCGGTGAGCCGCGCGACCGCGCGCTGGCCGACCGCATCGGTCTCCGGGCTGCCGGGATTGAGCTCTCTGCGGTAGAGGTACGCCTGCTCCAAGTGATAGGCGACGATCTCGTCGTACTCAGTCCGACCCTCGCCGACCGTCGACAAGAGCCAGTCCGCGAACCGGGCGTGAAGATCTGCACGCACCTCTTTAGAGAGCGCGGCGTACGCCGCATCACGGATCAGCAAGTGACGGAACCGATATACGTCGTCGTCGGGGCTCGATTGGTCTGGCCGGATGAGCTCCTTGCGCACCAACGCCAGCAGGTCGCGCTGCACACTGGGCCGGCCGCTCGCACTCGAGAGCTCCGCGATCGCGGCCTGCTCGAAGACCTTGCCTATCACCGACGCCCGCCCGATCACGTCGCGCTCCGCCTCGCTTAGCCGGTCGAGGCGCGCAGCGAGCAGGGCGCTCACGCTGGGTGGCACCAACAGCGCGGAGAGATCGCCCACAACCTCCCAGGCGCCGCCGTCATGCGCGCGCCGCAACATGCCGTCATCGACGAGCATCGCAATCAGCTCCTCCACGAAGAGCGGGTTGCCCTCCGCTGCCGCGGTGACGCGCTCGGTCAGCTCTGCCGACATTCCGACCTTCCCCAGCAGCTTGTCCACCAGCTGGCGCGACTCCTCGTCGCTCAGCGGCTCAAGCAGGATGGCGGTGGCGTTCATCTTCCCGCCGCCCCAGGCAGGTCGTGCGTCCAGCAGGTCGGGGCGCGCCAGGCACAGCAGCAAGATCGGCGCGGCTCGCGACCAGTCGGCGATGTGCTCGAGCAGATCGAGGAAGGTCGGCTCGGCCCACTGGATGTCGTCGACCAGCAGGACTATGGGCGATTCCCGAGCCCGGCTCTCCATCAGCTTGCGGAAAGCCCAGGCCACCTCCTCCGGTGTGGCTGCGGCCCCTGATAGACCGATGGCGCCGGCGATCTGCTCCGCGATGAGATCGACTCGGTCATGGCCTGTGACGAGGGCGCGGATCTTCGCCACTGCCTCGGCGGGGTTGTCGGCATCAGTGATCGAGGCGGCCTCGCGGACGACCTCGCGCAGCGGCCAGTACGTGATGCCGTCACCATACGGAAGGCATCGGCCGCGATAGACCGTGGCACGGTCGCGTTGAGCGCCCAGGAACTCCGCAACGAGCCGTGACTTCCCGACACCCGCTGGTCCGAGTACGGTGAACAGGTATGCCGACCCCTCGTCTATCGCCCGATCCAGAGCCTGGCCGAGCAGCGCCAGCTCCCGCTCCCGCCCAACCAATGGGGCGTCGAGCCGCCGCGCATGACCGGCTGCCTCCGGGTCCACCGAGATGAGCAGATGGGCAGCCACCGCATCGGTCTTTCCCTTCACGCGCAAGGGCTCGACCCCCTCGACAGTCACCGCGTCCCGGACTAGCTGGTGCGTGCTCGCGCCGAGAAGGATCTCGCCCGCCGGTGCGGCCTGCTCGAGCCTGGCGGCGACATTCACCGGATCGCCCGTCACCATCGTCTGTCTGCTGGTCGGATCGCCGACCACGACCTCACCCGTATTGACGCCGATGCGCACGGCAAACTCGATCCCACGCTCGGCGGCCACTTTCTTGCTCAGGCGTGCCACCGCGTCGCGAAGGTCCGCCGCCGCACGGACGGCCCGCAGCGCATCGTCCTCGTGCAGCACCGGGATTCCGAAAACGGCCATCACGGCATCACCGATGAACTTCTCGACGGTACCGCCGTGGCGCTCCACGACCTTGCGCGCGGCGTCGAAGTAGCGGCTCATGAGGCTGCGCATCGACTCTGGATCAAGCTTCTCGCCCAATGCCGTCGAGC
>JALYUB010000083.1 GCA_030853945.1 Chloroflexota bacterium
GTACGGCGCCTTCGGGCAGCTCGCCCGTTTCCTCGGGCGGTGCGGCAAGGTCCAGCCCCAGAACTCGGTCGAAGTCGAGCAGCAGCGCTCGGCGTTGCTGGTCGGTCAGATCTGACGCAGCGGCAACGGCATGCGCCACGGTCACGGCGGTGGGCATTGCCAGGTCATCGCTGATAGCCGCGATGAATCGGGCTCGGTACCCGGCCATCGGCTCCTCCGCGAGATCGACCGTCCCGTTATCGGCTCCTGCTTCGGCGACTGAGCGGCGCAGCCGGCGCAGCCCCGACGCCGCGCCGTGCATCGCCTCCTCGGTGAAGTCGAGCCTGGACCGGTAATGCGCGGTCAGGGCCAGGTATCGGAATTCGAGAGGCATGAAGCCCTTCTGCGGCAACTCGCTGACCCGGATGATGTTGCCCGCGCTCTTCGCCATCTTGGCGTCGTCGAGGGTCAGGAACTCACCGTGCATCCAGAGGTTGACGACCTGGTGGCCGGTGGCCCCCTCGCTCTGCGCGATCTCGTCCTCGTGGTGGGGGAATTTGAGGTCGATCCCACCGGTGTGCATGTCGAACCGTTCGCCCAGGTACTTGATGCTCATGGCCGAGCACTCGATGTGCCAGCCGGGGAACCCATCTCCCCAGGGTGACGGCCACTTCATGACGCGCCCCGGCTCCGCAGCCTTCCAAAGCGCGAAATCCTGGGGGTTGCGCTTGTCGCTTTCGACCTCGACCCGATGTCCCGCCTGGGTCTGGTCGGCCCGCTGGCCCGAGAGCTTGCCGTATCCGTCGAAGGCGCTGACCTCGAAATAGACGGTTCCGTTGACCTCGTAGGCCAGCCCCCGCGCCAGTAGCGTCTCGATCATCGCGATCATCTCGGCGATGTGGTCCGTCGCCTTCGGCATGATGTCGGCCGGCAGGATGTTGATCGCCCGCTCGTCCTCCAGCCAGGCCGCGGTGTAGAAATCGGCGATCTCGGTGGGGCTCTTTCGTTCGTCGAGAGCGGCCATCACCATGCGGTCCTCGCCCGAATCGGTCAGGTCGTTGCGCATGTGACCGACATCAGTGATGTTCTTGACGTACCGCACCTCGTACCCCAGGTAGCCAAGCGTCCGGCGCAGCAGGTCGCCGAACAGGTACGTGCGCAGGTTGCCGATATGCGCGTATCGCCAGACCGTGCTGCCGCAGGTGTAGATGCCCACGCGCCCGGCCTCGATCGGTTCGAGCGTGTCCAGGCGGCGGGTCAACGAGTTGTGGAGGCGAATCGGGTGCATGGGACGGGCATTGTACCGAGGGCCCGTTGGCCGGTTGGCCATGGCACCCGGGCCCAGGGGAGGTGCGCCGCCCTAGGTTCCGGCGGCCTCCTCGGCGGGGACTGGTGCCTCGGCGCGCAGCTGGCGCAGGGTGCGGTGGTCGATCCCGCCGAAGCGGGGCAGGTCGCCCAGGCTGGCGGTACGCGCAAGCCGCTCGGTCATCTTGCCGAGCACGACCTGCCCGAACTCGAGGATCGACATCAGGCCGCGCAAGGTCTCGGCCGGTACCTCCAGCAGGGTCGAGTCCTCCTCCGCCACGACGTCCGCGGTGCGGGCGCTGCCAGTGAGCGCCGCGATCTCTCCGAACAGGTCGCCCTGCTCCATGTTGGACAGTGAGCGATGCGTCCCCTCGCCAGAGGTCAGGCCGGCCACGACCCGGCCGCTAAGAATGAAGTAGGCGGAGTCGCCGCGCTCGCCGGTGCGCGTGATGGCCGTCCCGGCCGGCGCCTCGCGGACCCGTGCCCGCTTGGTCAATCCATCCCGGTCCCTGGGGGTCAGGCCCGACAGAGCGGGGAAGAAGCTCCCGAGCGCGTCGATATCGGCGCTGGTGGCCGGTCGCCCGACGTCCATCCCGGGAGCCTGCGCCGCGCCCCGCAGCAGCGAGATGGCGCGACGCCATTCCACAGCCGGCAGACCCAGGCCGGGCAGCACCGCAGCCAGCGCGCCGGCGCCGACGACGACGACCGAGCTGACGGCGAACAGCAGCCGCACGTCGATCACGTCCGCGAGGCCGGCCAGGGCCATGCCGGTCAGGTACACCACATCGCGCACGACATAGGACGTGCTGAATACGCGTCCCCGCATCTCGCGCGGCGTGTTGCGCTGGTTGATGAGGCGGCCGGCCACGAACGATGGGGCGTTCAGGAGCCCGGAAATCGCGATCAGCGAGATCGCCACCCAGATCGATGACTGGGCCGAGTAGAGCAGGCCCATCAGTCCCATCGCCGTGAAGCTGAGCACCAGCCATTGGCCCTCGCGCAGGCGATCAGCCAGGCGTGCCATGAGGAGGCTGCCGATCACGAATCCGACCGAGGTCAGCCCCTCCTGGAGTCCGTATTCGAACTCGGTGGCTCCCAGCGCCCTGAGCGCGAACGGCAGCAGCAGCACGTTCTGCAGCCCGAACGCGACCAGCACCGGGATGCGCACCAGGTTGAGCGAGCGCAGGATCGGCGTGCTGGCGATGAACCGGGCGCCAAAGCCGAGGTCCTTGATCGTGTCGATGATGCCGGTGTGCTCGGGAGACTCGAGTGGCGCGATCTTGACCAGGCTGATCATCAGCGCCGAGAAGCCGAACGTGGCGGCATCGACGAAGAACACCGCCTCGATCGAGTTGGTCGAGGCAAGAAATCCGGCCGCCGCGAACCCGACTGCCGTCGAGCCGAATTGCGCGATGGCCATGATCGCGTTCGCGGCGCCGAGCTCCTCCTCGCTCGCGATCTCGGGCAGCACGCTCTCGTTGGCGGGCGAGAAGAACTGCGTGACCGATGCGGACAGCAGCACCATGACGTACAGCCACACGATGCTTGCCGACAGCAGGAACGGGATGGTCAGCACCAGCCCGGCACGCACCAGGTCCGCCGCGACCATGATCCTCTTGCGGTCGTAGCGGTCGACCACCACTCCGGCGATCAGCCCGAAGACGAGCGTCGGGACCGCGGTCGCCATCAGCATCAGTCCGACGCTGAACGCCGAGCCGGTCCGCTCGTAGACGATGATGCCGGCGGCCAGGCTCGTCAGCGCATCGCCGATGGTGGACACCAGCTGAGCCGACCACAGCCTGACGAAGCGCCCGTTGCGCAGTACGGCGAAGGCCGACGGTTGGGCGGGCAGTGTCGCGACGGTCACCGGTGCCTCCGTGGGGTGGGCGCTGCGGCGCATTGTGCCATCCGCTGGTTACCATGAGCCTCATGCCGTTGCGCGACGCGAGCTCGTCCTATCCGCTGACCCTCGGGGAGGAGCCTGCCTATTGCCCGGCCTGTGGGCAGGGCCTGGTCGAGCGCGTGCTGGAGGAGGACCATCGCCCCCGCCTCGTCTGCCCCGACGGGCACGTCACGTGGCGAAATCCGCGGCTGGTGGTTGGTACCCTCCCGGTCCTGCAGGGACGGGTCTATCTCGCCCGCCGGTCGATCGAGCCGGGCGCCGGGCGCTGGACGTATCCGGGCGGCTTCCTGGAGATCGGCGAGGCTGCGCAGGAGGGGGCTCGCCGCGAGACCGAGGAGGAGACGCAGCTGCTGGTGGAGGTGGGCCGCCTGATCGGCGCCTACTCGCGACCGTATGCCGGGGTCGTCACCCTCATCTACGAGGCCGACGTGGTCGGCGGCCGGGCGCTCCCCGGCGCCGAGACGTCGGAGGTCCGCGACTTCGGCCCGGACGAGATCCCGTGGGACGAACTGGCCTTCACGACGGGCGAGAGCGCGCTGCGCGACTGGGTTGCCTCGCTGCCGGGGCGTGGCGTCCGGTTCGAGCCGGAACTTTACGTCACCGGCGATCCGGCCGAGGGCTAGCCGGCGACCTCGTAGCGCCGGAACACGGCGACCGCGTTCTGGCCGCCGAAGCCGAATCCGTTGACGATCGCAGTCCGAACCGCCGAGCTTCGGGCGGTGTTCGGCACGTAGTCCAGGTCGCAGGCGGGGTCGGGATTCTCGTAGTTGATGGTCGGCGGGATCATCCCGTCCCGGATCGCGCAGACCGCGGCGAGCGCAGAGATCGCGCCTGCGGCCCCCAGGGTGTGCCCGACCATGCTCTTGTTGCTGCTCACCGCCAGGTGGGCAGCATGCTCGCCGAAAGCGCCGTGAATCGCCCTGGACTCGGTCGCGTCGTTGAGCGGAGTGCTGGTCCCATGCGCAACGACGTAATCCACCTCGTCGACGGCGACGCCGGCGTCGCGCAGCGCCTTCGTCATGGCTCGGGCCGCGCCTTCGCCGGTCGGATCAGGGGCGCTGATGTGAAATGCGTCCGCGGTCATTGCTCCGCCGGCGACCTCGGCGAGAATCACCGCTCCCCGCCGCTCGGCATGCTCAGCCGACTCGACCAGGAGCACCGCGGCCCCCTCGCCGAACACGAAGCCATCCCGCTCCGCATCGAACGGCCGCGAGGCGCGCGCCGGCTCGTCGTTGCGCTTCGACAGCGCGCCCATGTTGGCCAGCGCTGCGAACGCAACGGGCAGGATGGCGCTCTCGGTGCCGCCGGCGAGCACGACCTCGGCGTCCCCGTGCTCGATCAGGCGCTGGGCGTCGATCAGCGCCTGGACCCCCGAGGCGCAGGCTGCCACCGACGCGATCACCGGGCCGCGCAGGCTGTTCTGGATGCTGATCTGGCAGGCCGCCATCGACGGCGACAGCATCGGCACCATGAATGGGCTGACCCGCTTGCCGCCCTGCTCCAGGAACGTCCGTTCGCCGTTGGCGACGTCGCCGATGCCGCCGCCGCCGGTGTTGACCACGACGCCGATATCGTCGCGGTTGGCATCGGTGACCTGCAGCCCGCCATGGGCGATGGCCTGGGCCGCGGCCGCCACGGCGAACTGGCTGAAGCGGCTCATGCGGCGCGCCTGCTTGAAGTCCATCCAGGTGGCCGGGTCGAAACCCTTGACCTCGGCCGCGATGCGCACCTCTTCATCGGATGCGTCGTAGGCGGCGATCGGCCCGACCCCGCTGGTGCCGTCCAGCAGGTTGCGCCAGAAGGTGTCGGCGTCGTTGCCGATCGGCGTGATCGCGCCCAGCCCGGTCACGACTGCCCGGCGCGCGGCGTCCCGGCTCATGCGGTGCGGCTCACGCCTCGACTCGGCTCAGGATCAGGGTGCTGTTGTGGCCGCCCAGTCCCATCGAGTTGGAGAGCGCGACGCGACTGTCGGTCTGGCGAGCGGTGTTGGGCACGTAGTCGAGGGTCAGCTCTGGATCGGGATGGCGGTAGTTGATGGTCGGCGGGATGCAGCCGGTCTGCACCACGCGGGCGCAGACGAAGGCCTCGAAGGCGCCGGCGGCGCCCATCATGTGTCCGGTCATGCTCTTGGTGGAGCTGACGGCCAGCCTGGCGGAATGCTCGCCGAACACGGTGCTGATGGCGACCGACTCGTAGCGGTCGTTGAGCGGCGTGCTGGTCCCATGGGCGTTGACATAGTCGACCGCCTCCGGACCGATCCCGGCGCGCGTGAGCGCCGCTCGCATCGAGCGCTGGCTCCCCTCGCCACGCTCCGCCGGGGCGGCCATGTGGAACGCGTCGGACGACGACCCGTAGCCGATCACCTCGGCGATCGGCGTCACGCCGCGGGCGAGGGCGTGGCCAAGCTCCTCGAGCACCAGCACCGATGCGCCCTCGGAGACCACGAACCCGTTCCGCGTGGCATCGAAGGGCCGCGACGCGATGGTCGGGTCGTATGCGCCGCTGTCCGGGTCGATCGGCGAGCCGAGCGCCCGCATCTGGCCGAAGCCGGCGAACGCGATCGGCACGATGACCGCCTCGGTGCCCGCTCCCAGCATCAGGTCGGCCTGCCCGCGCACGATCGTCTCCATCGCCTCGCCGATGGCGTGGCCACCGGTGGCGCAGGCGCTCACCACGGCGAGGTTCGGCCCGCGGATGCCGTACTGGATCGCGACCATCCCCGATGCGGCATCGGGGATCATGTGCGGCAGCAGGAACGGCGAGACCCGACCCGGCCCACGATCGCGGATCGTGGCCAGCCCGTCGGCGATCATGCCGATCCCGCCGATCGCGGTGCCCACGATCATCCCGAAGCGGTCCGGATCGGCCTGGGAGGTGTCAAGGACGCTGTCGGCGTTCAGCAGACCCGCCTCGCGCAGCGCCTCGCCGGCGGCCGCCACCGCGAAGTGCGTGTTGCGATCGTGGCGGCGCACATCGGGGCCGTCCATGTACTGGGTGGCGTCAAACCCCTTCACCTCGCCGGCGATGTGGATCGGATAGTCGGTCGTGTCGAACAGGGTGATGTCGGCAATGCCGGACCGGCCTGCGACCAGGGCATCCCAGGAGGTATCGGCCCCGATCCCGACCGGCGACACCACGCCGATGCCGGTGACGACGACGCGCCTGGCGGTCACGCAGGCGCCTCGACCGAGCCCGGCAACCACAGCCCGCCGGTCCCCGGGCCATCGAGCGCATGTGTCCGTGCATCCGGTGCGATGCGCTTGATCAGTCCGCTGAGCACCCTGCCAGGCCCGATCTCGACGAAGTCGGTGACCCCGTCGGCCGCCATGTGCCGGATCGTCGCGGTCCACTGCACGCCGTGCACGAGGTGCTCGGAGAGCTCTCGCCGCAGTCCATCGGCGGTGCGAATCAGCGTCGCGTGCACGTTGCCGAGCATCGGCACGCGCGGCTCGCGGAACGGCACCTTGGCCAGGATCTGGCTGAACTCGTCGCGTGCCCGCCGCATCAGCGGCGAGTGGCTGGCGACGCTCACCGTCAGGCGCACGGCCTTGCGTGCGCCGATCGTCCTGCTCATCTCGAGCGCGAAGGCCAGCGCCGGGATGACCCCGGAGAGCACGATCTGACCCGGTGCGTTGGCGTTGGCGACCCCGATCTCCCCGTGCTCGCGCGCCGCGTCGACGACCTCGTGCACCTGCTCGTCGGTCAGGCCGATGACCGCGCCCATGCCACCCTCGATGCCCCGTTCCTGCATGATCCGGCCGCGCTCGCGAACGAGGCCGATCGCGGTCTCGAAGTCGATCGCATCCGCCGCAACCGCCGCCGCGTACTGTCC
>JALYUB010000022.1 GCA_030853945.1 Chloroflexota bacterium
CGCGCGTCGGCCCGCTGGTCGTGAGCGAGGCGGTTGGTGGCGGGGGGTTCGCCGGCGATCTTCCCGTCTCGAATGCCGAGGTGCAGGCCGCGTTTGACGGGTCGGACTTCTCGCTGCTCCACCAGGCGGCGCACATCTGGATCGGCGACCAGCTCGCGTCCGATCGGTGGATTCGAGAAGGGCTCGCCTCCCACTACGCCGAGCAGGTCGCCACCGCGCTCGGAGTGCCGCTACCGTATGAGCCCATCGCTCGGACCGGCGAGCTCGCCGCCAGTGCATTCCCGTTGGCGAGCTGGGGCGTGCAGGGCTCGACCGCGGCCAGAGACGCCTATGGCTATGCGGCCTCGTGGGCGTTCGCGAACCAGATCAGCACAGCTGCGGGTGAGGCGGGCCTGTCCCGGGCGCTCGAGCGAATCGTGACCGGGGTCTCGGCATATGACCCTGTCGGGCAGGCTTCGGTTGCACCGAGCGGGCCGGCTTTCGCGCCGGTCGATACCCGCCGGTTGCTTGACCAGCTGGCCGCGCCAGGCGGGGTCGACCTGGCCGATTCGTTCGCCACGCTGGCGCTCGGCCCCGGCAGCGCGCTCGCATTGGCCGAGCGAACATCCGCGCGGGCCGACTACAGCCGACTCGTGGAGGCCGCCGGCGACTGGGGCGCGCCGCAGCCGATCCGGGTGGCCATGGCCGCCTGGCGATTCGACGAGGCGAATGCAGCCATGGCCGCTGCCACGGCCTGGCTCGAGCAACGCGACCTCCTGATCGGCAGGGTGACCGAGGCCGGGCTCAGCATGCCGACCCGGCTGCGTGACCGATACCTGGCCGCGGGCGGCGGACCGGACGCCCAGGCCGAGCTGGATGCCGAGCGCGCCATGGTGGACGCCTACCTGGCGGTGCAGCGGCGTGCTGCGGCCCCCCGCGGGATCCTCGAGGCGATCGGCCTGTTCGCGGCGGGCGACCCTCGTCAGCTGCTGGCTGATGCAGCCACGAGCTTTGCCGCGGGCGACATGCGAGCGGCGGCGCAGGGGGTCGACAGGGCGCAGGTGCAGCTCGATCGGGGACCGACGAATGGGGTGGTCCGCATCACGAGCGCTGCCGTGCTGCTGGGTGTCATCTACCTGCTGCTGAGCCGCTCACCTCGGCGTCGCGCAGGCAGCCACTACACTGCTGCCCCATGACCACCGACCAGACCACGGCCCGAAAGGCGGTCGCCCCGCCCCGATTTCAGCCGGCGGCCGACGTGCTGGCCGGCGATACCGCGGATGTCTACTTCGAGCGAGCGCGACGCATCCTCGCCGCCGAAGGGCTCGATCCAGTGGTCAGCATGGAGATCTTCGCCCGAGATGACGGGATCCTGTGCGGAGCCGAGGAGGCGCTCGCCTACCTGCGCGAGATCCTGGGGAAGGGCCGGCAGCTCGATCCGGCTCCCGTGGTCGAATCCCTGCACGACGGTGACGCCATCGTGCGCAAGGAGGTGGTCATGCGCATCACGGCGCGCTACTCCTCCTTCGGGCTGTACGAGACCGCGATCCTGGGCATCCTGTCGCAGAGCACCGGCTGGGCAACCGCCGCGCGACGGATCGTGGATGCGGCCGCTCCGATCCCGGTCATCGGCTTCGGTGCCCGGCATGTTCATCCCAGCGTCGCTGACCAGATGGACTACGCCTCGGTGGTCGGCGGCTGCGTCGGCGCGTCAACGCCCGCGGGTGCGCGGCTAGCCGGTCTGGCGCCGACCGGGACCATGCCGCATGCCCTGATCATCATCTTCGGCGACACCGTGCGCGCCGCCGAGGCGTTCGATCGGCACATCGATCCGGATGTCCCCAGGATCGTACTGGTGGACACCTTCAAGGACGAGGCGGAGGAGGCGCTGCGCGTGGCCGAGGCACTCGGGGACCGGCTGTGGGGCGTTCGGCTCGACACGCCGTCGGAGAGGGGCCGGGTCACCGCCGACCTGGTCAAGGAGGTGCGCGCCCGGCTCGACCAGGCGGGCCACCAGCGGGTGAAGATCGTCGTCTCGGGCGGACTCGATCTCGACCGGATCGCGTACTTCAAGGAGTCGGGAGCGCCGATCGACTCCTTCGCGGTCGGATCGGCCATCTCCGATGCCTCGCCGATCGACTTCACAGGGGACCTCAAGGAGATCGACGGCCGACCGGTCGCCAAGCGCGGGCGGATTCCGGGGCGCACCGAGAACCCGCGCCTGCAGCGGGTCGAGCTGTCGCCCTAGCGACGCTTCTCGGTACGCTGGCGTCGGCGAAGGAGCCCCAGCACCGCGGCTTCGTCCGGCGCCAGGCCACGGTGCGGCGCAGTCGTGATCCCTGCCTCTCCCGCGAGGTACGCGTCGATCACGCCGGGGTGCACGTACGATTTGCGAGACACCGCCGGGGTGTTGCCCAGCGCTTCGGCCACCTGCTCGATGGCGCGCACCACATTGCGCCTGGCATCGGCCGCTGAGTCGACCTTCTCCATCTCGCGCAGCGCCGCGACCGCCGCAACGGTGCCCGCCCACGTTCGAAAATCCTTGGCGGTGATCTCCTGCCCGGAGATCTCGCGCAGATAGTCATTCACATCGGCCGAATCGACTGGGCGAGCCTCGCCCTCCTCGTCGAGATAGGCGAACAGCTCCTGGCCCGGAAGGTCCTGGCAACGCCTCACGATGCGTGCCAGGCGCGCGTCGGAGACCTCCGCCTCGTGGTCCTTCCCGCCCTTGCCCCGGAAGCGGAACCGAATGCGGATGGTGCCGACTTGTGCGTGGCGGATACGCAGCGTGGTCAGCCCAAAGGACTTGTTGTCACGCGCGTACTCCTCGTTGCCGACGCGCACGGATGTCTTTTCCAGCAGGCGCACCACGGCGGCCAGGACCCGCTCCCTGGGAAGGCCGGATCGCCGCAAGTCCCGTTGGATGCGCCGGCGAATGCGTGGCAGCGCCTGGCCGAAGGCAATCATGCGGCTGTACTTGGTCTCGTCGCGCTGTGAGCGCCACCGCGGGTGGTATCGGTATTGCTTGCGGCCGCGTGCGTCTCTGCCGGTCGCCTGCAGGTGGCCAAGACGAGCGGTGCAGATCCAGACGTCGGTCCAGGCGGGTGGGATCGCCAGGCCGCGGATCCATGCCAGCTTCCCGCGATCGGTCACCCGCTTGCCGTCGGGACCGATGTAGCTGAACCCGCGACCCGCGCGCCGGCGGCGAATGCCGGGCGTGACATCGGAGACGTAGCGAAGGCCGGCATCGTCGGCCGATTTGATGGGGTTCGTCAGATCTTCCGCACGATCCGGGCTCGCGGCCTCGAGTGTCCGGCGCGTTTGCGATCCATCGGCACCACGCTGATCGTCCCATCGCCCTCGAGAACGGCGAGCTTGACCTCCGACACATCGTCGAATCCGTGCTCGCGCAACGCCATCGCCACGTCCTCTGCCGAAAGCTCCTCGCGCTCCAGCACCCCGGGGATCCACGCGCCGTCGCGGACCAGCGGGGTCGGTGCTGACTCGACCAGCCGCTGCACGAATGGCAGCCTCGTCCGGGCCAGCGCGATCCCCCGGTTGACGATGACCAGGGTCGCGATGATCACGAGGCCACCGGTCAGCGACGTGTCAGGGCCGGTCATCGCCGGCTGGACCGCGTTGGCCAGCAACAGGATCAGCACGAGGTCGATGAGCGTGAACTGGCCCACCTCTCGCTTCCCGAACAGTCGGAGGGCAACGAGCATGGCCAGGTAGATGGCGGTTGAGCGGACCACCAGCTCCCAGATGGGGACGTGCAGATCCCACATGGCTCAGCCTTGCAGCTTGAGGCGGTGGGACAGCCACAGGATGCCGACGAGTGACTTCGCGTCGCGTATCTCGCCGGCTTCGATCGCAGCGAGGGCATTTGGCAGTGTCATCCACGATCGCTCGAGCGCCTCGTCGTCCGGCGGCTTGGTGTCCAGCGGGCTCAGTTCGGTCGCCAGGAACAGGGTCAGCAGCTCGGTGGAGAAGCCGGGCGCGGTGTAGAAGGACGGTCCCTCGACCCAGCTGGCAGCGCCGAGTGCGCATTCCTCGGCAAGCTCACGCTCGGCGGAGGCAAGTGGCGCCTCGCCGGGCTCGCGGGTGCCGGCCGGGATCTCGAGCAGCTGGGCCGCGGCAGCCTGCCGCCATTGGCGCACCATGGCCAGCCGATCGCCATCTGTGGCCAGGATCGCCACCGCGCCGGGGTGCTCGACCACCTCGCGCTCGGCATGTCGACCGGAGTCGAGCTCCACCTCGTCGACCCGCATGCTGAGCAGGTGTCCGGTGAAGGCGCGACGGCTGCTGATCGTGCGCTCGGGCATGCCCGCATCCTAGCCCGTTGGTCCCACAGCCGATTCAAGTCCCAGCCGTTAGCATCGCCCCATGATCGTGGTCGAGGGCCTTCGCAAGGAATTCCCGACGTTGATCGCCGTGCATGACCTTTCCTTCAAGGTCGGTGACGGCGAGATCTTCGGCCTGCTCGGCCCCAACGGCGCGGGAAAGACAACGACCATCCGGATGCTGTCCGGCCTGATCGCCCCAACCGCCGGGACGGCGATCGTGAACGGGCAGTCGCTGGGCGAGGGATCGCAGCGGATCCGGGCCACCACCGGCATCCTGACTGAGAGCCCCGGCTTGCACGAGAAGCTCACCGCCCGCCAGAACCTTGCCTACTACGGTCGCCTCTACGGCCTCCGCGGCAAGCCCCTGCGGGAAGCCGTCGTGCGTTTCCTGGGTGTCGTGGAAATGACGGAGCATGCCGATCGGCGAGTCGCGACCTTCAGCAAGGGGATGCGCCAGAAGATCGCGATCGCCCGTGCGCTGCTGCACGATCCGGAGGTGATCTACCTGGACGAGCCAACCAGCGGCCTGGACCCCTCGGCCGCCAAGACGGTCCGCGACTTCATCGCCACGTTGCGCAGCCTAGGTCGCTCGATCGTGGTCTGCACCCACAACCTGGACGAGGCTGAGCGGTTGTGCGACCGGGTCGGGATCATGCGCGGCACGCTGCTGCAGGTGGACACGCCGGCGGGACTGCGACGCCAGGGCCGGGCTGCCACGGTGCGCATCGAGCTGAACGGCGCGCGCGACGCGGAATCGTTCATCGTGCGCATGGCGGACCTGCCATTCGTCAACGGCGTACAGGCCAGGGACACGACCATGGTGGTCGAGGTCAGCGATCCGCCGCATGACACGCCGGACCTGGTGGCCGCGCTGGTCGCCCTGGGCGCCCGCATCACCTCCGTCGCCGAGGAGGCACCGACGCTCGAGGAGGCGTATCTCGCCCTGGTCGGCGAGCATGGAGAGCGGGACAGCGACCGATGAGGTTTGGCTACGTGCTCGCGGTCTTCGGCAAGGAGGTGCGCGACCTGCTGAGCAATCAGCTGCTGCTCGGGGCCGTCGCGCTGCCTGCGCTCATCTTCGCGGCCATCCCCACCGGCGTGGTGGCCTTCATCGAGATCAACAACCTCAATCCGAACCAGCTCGGCCAGATCCAGCAGTACCTCGCCAACTTCCCGGACCTGGCGCCCAAGCTTGCCGCGCAGGGCTTCATCATCACCAACTTCATGGCCTACTTCCTGCTCATTCCCGCCATGGTGCCGATGGCGATCGCGACGCAATCGGTGATCGGCGAGAAGGTGAATCACTCGCTCGAGCCGCAACTGGCGACTCCGCTCGAGGTCGGCGAGCTCCTCGCCGGCAAGATGCTGGCGGCAGCCCTGCCGGCGGTGGTGGCCACCTGGACCGTGTACACGCTGTATGGCCTGGTCAACGGCGCCGTCGCCGACCCGGTCCTGACCCGGCTGATCTTCAGTACCGAGTGGCTGGTCGCGATGGGGACCCTGGTGCCACTCATCTGCCTCCAGAGCGTGTTGCTGGGCATCGTGGTCAGCAGCCGGGTCAACGATCCCCGCACAGCGCAGCAGATCGGTGGCTTCGTGGTGATCCCCATCATCGCGGTGGCGGTGGCCCAGTTCGTCGGCGGGCAGGCCACGTTCTCGATGCAGCAGGTGGTGATCGGCGACTTCCTGGTAGCCGGATTCATCGGCTTGACATTGCTGATCGGCTCGTGGGCATTCGACCGCGAATCGATCCTGACCCGTCTCGGCTGACCGATGCAGCACGAGCCGCCGGTCCCGGTGCGCAGGTACGTCGTCGCGGGACTGCTCGCGGCCGCGGCGGTGGGCGGCGTGCTGCTCCTGGTCCGCCCGTTCATCTTCAGCTTCGCGCCACCGCTGGACGACTCGAACTACACCGTCGCGGCGGCAGCCCAGGCCAAGACCGGCCCAATGCTGGTTGAGATCGTGCTGAATGAGTCCCACCGCATCCCCGGCGAGGTGCACCAGGGCACGCGGGTCGGCCTGACGGTCGTCGTCTCGTCGGTCGGAGTCGATGCCTATGCGGTGGTCGCCGCCTGGAGCCCAACGCACGACTGCGCCGTCAGGCTCGGGGCTGATCGGCTGGTCGACTGCCAGGGCGACACATGGACCTTCGATGGCATTCCCATCGATCCCGCCAAGCCGCCGCTGCGCGCCTTCCCGACCGCCGTCAACAACGGCGCCGTGGTGGTGGACTTCACAGCATCGTAGGAATCGCGGGCTGACCCGCAGCTAGGTTTGACGCTCCTCGCGAGCGCGTGGGAGAATCCGGCCCGCCCCGTGCTTTCCCCGCGCGATCCGTGGTGGCCTTAGCTCAACCGGCAGAGCATCGGATTGTGGATCCGAAGGTTACGGGTTCGACCCCCGTAGGCCACCCCAATGTCCCGAGCACGAAATGCGCCCGTGCCACAGTTTTGGTTCGTCGTGTCCGACAGCCGCTCTACGGCCTACTGCACGTGGACGACCGTGAGCATGGTCGTTGGAGCCTTCCGGCAAAAGATGTGATAGTCGCCCGGCAGGTAGAAGGTCACGACCGCTGGCACGTTGGCCGAGAGCGTCTTGTCAATGCACCAGTTTGCGGCTTTGTGGCCGTTCTCCCCTTCCGTCACCGTGGGTCCCAAGACGATGTCGCTGACGAAGGCTACGGCCTGCCCAGCCTTGATCGTCACATCGCCCGTGGTGACCGGGTCGGTCCATTCGATTGTCACACTGGCGGTGGCGTCGGGCGTCGACGCGCAGCGAAGCACGGCTACTGGGCTGGCTGCGACTGGCGCCTGGCTGGGACTTGCGGACGAGCTGGGGCTCGGGACGGAGGAAGAGGTGGCTGCGCTGCCGCACGCAGCAAGAACCAAGGTGAGAACCGCTCCTGCGGCGAGCACAATCCGTCGATGGCCGGCAAACGGGGTCGCGTGGGACATCAACTCAGTCCCTCCTCCGGTGATCGTACACCTCGCCACAACAATAGGAAGAACGGCCGGGGCCGCCAGTCGCTCGCCGTCCTGAGCGACGGGCCACGCTGAAGCCCTGGACATGCGATGAAACTCACGCGTTACGGATATGGAATGCCGATCCCGCCTGCGCTATCGCACGCCTGAGGACGATCTGGAATCCGGTGTCGAACGGCGCAACAGCCTTCTCCGGGAGCGCCTCGCGCTGTCGGACCCATGACATGGCGTGCGCGAATGCGCCGACCCGCATCGCCAGGTCAAACGTGCGTGTCAGGCCCTGGCCCCACGGCTCCAGGTAGGCGTCGCGCAGGCGGGCGAACCACGGGTCGGCCGGCGGAAGCCGGTTGAGTTCCTCCAGGAAGCGGAACGTCAGGACCAGCGACGCGAATGGATGTGAGATCGACGCGTCATCCCAGTCGAGCAGCCGCAGTCGCTCACCCTGCGGGTAGAGGTTCCCGGCGTGCGGATCGTCGTGCTGAACCGTGTCCGGCAGGTTGTGCGCACCGAGTTCGTGGCAGAGCTCGCCAAATCGCCGCGCAAACCTCCGCAGGCGAGCGATCTCTTCACCCTCGAGGGGCAGATCGTGGCGCAGGAGCTCCTCGTATCGCTCCGGTAGTCTCACGGCTTGCATGTCGGGCACGCCATGTTCCAGGTGATCGAGCGCGTGAGCGGTCTCGCCCCGCTGGAGTTCGGCATAGCGCGGCAGGACACTGAGCCACGCCTCCGGCGTGTTGTTGGGCACACCGATCGGCGTGCCTGCGTCCGCGAGGAGCAGCCACGACCTCTCCTCGTGGTAGGCGAGCACCTCGGAGACGAGACCCGGCCATCGCCTGAACAGCTCGGCCGTCAGCCGGGGCTCGAATGCCTGCACCTGCCCGCACGCCTTGAACCAAGCAACGCCATCGGCCAGGGGCACGCGCAGCACGGTCGCCCACGGCCGCTGGTGCGTCGTCTCAAGGGGGCCGACCGGCTCGACGTACCGCCGTATCCAGGCCTCCGCGCCCGTGCCATCCATGCGCCGAACTATGGATGCTCGGCGGAGCGAATGATGGAGATCAAACCCTACGAGGCAATGCCAACCGTCCCGACCGCCCCTGGCCCATAGGTCCGGTTGAGATGGTCCATCTTGGAGGGTACGGTCTCTGCGAGCACGGGGTCCTGTGCTCCGCGTCACCAGCGTGACCGATACGTCATGCCGGTCGTCGGGACGTGTGCCCTACATACCCGCGGGCCGCCCGTCGGTAGTCTCAGGGCATGCCCACCAAGGCGCTCACTCAGCCCCGCCGCGTCATGGCGCGAGCCATTGCGCTGGCCGGCACCGCGCTCCTCGGAGCAGCCCTCCTCGCCTGGGCGCCGCAACCGACCACCGGCTGGGACCAATCGAGCGCCGAGGCGACGCTCTGGCAGCTGCTGAACGGTGACCGTGTCAACAACGGCCTCCAGCCGCTGACCCAGCACAGCACCCTGGTCAGCCTCGCCCGATGGCGCAGCAAAGACATGGTCGACCGCAACTACTTCGACCACACCATCCTCGGCTCCGGGTACCAGGTCTATCACTGGTTCGACTCGAACGGCCTGAACTGGGTGGCGGGTGGCGAGAACATCGGCTGGAACAATGGCTACTCCGATGCCGATTCCCCGGTGAAGATCAACGAGGGGTTCATGAACTCCTCCGGCCATCGGGCCAACATCCTGACCCCGAACTGGACGCACGGCGGCGTGGGAGCCTACGGAGCCGATGGCGTCACGTGGCAGGGCAACGTCCGCAACATGCGGATGTACACCGAGCTGTTCATCCAGCTGAAGTCGACGACCCCGCCGCCGCCTCCTCCCCCGCCGCCGCCACCCGCGCCCAAGCCGACCCCAAAGCCGATTGCGCCGCCGGCTCCTCCGGCGCCGGCTCCGGTCAGCACGCCGCACCAGGCTCCATCGGAGACCCCGGTGCCGGCTACGCCAGTCCCGACTCCGGCACCGACGCCTGACGCCGCCTCGATCCATGCGTACGTCGGTAATGACGGACCCGATGCCGATACACGACCGCTCGTTGCCGATACGCTTCGCGTCGAGACTGCCGATGCTGCGGATCGCGGGATCTTCGAGACGGTCATCGGCTCGCTGCTCAGCTTCTTCCTGGGCTGATCCCGGTGAACGCGCTCGCCGATGGCGCGAGCGTTGGTCTGGGCGGCCGGGCTAGACTGCCGGCGATGCCCGTGATCCTCGAAGCTCACGACCT
>JALYUB010000006.1 GCA_030853945.1 Chloroflexota bacterium
GCGCCTAGCACGTTGCGGGCATCCTCCACAAACATGTCGAAGAACTTCGTCTCGCGGGGAATGAGCGGAATGCGCATCGGTCTCCAGCGTGTCAGACGGGGCGTGGGGGCCAAGGTGGCCTCACGCAAAGCGTACCTGTTCCGGCATTCGCTTCGCGCCCGCAGCGGGACGCATGTTTCGGCGCGCCTGGGTCTGGCGGCACGCGACCGGATGGACGACACTGGTCGCAACAAGGGATGCGGTCGGGAGGACCCAGTTCGTGATCAACCTGGACATGGCGCGCTTCATGCACCGTCACGGGGAGGATTGGGTGGAGATGACTCCGGTTGCCGACCACTCGCCGGATGCCCGGGACCCGGAGCGGCGACTCGTGCACGGCGAGCGGGTCTTCCGCTGCACGGGCTGCGACGACGAGATGCGGTTCGTGCCGCGCGAGGGACCGAGCTGAGTCGAGGGCCGTGTGGGGTTCGAACCCACGACACGAGGATTAAAAGTCCCCTGCTCTACCACTGAGCTAACGGCCCAGCGCTGAGGATAGAGGCCGGCGCCGGCGTGCGTGAAGCGTGCTAGATTCGGCGCCAGCCCCGTCCGTCCGCCGCAAGGAGCCTGCCAGTCCGATGCGCCACCTCCTGCTCTGGATGGCCCGCAATCGCCTCCTGAAGCGATGGCTGCCGCGCATCTGGTTCGTGCGCCGCGCAACGCGACGCTTCATGCCCGGCGAGACGGTCGAGGAGGCGCTCGACGCAGCCGAATTCTTTCGGCCGCACGGCATCGGGATCCTTTTCACGCATCTCGGGGAGAACCTGACGGACCTCTTGGAGGCGCAAGCGGTCGCGGATCACTATCACGGCCTACTCGACAAGATTGCGGCCCGCGGCCTGGATGGCGAGATCAGCGTCAAGCCGACCCAGCTGGGCCTGGACCTCGATCGCGACGCGGCGCTGGGCCACCTTTGGAGCCTTGCCGAGCACGCGGCGCAGCGCGGCGGGCTGCTGTGGCTCGACATGGAGGGAAGCGCCTACACAGATGCCACGCTCGGCCTTTATCGATCGCTCAAGGAGAGGCACGCCAACGTCGGCATCTGCCTGCAGGCCTACCTGCGCCGCACCACCGCCGACGTCCACGCCCTGATCCCGCTGGAGCCTGCGATCCGCCTGGTGAAGGGTGCGTACGATGAGCCGGCGAGCATCGCTTTCAGGCGCAAGGACGAGGTGAACGCAGCGTATCAGTCGCTCTGTGTCCTGATGCTCCCGTTCGCGGCCCGCGGCGAGCTGCGCCTGGGGATGGGGACGCATGACACGGCGCTGATCGAGCGGGTGGCAGGGCAGGCCGCGGGATTGGGGCTGGGCAAGGACGCCTTTGAGGTCGAGATGCTGTATGGCATCCGGCAACGCGAGCAGCTGCGACTGGCGAAGGAGGGCTATCGGGTGCTGGCCCTGATCGCATATGGCGAGGCGTGGTATGCGTGGTACATGCGACGGCTGGCCGAGCGACCGGCCAACGTCCTGTTCGCGCTGCGCCAGGTGTTCGGATAGGAGAGCGATCGATGCGGGTTCTGCTGGTTGGCGTCGGCACCGTGGGCGAGGCGATTGCGCGAATGTGCGCGCAGCGCGAATGGTGCGAGCTCATGGTCCTGACGGACTACGACCTGCAACGCGCCAGCTCGCTGCAGGCCGAGCTGGGCAATGCCGAGCGCTTCCCCGTCGAGCAGATCGACGCCCGCGACAGCCGGGCGGTGGCAGAGTTGGCCCGCCGGCATCGGGTCGACCTGGTGATGAACGCCGTCGACCCGCGCTTCGTGATGCCGATCTTCGACGGCGCGCTGGCAGCCGACGTGAACTACATGGACATGGCGACCAGCCTGTCGCGGCCGCATCCGAGCGACCCGTTCAACCTTCCCGGCGTCAAGCTCGGGGACGAGCAGTTTGAGCGAGCCGGCGAGTGGGAGCGTGCCGGCCGCCTGGCGTTGCTCGGGATGGGCATGGATCCGGGCCTGACCGACGTGTTCGCGGCGCATGCCGTCAAGCACCTGTTCGACACGGTCGAGCAGGTTCACGTCCGCGACGGCGGCGACCTGCACATCCCCGGCTACGCGTTCGCCCCGGTGTTCAGCATCTGGACCACGATCGAGGAATGCCTCAACCCGCCGGTCGTGTGGGACGGCGACCGGGGCGACTGGATCACCACCGAGCCCTTCAGCGCGCCAGAGGAATTCCCGTTCCCGGAGGGGATCGGCCCGGTCGAGTGCGTCAATGTCGAACACGAGGAAGTGCTGTTAGTGCCGCGCTACTTCCGCGACGTCCGACGCGTGACCTTCAAGTACGCGCTCGGGCGCGACTTCATCCAGAAGCTGCAGTTCCTGCACGACATCGGCCTGGACCGGGTGGACCCGGTCAGGGTGCGAGGGGTGGACGTTTCGCCGCGCGACGTCGTGGCCGCGGTGGTGCCCGACCCGATTACCATGGGCGACAAGATGGTCGGCCGGGCGATCGTCGGGACATGGGTCATCGGCCAGAAGGATGGAAGGCCGCGGGAGGTCTTCCTCTACCAGATGGCCGATGCCGCCGAGACGCTCCGCCGGACCGGCTCGCAGGTGGTCGGCTGGCAGACCGGCTTCAACCCGGTGATCGCCATGGAGCTGATCAGCTCGGGTGCCTGGTCAGCAAGCGGGGTGCATGCGCCCGAGGCGTTCGACCCCGATCCGTATCTCGCCCTGCTGGACGGCTACGGGATCCACCACGCCATGGCCGAGATGACGCCCGGCGCACACAAACCGACCTGACGCAGCGCGCCAGGTCGGAGTTGCCGAGTTGGCCGCGATCAGCTGGCGGCGGGCGCGACGCTCTGCAGAACGCTTGGCAGCACGCTCGGGTTGGTGGTTCCACCACCACCGCCGTTGAGCAGGAAATACCACACTACGAAGCCGATGATCACGAGCGCCAGCACCAGGCCGACAATCATGCCCGCCCCCATGCCCTGCGACCCGTCGCCCGCATTGTTCGGAACGTTGACGTTGGTCTGACCCATGCCGGTAGTACCTCTTTAGTAGTTGGCGAACCATAGCACCCGGTCCGCAATGAGCGATGGTGCGGGTGGCCACCTTTCAACCGCGTATCAGTCGCCGTGCGCCTCATGCCGCTGGACCGACATTCCGGCCTAGACTTGTCGTCCCAAACGAGATAGGAGCGAGCGATGAACGTTGACGAGATGCTGACCGGCGCGCGCGACGCAATGACGGTCAAGCGCGTGTACGGCGACCCGATCGAGCGCGACGGGATCCTGGTCATTCCCGCCGCGAAGGTGACCGGGGGCGGCGGCGGCGGCGCCGATGCCGAGAACAACGGCGGCGGAGGCTTTGGCCTGCGGGCCACACCGGCCGGCGCCTGGATCATCCGCGACGGTCAGGTGGAGTGGGAGCCGGCGGTCGACGCGACGCGAATCGTGACGCTCGGCATGGTCGTGGCCATCATCTTCCTGTGGACCGTACGGTCGATCGGCAAGGCAAATGCCAGGGCGCGCGAGAAGGCCGGCAGGCGCTAGCCGCATATGACGGAGGCCGCGGGGCTGACCCACGAACACATCGATCGCCTTCGCGAGGCATGCGCGGAGGACGAGGTCATCGTCCCGGGTGACGCCGGTTATGACGATGCGCGTCGCGTCTGGAACGCGATGTTCGACCGGCGGCCAGCGGTCCTGGTCCGCCCCACCAGCGTCGGGAGCGTCGCGGCGGCGATCCGCTTCGGGCGGGAACGCAACCTCGCAATCGCCGTCCGCGGCGGAGGTCACAGCGCGGCGGGCCATTCCACCTCGGAGGGCGGGCTCGTCATCGACCTGTCGCGGCTGCGCGGCGTGACCGTCGACCCCGAGCGCCGCGTCGCCCGCGCGAGCGGCGGGGCGCTGCTCGGCGAGCTCGACACCGCTGCGCAGGCGCACGGCCTGGTTTGCCCGGTCGGAGTGGTCGGTCACACCGGCGTCGGCGGGCTGACGCTCGGCGGCGGGATGGGTCGCCTCCAGCGGCGCTTCGGGCTGACCATCGACAACCTTCGCGCGATCGAGCTGGTCACCGCCGACGGCCGCGTAGTGCGGGCCAGCGAGACTGAGGAGCCGGAGCTCTTCTGGGGGATCCGGGGGGCCGGCGCGAACTTCGGGGTCGTGACCGCCTTCGAGTTCGAGCTCCGCGAGTTCGGGCCACTGCTCCACCGCGGAGTGCGCATCTACCCTGCCGCGCAGTTGCACGAAGTGTGGCCGATGGTCCGGGACTTCGCGGCCATCGCGCCGGACGAGGTCGCGCTCATCCTGAACATCGGCCGGGCCGAGCCTGCAGAGGACTACCCCGAGTCGGTCGCCGGCGAGCCGATCGCGATCGTTGCGTACAACCACAGCGGCGATGCCGCTGCGGTCCAGAGGGACCTTGCACCGCTCGGCGCGGGCCCCGAGCCGGTCTCGAGCACGGACGGCAGCCAACCGTACCTCGAGGTCCAGACCGCCAGCGACCTGGCGATGGGCTGGGGTCACCGGTCCTACATCAAGGGCGGCTATGCCAACGACTTCCGCGCGGAGGCCTTCGACGCGATGGTGGAGCACATGGCCCGTGCGCCCGAGGCAAGCTCCTTCGCGATCACGGTCCAGGGTGGCGCGATCGGGCGGGTGCCCGAGGAAGCGACGGCGTTCACCGGCCGCGACGCGCGATTCGAGATGAGCGCCGACGCCGAGTGGGACGATCCCGCGCTCGACGAGATATCTCGTGATTGGGTCCGGGCCGCGATGGCAATCGTCGAGCCGGACGCCGTGACCGGACGCTACGTCAACGAGATCGCCGAGTCAGGACCCGATGAGAGCCTGGCCATCTACGGAGCCGCCAAGGTCGCCCGACTCAACGCGCTCAAGCGGGCCTGGGATCCCGATAACGTGTTTCGCCTGAACCACAACATCGCGCCATAGGATCGATGGACAAGGCGAACGCCGCCTGGCGGGAGGCGGCGTTCGTATCTGGGGGAATGTGGTTGCGGGGGACGGATTCGAACCGACGACCTTCGGGTTATGAGCCCGACGAGCTACCACTGCTCCACCCCGCCCGCGGATGGTAGAGCCACAGTTCGCATCGGTCAAACATTCGGCGTCGGCTACAATGCCGCCGGGTTCGCGCCGTCGCGACCCGTCCCGATCGATGCGTGGTAGCGCACGCCGATGGCCGTGAACCCCAAGAAGCTGCGACCGTACGACCAGCCGCCGAAGGCGCGCAGCCCGATCATCCCCAACGTGCCCGACAGCGCTGCCACGGCATTCCTGGTGGCCGCGCTGGTCTGGTTCCTGATCGCGGCGGGCCTCGGCCTGGTGTGGGTCGCGATCCAGCTGTTCCCGAGCCAGCTGACCTTCAGCCTCGAGATGCCGACGTTGCGCGGGACGCTCAAGTTCGTGCTCAGCCCAACCACCGTCAGTTCCGGCTTCTCGAACGCGCTGTACTACGGCTGGCTGGGCAACGCCGGGCTGGGGGCGATCTTCTTCATCACGCCGCGCCTGCTGGGCCACCGCCTTGCCGAAGAAACCTGGGCGAGCCTTTCGGCGGGCCTCTGGAACGTCGGGCTGGTGGCCGGGCTGATCGTCCTGTACGTGCCTCAGCTCACCGTGGGTGGAACGCTGACCGAGCTTCCTCTGCCGGTCGACGGGGTCCTGCTGCTCGCCCTGCTGCTGGCCAACGCCTCGTTCTTCCGAACGCTCCTGGCGGCAAAAGACCAGCTCCCGTACGTCAGCCTCTGGTACTTCGGCGTCTCCCTGCTCGCCCTGCTGGGTCTCTACGGGCTGATCAGCCTGGTCCCGCTGGTGCACCTGTCGGCGACGGCCTCGGCACTGGCCGACGGCTTCTACGTGCGAGCGCTGCAGACGCTGGTCGTCAGCGGAATCGCGATCGGCACCCTGTACTACGTCATACCGCGCGCAGCGCTCAACCCGCTATATTCGTGGGGCGTGGCGATGCTCGGCTGGCTTCTCTGGCTCGGGTTGAGCACCTTGGCCCCGCTCGCCACCCTGGTCGACACATCGGTCCCGTTCGCGATCACCCAGCTCGGCAATGTGGCGACCATCCTGCTGGTGGCGCCGACCTTCCTGGTGGTGGCCAACCTGCTGCTCAGCATCAGCGGCCGATGGACGCTGGTCCTGTCCCCCGGCACCGTCCCGTTCGCTCTGGTCGCAGCCACCTTCCTGATGGCGACCAGCCTTCTCGAAGCGGTCGGGTCACTCGGCTCGGTCAGAACCCTGATCGGTGGCACGGAGTGGGTGACCGGGGTGCAGCTGTTCGCCCTGCTCGGCACGGCCACGCTCGCCTTCCTGGCATTGGCCGATCATGCGTTTCCCCGCCTGCTGCGGCGTGACTGGGGCGGCACGCTGCTGGCCGAGGCGACGCTGTGGGCCGCGTTCGCAGGCGCTGCCCTGGCCGGCCTGGCGCTCATCGCGGGTGGCATCGCGCATGGATCGCTGGTGGCGGATGGCGCGACCGCCGATAAGATCGACGGCACACTTTTTTGGTTCCGGCTGGTGCTCGGGGCGGGCGTCGGCCTTACGGCCCTGGCCGCATTGATCGTCAACCTGAACGTGTTCCTGATGTACACCAGCGCGAGGCCGGCGCAATACGCCGTCATCGGCGAGGCGGCCGTGACGCCGGCGGCCCACTAAGCCGATGAGCGTCCATACCCCGATCGAGTCGCGAACCCGAGGCATCCCGGGATGGGCACTCGGCCTGACTGGCGTCATGTTCCTGGCCGGAGCCGTCTTCTTCGCGACCAACCTGGCCGGTGCGAATCCGCCGATCAACGGCACGCCCGCGCCTTCCAGCGCTGGAGGTCGCAATGCGGTGGCCATCATCAAGGCTGCCGGCTGCCAGACCTGCCACGGCCCGGACCTGGCGGGCCAGGCGACCTTCCCTAACCTGCACGGCGTGAAGAACGGTCCAGTCAGCGCGAACCTCAAGCAGCTGGCCACCGATCACCCCGCTGACTGGGCCAACATCTGGATCGCAGGGCTCGATCCGGCCGTTTCTGATGTGAGCATGCGCGGCGGGATGCCGGCGTTTGGTGGGCCGCCCTACAACCTCACCCCGGACGAGATCGCCACCGTCGTCGAGTATTTGAAGACTCTTCCATGACCGATCCGGCCGCTCGGCCGGCGCGGGAGGTGACGGTCCTCATCGGCGGGGATGAGATGTCCCGCATCGACGACGCGGCGCAGGCCCTGGGCATGGCCCCCGACGCGCTGATGGAGAGCGCCGGCACTGCAGTGGCGGAGCTGGCCCTGGCCGAGCTGGCGACCATCATCGAGCCGGCTGTGGGCCCCGGCGGTCCGCTTGTCCCACCGCTGCTGACCGTCGTCCTGTGCGGTCCAGGCAGCAACGGCGGCGATGGCTTCGTGGTTGCACGACGCCTGGCCGCGGCCGGTCGAACGGTGACCGCGGTGCTGGTAGGAGACCCGGCCCGCATCGGCGGTGTGGCAGCCGCCCACAACTGGGCCGTGCTGCAGGCGATGGCGTCGGCCGGCTCGCTGGCGCTGTTCGTGGCACCGAGTCCCGAGCTGTTGCTGCAGCTGCGGGCGCGGCTGTCACCGGCCAGCCTGTTGATCGACGCCCTGCTCGGCAGCGGCGCATCGGGGCCGCTGCGCGAGCCGATCTCCAGCGCTGTCGACCTGCTGAACGCGATCGTGGTCCATGCCCGAGCGGCAGGCCGAGCCTGCCGGGTGCTGGCGATCGACACGCCGACGCGCATCGACCTGACCGACGGCACCCGGTCCGACCCGGTGGTGGTGGCTGACCTGACGGTGACATTCCATCGGGCAAAGGCGGGCTTTGCGCTTGATCCCGAGGCGAGGCGCCTGGCGGGTCGCTACTTCGTGGCGCCGATCGGCATTCCGCTCGAGGCCGAGGACGGCATTGTGCCGCTCGACGGCGAGTACCCCCCGGCCCGCCTCACCCAGGTCAACTGGCAGGAGCCAGGCGTCAGCTAGGGGCGCTGCTCCCCGGCTTGACCACGGGCTCGCGCCTCAGACAGGCGGGGCACTCGTCCGCAGGCCACGATCCGACCTCGATCCGGCCCAGCGACAGGATCGGGCAGCCGATCTCGACCGGGCCGGTCGAGCGATCGACGATGACCACAGCCGCCAAAGGCGAGGCGCCCGCCGCCCGCACGGCCCGGACGGTCTCCGCCAGCGACGCGCCGGTGGTCAGGATGTCGTCCACCAGCACGACCCGCTCATCCGGCTCGACCGGCCAGCCCCGGCGCAGGGCGCGGGTCCCGCGCTCCATCGGCTCCGCGAAGACGCCCCGCACGGTCCGTCCCAGCTGCGCCTCTAGCTGCCGCGCCGTCTCGAAGGCGAGCAGCGCCCCGCCGGTCGTCGGCCCCACCACCAGGGTCGGCTCGTGGTCGATCAGCGTGGCCGCCAGCCGACGACCGATCTCGACTCCCAAGGCCGGGTACTGGAGCACCGCGAACTTCTCGAGATAGCGGTCCGAGTGCCGTCCGCTTTTCAGCTGGAAGTGTCCCCGGCGCAGGGCGCCGGCCGCGTCGAACAGGGCTTCGACGTCGGCAGCTGCCAGCTCCGCGCCGATGGGCAGGGTCGTCGGCGACGCAGCGGTCCGCGGCGGCTCCATCGGCCTATTCGTACACGGCGCTGAAGTCGACCGCCGGATATCGCTCGCTCAACGCATCGGTGACCCATTGCAGGACGTCGGTCGGGTCGTAGACATCGGCGATGGTCCGCGCGTCGGTGACGGTCAGCCCGATGCGATGCGGCTCGTCGTGCAGCGCCGTGCCATGCGGCATGTCGGACAGGTCCAGGCTCGTCTCGAAGCGCCCGTCGGAGCGCAGCAGCAGGGTGTCGCTCTCCTCGTCGAGCAGCAGCAGGTCGCCGGTGCGCTTCAGCACGTCCTCGGCATTGGCCGCGAACTCGCGCAGCACCTGCTTCTGCTGATCGCCGATCTGGGTCCGATACGCATCTGCCAGCTGCCACAGGCGCTGGGCGGCGATGGTCTCCTGCTGGGTGGAGGGAAGCCCCGCCTGCCAGTCCTCGTCGTGCGGCTCCTCGACCTCCTCGTGTGCCGCCAGCTTGTCGGCCGGAATGAGGTGATTGACGGGGTCTCGCGATGCCTCGACGAACCAGGACAGGATATCGGCCAGGTTGTAGAGCTCCACCACCTCGCTCACGGCATCGACCGTCTGCTCCTCGTCGTACCACTCGCTGTCCGCCGGATCCTGGTAGGTCAGGCGCGTGGTCCAGACCTCGTCGACCGGATCGAACAGGAGGTAGTCCTGCTCGTCGTCGACCAGCTTGATCGGGCCGATCTCGCGCAGCCGCTCCCGGTTGGCGTCCAGGAAGCGGCGCAGCTGTTCGGTCGCCTCGTACACGAAGTCGCGTCGCTCGAGCTCAGCCTCCTCGGCCAGCGCACGCAGGGCGGCGATGCGCGGCGCGCTCACGGCTTGAACACGAGGTCCGGCCCCATCCGCTCGCGGAGAAAGATGATGTGCTTCTTGTCGAAGATGGACTCGGCCACCCGATGCCCGAGGCCCGCGGTGGATGGGTCGGCGTACAGGCGATCGAGGACCGCATAGTTGGGCAGGTCCAGGATCAGCACATTGTTCCACTCCGATCCCTCGGTCACGTTGAACCAGCCGACGAAGCGGATTCCGTACTCAGCCTCGTAGCGCCGGGCGGTCTTCGGGAAGAAGTGGCGCATGCCCCGCTTGAACAGCGCGTCGCGGCCCTTGCGCACGTTGAAGAAGGTGACCATCAGCGGCATCAGGGATGCTCCCGGTCATCGGTGCCGGGGTCGGCTCTGCTTGGGTCAGGGCCCACCTCGGGGGGCGATTCGCTCGTGATGACGCGAGTCGGCGGTCGAGCTGCGCCCAGGCTGCGACCTCGACCGCGACGGCGGTCGGCGAAGAAGACCCGCAGCAGGAAGACGCTGGTCATGCTGATGAAGAAGAGCAGGAACATGTCCAGGCAGAGGAGCACGACCAGCAGCCAGACCGGCCAGTTGAAGGTGAACAGCCCGACCGGGATGAGGAGCAGGATCGCGGCGAACAGGATCGCCTGCCACACGAAGCACCCGAAGCCTGGCCCTTCATTCGGATCGAGTTCCTCGTTGGTTCGGATCGACATCCATCGCTCGCTGCCGGGGTCGGTGCTCGGCCGCGAGGGGCGCGGCGGTGCGCATGGTCCCACATCCAACGCTCGGTCGCTCCCCGCGCGATGGCTCAGCCGATCTCGCCGAGCCCGTCCCGGTAGGTGATTCGGCCGCCGGCCGCGGTGAGACGCACGACACCGGTCAGCTCACGTCCCAGCAGCGGCGTGTTCGACGAGGCCGACGCCAGGCTGCTCGTCTCCATGCGCCAGCGGGCGACGGGATCGAAGACAACCACGTCAACGACGGCTCCAACTTGGAGCGACCTGGATTCGCCGATGAGGGTGGCGGGTCCGACGCTGAGCGCATGGAGCAGGCGGGGGAGGTCCAGGCAACCGGCCTCGACGGCCGCCAGGCCAAGCGATAGCGCCGTCTCGAGCCCGATCATGCCCGGAGCCGCATTCCCGAACTCGACGGCCTTGCGCTCGGGGGGATGCGGGGCGTGGTCGGTGGCGATGGCGTCGATGGTGCCGTCGGCGAGGCCGGCCATAAGCGCGGTCGCATCCGCGCGCGAGGCGAGGGGCGGGTTCACGCGGCAGAGTCCGTCGTAAGCCAGGGTCGGGTCCAGGGTGGCCCGGAAGCCATCCCAGGCGAAGGTTCGGTCGCCGGCGACCCAGGCGTCGGTCATGGCGAGGTGGTGTGGCGTCACGTCGCAGGTCACCCGCAACCCGGCCGCCTTCGCCTGACGAATCGCGTCCAGGGCTGCGGCGGTCGAGATGTGGGTGAAGTGGACCCAGCCGCCCGTTGCCTCGGCGAGGGCGATGTCCCGCTGGACGATCGTGAGCTCTGCGCTCGCCGGCCAGCCGGCCAGGCCCAGCCGCGTGGCGGTCGGCCCGGCGCGCATCACCGAACCGGCCGCCACGCTCGCATCCTCGGCGTGCTCGATCAGCGGCAGCCCGAGCGGGGCGAGGCGGGTCAGGAGCTCCCTCGCGACCTCCCTCGATGCAACGGCGGCCCCGTCGTCGCTGACCGCTGCGATTCCGGCCGCCGCCAGCTCAGCGACGTCCGCGACCGTCTCTCCCGAGCGACCCTGCGTGGCGGCGGCGACCACCCGCACCCGGCACGCGCCATTGGTCGCTCGGTCCACGACCCATCGAACGCGGTCCGCGTCGTCGAGCGGGGGATCGGTGTTCGGCATGGCACAGATCGTCGTGAAGCCGCCGTGCGCGGCTGCCCGCGCGCCGCTCTCGATGGTCTCGGCGCGCTCCATCCCAGGCTCGCGGAGATGGGCGTGCAGGTCGCAGAGGCCCGGCGCGGCGACGAGTCCGGTGGCGTCGATCCGTTCGGCGCTGCGCGGCACGCTCCCCGGCTTGACAAACCGGCCCTGGCTCACGGCGAGATCGCCGACGCGATCGCTTCCCGAGCCGGGGTCGATGATGCGCACGCCATTGAGCAGCAGGGCCATTGGCGGGTCGGTCAGCGACCCGAATCGACTCATCGGGCCAGCAGGGACAGAACCGCCATCCGGATCGGCACGCCGTTGGCGACCTGCGTTCTGATCAGGCTCCGCTCGCTCGCGGCGAGATCAGCCGTGATCTCGACCCCCTCATTCGTCGGGCCGGGGTGCAGCAGCGGGGCGCCGGTACGTGAGAGCCGCATCCGAGCCTCGTCGAGGCCCCACGCCAAGGTGTAGGCACGTAGGGACATGGCCGCGTCGTCGCCGAGCCGCTCGAGCTGGATGCGGAGCGCCATCACCGCGTCGGCATCGGCCAGGGCGTCCTCCAGGCGGTCGGCAACCGTGACTCCCGGCCAGTGCTCGAAGCCCTGCAGCCATGCATGGGGGCCGGCCAGCCAGACCGATGCGCCGAGCGCCG
>JALYUB010000050.1 GCA_030853945.1 Chloroflexota bacterium
TTGCGATTGACGCTTCAGCCGGGCCACTACGTCGTCTTCTGCAACCTCCATGTGGGAGACCTCCTGCACTACCAAAAGGGCATGCACACCGATTTCACGGTCACCTGATCGGATCCAGCACAGCGTGACCAGTCCACGGCGACATCTCTGGATCGCAGCCGCGATCTGGGCGGTCCTCTCCATCGTCGGGGCCGTCCTGGTCGCGGGCATCCAGATCATCCCGGTCATCGCTTCGCGTGAGGCCGTCATCGAAAACTCGGCCTTTGTGCTGCTCGCCGTCCTGTCGGTCCCGGTGCTCATGTTCGTGGTGGTGGGACTCGCCTACTCAGCGATCCGGTTCCGGGCCGGCGCGGACGAGGCGGACGGGCCGCCGATCCACGGCCATCGAGGGTTCCAGGCGGCTTGGCTCGGCGTCAGCTTCGCGCTGGTCGTGGGTCTCTTCGGCTACGGCGCGTTCGGGCTCGTCGACATTCGCGGAGCGCAGCATTCCGACTTCGAGGTGCGCGTCTCCGCCGAGCAATGGGCCTGGCATTTCGCGTACGCATCGGGCGTAGTCTCAGATGAGCTCCACATCCCGGTCGGGGAGCGGGTCCATATCATCATCAACTCGGATGACGTGATCCACTCCTTCTGGGTGCCTGCCTTCGGCATCAAGCAGGACGCCGTCCCCGGGCGCACGACGCAGATCTACGTAACAGCGACGGTCGCGGGCACCTATCCCGGCCTATGCGCTGAGCTGTGCGGCTTCGGCCATACGGACATGCGCTTCACCACGATCGTGAGCGATCGGGCTGCCCTCGAGGCCTGGCTTCAACCGTCGCCCGGCCCTAGCGGGAGCCAGCCGCCTCCCAATGGATCGCAGTCGCCGCCATGAGAGCATTGAAACCAGGGCTCGTGCGCGCGATCCTCGGCGCGGCGATCGGTGCAGTCATCGGTGCGGGGTCGTTGATTCTCGCGGGCATTGCCGGGATGGAGATCACGGACGGCGAGATCCTAGGGCTCGGCTACCTCTTGGCGCTGATTGGTTTCCTGCTCGGAATCGGCGCCTTCCGCTTCTGGCTGATATGGGCCTCCGGGCAGGAGGTGAACGTCCAGGAGGAGCATGACGCCCACGGGACGGCGGGCGACTGGCGTCGTTACTTCCGCTTCACCACCGACCATAAAGTGATCGGCGTCCAATATCTCGCGACGGCGTTCGCCCTGTTCCTGGTCGCGGGCACCTTCGCGATGCTCATGCGCCTCGAGCTGGCGCA
Organism: Chloroflexota bacterium; assembly: GCA_030853945.1. Classification (GTDB taxonomy): domain Bacteria; phylum Chloroflexota; class Limnocylindria; order QHBO01; family QHBO01; genus CF-167. The sequence goes on from JALYUB010000050.1 coordinate 1,254, forward strand.
GCCTGGCCTGCTGCTGGGGAAAGAGGCCTACAACGAGATCTTCAGCACGCACGGGGCGATGATGATCACCGTCGCCCTGATCTCGATCGTCGGTGGCCTGGGGAACTACCTGGTGCCGATCATGATCGGGGCGCGCGACATGGCCTTCCCCAAGAGCAACGCCTTCAGCTACTGGCTCCTGCCGCTCCCGATCCTGCTGGTCGCCATCAACCCGCTGCTGGGCGGCTTCGACAGCGGCTGGACCGCATATCCGCCCCTGAGCCAGCAGGCAAACCTTGGCCAGCAGGCGTACCTGATGGCCTTCGTCACGGTCGGCGTCGCCTCGATCCTGAGCTCCATCAACTTCCTGGTCACCGTCTTCCGCATGCGTGCCCCAGGCATGTCGCTGATGCGGATGCCGATCTTCGTGTGGGCGCTCACCGTCACGTCAGTCCTTGGGCTGGTGGCGACCTCGATCGTGGCGGGCGCGTTCACCATGCTGCTCTTCGACCGCGTGCTGGGCACATCGTTCTTCAGGGCCAGCCATGGCGGGGATGTGATCCTGTTCCAGCATCTCTTCTGGTTCTACTCGCACCCCGCCGTCTACATCATGGGCCTGCCCGGATTGGGCGCGATCCTCGAAATCGTGCCGGTCTTCGCGCGCAAGCCGCTGTTTGCCTACCGATTGGCCGTCCTATCGTTCATCAGCATCGGCGTGTTGAGCTTCATGGTCTGGGCTCATCACATGTTCGTCAGCGGCATGGCTGAGGCCTTCCACATCCCGATCATGCTCACCACCGAGTTGATCTCGGTGCCGACCGGGATCGTCTTCCTCTCCGCCCTGGGAACGATCTGGATGGGGCGGCTGCATTTCAAGGTGCCGATGCTATGGGTCTTCGGCTTCATCTGGGCGTTCCTGATCGGCGGGATCACCGGCGTCTTCCTTGCCGACGTCCCGACCGATCTAACGCTCCACGACACGTATTTCGTGGTCGCCCACTTCCACTACACGATCGTGGGGGGAGCGATCTTCGGCCTCTTCGCAGGGACCTATTACTGGTTCCCGAAGATCACGGGCCGGATGTATAGCGAGCGGCTGGGGAAGCTCCATTTCTGGTGGTTTACGCTGGCGTTCAATGCGACCTTCCTCCCGATGTTCTGGCTCGGGATCGAGGGGATGCGCCGGCGCGTGGCGGACTATCCGTCACAGTTCGGCGGCGTAAACCTGTGGATCAGCTTCGCCGCGTTCAACATCTTCCTCTCCGTGGCGGTGTTTGTCTTCAACATGATTCGTTCATGGAGGCGCGGCCCGCAGGCCACCTCTAACCCGTGGCGGGCCCAGACCCTCGAGTGGCAGACTTCCTCACCCCCGCCCATCGAGAACTTCGAGCACATCCCAACCGTGACGGCTCCGCCGTACGAGTACGGCTCCGGCCCGCTGGCCTCTCCCGGGCGCCTCGCGCCGTGACCGCGCACCCGGGCTCGCAGGCTGGCGAACACGTGGACCACATCGGCCTGAGCGAGCAGGACGAAGCTGCGGCGCGAAGCAACATGCTGCTTGCCGTCAAGCTCGGCATCCTGTCGGAGGTGATGCTCTTCGGTGCCCTCTTCGCGGCCTACTTCGTGATCCGCTCGGAGAGCCCCGGGTGGCCGCCGGTGGCTGGCCTTGAGCGACCTGGCCTGCTGCTGCCGGGGCTCAACATGCTGCTTCTCGTGGCGTCGAGCGGAACGATGCAGTGGACCCTGCGGTCAGCTCGCAGCGGAGAACAATCGCGCATCCGGCGCTGGGCGGCTCTCACGCTGCTTCTGGGCGCGACCTTCATCGTCATCCAGGGCTATGAGTTCGCGACGAACGGCTTTGGCTTGGACGCCGGGACGTTCGGGTCGACCTTCTATGTCCTCACCGGCTTTCACGCGGCCCATGTCCTGGCCGGTCTTGGGCTGATGGCGATTGTCGCCAGGCGCGCGCGCCGTGGACTTGTCTCGGCCCAGCACCACACCATCGTGGAGGCGACGAGCTACTACTGGCACTTCGTCGTCCTCGCCGGGGTCTTCCTGTTCTCGACGCTCTACGTCCTCTAGCCGCCCCGACGGACTGCCGCAAGGGGTCAGCGAAGGGCTGCGTCCAGGGCCGGCGTCAGCTCATCGGGGAAGGCCATCCCCTCGAACTTGGCGCTGACCTTGCCGTGCCCGTCCACGACAAAGACGTACGGCTCGGTGGGAAGGCCCCACTCGAGCACCGCGCGGACCGGCTGGGGATGGCCGAGCGCGTCGACCACTGGCTGGGTCCGGCCATCCTTCACCTCCAGCACATATGGTTCGACGTGGATGAAGTTCACCCGTCCGCCGTAGTCGGGCGCAACCTGCTTGACGAGGTCGAGCGCGGGGCCGCAGGTGCCGCTGGTACAGAACAGCGGCGTTGCGAACACGACGACGAACGGCTTGCCGGCGGCGAGCGCGTCCTTGACCGAGAGCGTGTAGAAGCGCGGGTCCGGGTGGGTGTCGGTGGAGATCGCCGCAATGGCTGCGGGGTCGTTGCCAGTCGGCGTATCCGATGGCGGCGCATCTGCGCCGATTGCCGGGGTCTGCGTCGTCTCGCGCACCGAGAAGATGACCCGCGCCGTCTGCTCGGGCTTGCCGGTGGCCGAGCCGGTCACCTCGATGCCCCAGTCGCCCGCGTGTCCGAAATCGGCGGTGGCCGTGTAGACCGCCTTCGTGTCGGGGATCAGCCAGCGGAAGGTGCCGGCCGACTGGCTCGTGGCGGCATCGACGCTCGCGGCCAGGTCGTAGAAGCTCTCGTGGATCGACAGATCGGGCGAGGCCAGGCTACGACCGGCGCTGTCCCGCAGCTCGATCATGACCCGGCTGCTGCCGACCCCGACCTCGGCGTTGACCACGATCGGGATGAAATCGCTGTTGCCGACGACCGTGCCGCTGCCGGGCCAGCCGGGATACTGGCCTCCCGCAGGGGACGGTTGAACGCTGCTCGTCCCGGTTCCGTTCGAGCAGGCAACCAGGAGGAGGCCCACCGCCAGGGGCAATGCCGCCCCGAGTCTGCTAGCGGTTATCGACAGATGCTGGCTCGACATGGCGTGCGGTTCGCTCCTCGGTCCTGCGGGTATGGTTTTCAACGGCCCGCAGCCAGCCCGCGATGGCCAGCGTCAGCGCCGCCAACAGGATGGTGTCGCCTGCCCCCCACATCACGATCCCGGCAAACTGCTGGTCGGTGATGGGGTCGGGCCCCCATGTTCGGGCAAGGGTCGCGTAGTGAGCGTACAGGACGCTTGGCGCGAAATAGATGGCGAGCCCGACCGCGGCGTTGAATGGCATCTGCGCGGCGAGATAGATCATGCGGCCGATCGGGCTGAGCCTCCAGCGGGCGGGGTCGGCGCCGACCACCGGCCACCAGAACAGCAGTCCTGCCGCAAGGTAGAGCAGGTGCTCCAGAGAGTGCAGGACCTGGTTCTCGAGGGCGGCGTTGAACAGCGGGCTGAAGTGCGTGGCCCACATGACGATGGCGAACAGCGTCCAGCCGATCGGCGGCCACGAGAGCATCCTGACCCAGCGCGAATGGAGGATCGGCAGGATCAGTGCGCGGCGAAGGCTCGGCCTCGCAACGCGGAGCGCGAGCGTGGTGGGTGCGCCCAGGGCAAGCAGCGGGGGAGCCACCATGGCCAGCAGCAGGTGCTGGACCATGTGCACGCTGAAGACGCTGTCGGCGTAGACATCGACCCCGGACACGAGCGCGATGGCGACTGCTGCCAGGCCGGTCAGCCACGCGGCAATGCGCCACCGTGGTACCGGCGTCAACGGGTGGCCACGGTTTACGAGTCGTACCGCCGTCAGGTAGCCGACCGCCGCAGCCGCGATCCCGATCCAGGGGAGCAGCTCGGCTGACCACGAGGTGAAGGCGGTTTTGATTGTGGGCTCCGGGGGGAAGGCGCCGTGCGAGAGTGCGACACGTGCGCCGAGCGCTGCCGCCCCAACGCCGGCCACCAAACCAGCCGCGACGCGCATGGCCCGATGCATTCGTTGCATGATACGGGTCGCCCCGGGTCCTGCCACAGCCTCGGCCAATCCGTCGCCCACTCGGCTAGACTCGACAACCCCGATTCAGGAGTTGACCGTCGCATGACCGCCGCCACGCCCGCCGCTGCCCCGGACTACGACCGCGCGCCAATCGAGCTCCCGCATCGCACCCGCATCGAGATCCTGATCGCGGTGCTGCTGGGCATCCTGCTCGCCGCCCTCGATCAGACGATCGTCGGCACGGCGCTGCCGCGAATCGTCACCGACCTCAAGGGCAATGATGTCTACACGTGGGCGTTCACCTCGTACCTGTTGACCGCCACGGTCAGCGGGCCGCTGTACGGGAAGCTGTCGGACCTCTTCGGGCGTCGTTCGATCTTCATGATCGGGGTCGGCATCTTCCTGACGGGCTCGGTGCTGTGCGCCATCTCCGGGCAGATGTGGCAGTTCATCGCCTTCCGCGGACTCCAGGGACTGGGGGCAGGCGCCCTGTTCCCGATCGCGCTGGCAATCATCGGCGACATCTTCGCGCCCTCGGAGCGCGGCAAGTACCAGGGCTTCTTCGGTGCCGTCTTCGGGATCTCGTTCCTCATCGGCCCGGCCATTGGCGGGATCCTGACCGACACCGTCGGCTGGCACTGGATCTTCCTGGTCAACCTGCCGCTCGGCCTGGTGGTGCTGGTCGTCATCTGGCGCACGCTGCCAAGCAGGATCGTGAGCAACGTCGAGCGGACCATCGACTACCTCGGCGCGGCCGTCTTCGTGGCCGCCCTGGTCCCGTTCCTGATCGGCCTGACCAACAAGCAGTTCGGCGAATGGACCGATCCAGCGGTGGGCGGGCTGATCGCCGTTGGCCTGGGTCTGGCTGCGCTCTTCGTCTGGGTCGAGTCGCGAGCCAAGGAGCCGATCCTGCCGCTTGGCCTCTTCCGCATCCGGGCCTTCAGCGCCAGCGTCTTTGCGATGTTCTTCGCGATGATGGGCTTCTTCACCGCGGTCGTCTTCATGCCCCGCTGGTACCAGTTCGTGCAGGAGACCTCGGCGACGGAGTCGGGCTACCAGATCCTGCCGCTGCTCGGTGGGCTGGTTCTGGCCGCGATCGTGTCCGGCCAGCTGGTGGCTCGCACCGGACGCTACAAGCCGATCATCCTCGTGGCACTGCTGTTCCTGGCGGCGGGCCTGTTCCTGCTGACCAACCTGCGAAGCGAATCCGACGGAAAGCTCGTCTGGCTGTGGATGGCCATCACCGGGCTCGGCATCGGCCCGGCCTTTGCCGTGTTCACCCTGGCCGTGCAGAACAACGTGCCGCCGAGAGAGCTCGGCGCCGCGACGAGCAGTGTGACCCTCTTCCAGCAGGTTGGCGGCACGGTCGGCCTGGCGCTCACCGGCACGATCTTCGGCTCGAGGCTGCTCGAGGAGATTCCCCGTCAGATCGTGGCTGCAGGCGTTCCACAGGAAGTCGCGACCGGGTTCGCCAGCGGCGGCAGCTCGACCCTGAACACGCTGTCAGGGGTTGGGGACCTGGGTTCCCGTATCCTGGCTTCGATGCCCGAGAACGTGCGCGCCCAGATGCAGCCGTTCATTCCGGGGATCGTGCAGGGCATCCACGAGGCGTTCTCGATCGCCACCGCGGCGACGTTCACGGTCGGCATCGTGACCGCCCTCGTGGCCACCGGCCTCGTGCTGTTCGGGCTGCCGGGCGGCCGCATGGGAGAGAGCTCTCCCGCTGAAGCCCTGGCGTCGCCGGCAGAGGCCTCCTAGGCAGAGACGGGGGCGCCAGGTTCTCCGGCGGCGGGAGCCTTCCGCCCCGCGCGCCACGTCTCCCACCATGCGACGCCGATGGCCCCCAGCGCCAGGAGCGCCACGACCAGCTTCACCCAGCCGCCGACGATCGGGATGCTGGTGATGATCACCACCACCGCCGCGCCGGCGGCCAGCCTCCCGAACTCTCGCCATCGGCTGGGAAGGACCGTCTTCATGGCCATGCGCGCCAGCGCCAGGCCGACGAGCGCATCGGCCACGAACGCGAAGGTCAGCACGAACAGGAAAGAGACCAGGCCGATGCTCATGATGCCGGCGATGATCTCGATCGCCACCAGCGCCCCGATCTGCAGCAGGCCGAAGAGGAGGGCCAGCAGCACCATGGCGATGATGGCCGCGATCACGGACAGCACGTAGCCAAGACACGCGAGCAGGCCTGCGCCGAGCGCGAGCAGCGGCCGCTTGCGCAGGACCAGGTCCGCGGCCCCCGTTCCACGGGGCAGCCACCAGAGCAGCAGGGCGCCGAACAGGACCACCACCACGAACTGACGCAGGGCATCCAGGACCGCGTTGCTCGCGGCCGCGGGAGTCGCCCGAGGCGGCGAGACCACGACGTGCTCCGCGCCCCCCACCGTACCGCTGCGGCTATAGCTTCCCGCGCTGCCCTCGATGCTGCCGGCCACTGCGCCGGATACGGTGACCTGGCCGCCGGCGACGATCAGGTCGCCGCCGATGCTGCCCCCAGCCGGAACGGTCACCTGGCCGACCAGCACGGCCAAGTCCTCTCCGCTCGAGCCGGCCATGTTCAGCTGCCCACCGAGGACGCGCACGTCTCCGTCGACCTTGCCACTGATCGAGATGTCGCCGCCGGCAACCAGCAGATCGCCTGTGACCGTGCCGTTGACATGCACCTGTCCGCCGAGGGCCGTCAGGTCGCCGTCAACTGTCCCGTCCATCACCACGTTGCCGCCGACGAGGTACAGGTCACCCTGCACCGTCTCGGCGGCGGTGACCGTCACGGTATTGCCGGTGCGCACCTTTCCATCGAGCAGGAGCCCGTTGCCCAGGACGACGCCGGTGGCCATCAGCACCAGCAGCACCGCTGCTGCCAATGCCGCCCCGCGACCCAGCCATCGGCCCATCGACGTCCCTCCTGGCGATTGTGATTGGGCCGATCGTCGGGGTGCGACGTGCCGGCGTCAAGACCCCGCGGCGAGGGGATGGGGCTGCCGCCTGTGTCCGATATGCCACCAGTCGCACCAATGGCAGTGGTACGGCCTGAGCGAGCCGTCTTGCCCCCGCCCGCGCCGCGCGACGTTCTTCGCCTCGCGGCGGCTCAGAAAGACGGCCTTGGAGGAGCACCCGCGGTCGCGCGGTGGCAGGTCGCGGTTGATGTACTGGCGATAGAGGAGAGCACTCATGAGGACATCGTCGTGCCCGGCCGCGACAGCAGCCTGTCGCAACAGCGAGCTGGCTGCGACCTACACTCGGCTGGTGTTGGGTGACCGGTTCGATCGGGCAGTGGCGTTCGCCGTCGATCTGCATCGGGTGCAGGTGCGCAAGCGGACCCAGATCCCGTACGTCGCCCACCTGTTCGCGGTCTGCAGCCTCGTGCTCGAAGACGGCGGTACCGAAGACGAGGCGATCGCGGCCCTGCTGCACGACGGCCCGGAGGACCAGGGCGGGATCGCGGTGCTCGACGAGATCCGCGCTCGTTTCGGCGACGAGGTGGCCACGCTAGTGGCGGCGCTCAGCGACGCGATGCCAGGACCCGGGGAGCAGAAGGCGCCGTGGCGCCCGCGCAAGGAAGCCTACCTTGGGCACCTGGCAGGCGCGCCGGAGTCCGTCCTGCGCGTCTCGCTGGCTGACAAGCTGCACAACGCAGGGTCGATCCTGACCGACCAGCGAGCTGATGGCGAGGCTGTCTGGAAGCGATTCCATGCCGGGCGGGCGGAGCAGGCCTGGTACTTCCGGAAGCTGCTCGCATTGTTCGAGCGATCGTTGCCCGGCTCACGGAACCTGCCGGAGTTCCGCCGGGTGGTGGGCCAGCTGTTCGGGTAGCGAAGAGGACGGAGCGGGCCGGTCAGTAGTTGGCGCGCCGACCGACTGCCGCCTCATCGACGATCTGGGTGACGCGCCGCACCCGGGTCTCCGGCCGCTTGGCCGACATCACCCACCAGATCAGGGCACGGCGCGGTGAGGGGGGAAAGGCGTCCCAATGGCGCCGGGCCTCGGGGTTGGCGTCCAGCGCGGCTGACAGCTCGTCGGGCTCGATCAGCGCCTCCGCGGCGTCCTGCATCGACCACGACCCATCGGCCTGCGCCCGGTCGATCATCTCGAGCCCCGCATCGGTCATGCGGCCCTCGGCGATCAATCGTTCTACCCGCTCCTTGTTGGAGCGCGCCCAGGCGCTTCCTGCTCGCCGCGGCGTGAGCAGATGTGCCTGGCGCCCGTCCTCGAGGGTGTTGACTAGCCCGTCGATCCAGCCGAAGCAAAGTGCCTCTTCGACGATTGCGTCGTAATCCAGCGGGACGCGGCCACTGGCCTTCGTCGAGCGTGCCAGCCAGACCCCGTCGACAGACCGATGGTGACGCGACAGCCAGTCGCGCCACGCCTCGCGGGTGTCAGGCTGGACGAGTGGCCGGCCGCGATAGTGCGTCACGGGGACCCGGCCAGGGGGGTCAGCACCGCGACCTGGGTCGCGGCGCTCTTGCCCTTCAGGTCGAGCGACCGATGCTCCAGCGGGGCCATCTCCAGGCCCGCCGCCTCGCCCGCCTCCAGGCTGACCAGCACCTCGCCCGCGCTCGCGGCGGAAGCCAGGCGCGCAGCCGTGTTGACCACGTCGCCGAGTGCGGTCAGCTCGGTGTGCAGGCCCTCGCCGATCGATCCGACGTAGGCGGTCCCGCTATGGACCCCGGCTCCGATTGGCAGTGGCGCTCCGGCGCCGGGCTCCTGGTTCGCGCGAAGCAGGGCGACGGCCGCGTCGATCGCCCGTGCCGCGTGGCGCTCTTGCGACAGCGCCGGGATGAAGATGGCCATCACCTCGTCGCCGACGAACTTGTCGACGATTGCGTCGTGCGCAACCAGGACCCTGGTCGCGATTCCATAGAACCGCTGCAGGAGTTGGGTGAACTCAGTGGCGGGGATCTGCTCGGCCAGGGCCGTCGAGCCGCGCACGTCGGCGAAAAGCAGCGTGCACGGGACCTCGGCGCCCCCGCTCAGCTGCTGCAGGGCACCGAAGCAGTTGCGGCAGTACTTGGGGTTCTTCGACCAGCGCCCGCGCCCCCACAGGCGGAGCAGTGGCGCGAACGGACCGGCAAACGGGGCAGCGCACATCTTGCAGCGCGGCCCGTAGGGCACGTGCTGCAAGAACGAACGAGCGCGCCGGTAGCGGGGATCGGTGCCCATCAGGATCCCGCGCCAGATAGGCTCCATGTCGGACGTCATGTCGCGGCTATTGTGGGCCTACAGCGTCGCTCCGAACGTGTCGCAGCTGTTGGGGTCGCCTCCGTCGAGCCCGGTCCGGAACCACTGCTGACGTTGAGCCGCCGAGCCATGGGTCCACGTTTCGGGCGTGACCTGGCCCTGGGTCTGGGATTGGATCCGATCGTCACCGACCGCGGCAGCGGCATCCAGCGCCTGCGCGACCTGGTCGGGAGTGATCGGATCCAGGAAGCCGGTCTCGACCGCGTGGCTGGCCCACACCCCGGCGAAGCAGTCGGCCTGCAGCTCGATACGGACCGAGCGACTCCCCGCGCCGGTGCCGGTGTCGCCGCCCTGCAGCGTCCCGACCACGTCCTGCACGTGATGGCCGTATTCGTGGGCGATGACGTATGCCTCGGCGAACGGGCCGCCCTTCGCGCCGAACTGCGTCTGGAGCGTGTCGAAGAAACCGAGATCGATGTAGACGCTCTTGTCGGGCGGGCAGTAGAACGGACCGACGGCGCTACTGGCCTGGCCGCAGCCGGTGCCGATCGCGCCGCTGTAGAACGTTGTCGGGGCCAGCGTGTAGCCGTTGACGGCCGTGCCCCAGTAGGCCTGGACGCTGTTGACATACCCGACGATCCGGCAGTCCTCGCGCGAGTTGGCGTCGACATCGGTCTGGCACTGCTGGCTCAGGTCGTTCGGCTGCTGGTCCCCTACGGTGGTGCCGTTCAGCAAGCCGGCCAGGGTCGAGGCGTCCTGGGGCGTCCCGCCGAGGAGGAGCACGACCACGAACAGGACCACGCCGCCGAGGCCGCCACCCACCGCCAGCGCTCCGCCACGCCCGCGCATGTCGCGCACCTGGCCGGGGTCGAGGCGCGCGCCCCGTCTAAAGACCATCTCGAAACACTACACGCCGGGCATTGCAGCCGTGTTGCGACCATTGGCCTGGCGTTGCGATTAGGCCGCCCCGCTACCATTGCGCCATGCCCGAGGACGCCGTCGAACTCCTCTCGTCGCTGGCACTCTTCGCAGACCTTGGCGGGCCGCAGCTCGAAGGCATCAGCCACGTGTTCGAGGAGACGACCTTCGCCGCCGGGCAGCGGATCCTGCGGCAGGGGATGACCGGTTCGAACTTCTACGTTGTGGTCGACGGCGAGGCGGCGGTGCAGATCGATGGAGAGGACCGGGCCACTATCGGTCGGGGCGATTTCTTCGGTGAGATGTCGCTCCTGCTTGGCATCCCGCCCAGTGCCGATGTGATCGCGCGCACCACGCTGCGCTGCCTCGTTCTGGCCGGCCCGGAGCTGCACGGGTTCCTGTCCAAGTACCCCACGGTCATGTACCGCATGCTGGTCGGCATGGCCCGGCGGCTCCGTGCCGCGAACCAGCAACCCGCCTGACCGCGTGCCCGCCGCGACGGCTCGCGCCGCAAGCAAGCGCAAGGTCGCGTCCAAGGCTGCCGACCGTCCCTTTTCGCCGGGCGATTACCCGGTCGTGATCGTGGGCAGCGGCCCAGGTGCGATCCAGCTGTCGCACGAGCTCGACCACCTGCACATCGACCACGCCACGATCAGTGGTGACGCGGGTCCGGGAGGCATGTTTCGTCGGCTGCCGCTGTACCAGCGACTGCTGAGCTGGACCAAGCCTTACGCGCTCGGCGATCCGGCCGGGCGAGCGGGGGAGTGGTACGACTGGAACAGCATCGTCTCGGACGACCAGGCCCTTCGATCGATCATGCCGGCCCTGATGGACGGCAGCTCGTCCTTCCCGAGCAGGGCCAACATGGAGCAGAACCTGGCGACCTTCGTGTCGCGCGCAGGCCTGCAGATCCGCTACGAGTGCGCCTGGCAATCCACCCGCCAGACCGATGACGGCCGCTTCGCCCTGACCACCACTGATGGCGAGTACACCTGCGGGGTTGTCGTGTTCGCGATTGGCATGGCCGAGCCGTGGAAGCCACCAACGCCGGGGTTGGAGCTGGTGCCTCATTACGTCGAGGCCGGGCCGGCCGAGTCGTACGCGGGCAAGCGGGTGTTCATCGTCGGCAAGCAGAATTCCGCCTTCGAGATCGCCACCGCCTACCTGCCCTGGGCCCGCCAGATGGTGCTCGCCTCGCCACGCCCGGCGACCCTGTCGGTCATCGAACACTCGCTGGCAGGGGTCCGGGCCCGATACGTGCAGCCGTACGAGGACGCCATGCTGCACAACGGCGTATTCCTGCTGGACGTCAAGATCGAGCGGATCGAGCGTTCCGGCGAGGTCTTCCGAGTGCGGATGAGCCGGACCGATGACGGCCGCGAGCTGAGCTACGAGGCGGACGCGGCGATCGCGACCACCGGCTTCGCCGTGCCGCTGCGCGACCTGCCGGCGCTGGGCGTCGCAACCTTTGCGCAGGGCAAGATGCCTGCGCTGACGCCGCTCTGGGAATCGGCATCCGTGCCGGGCATCTTCTTTGCGGGGACGATCACGCAGGCGGCGGCGGGCCTGAAGAAGCACGGTATCCCGGCCAATTCGGGAGCGCTGCACGGGTACCGCTACAACGCCCGCGTGCTTGCGCGACACCTGGCCCGCAGCCGGTTCGGCATCAATCTGCCGCGCCCCGCCCTGAAGCGCGACGCGGTGGTGCCGTTCCTGCTCGAGCAGCTGACCCTGGCGCCGGAGCTGTGGAACCAGCGCTCGTACCTGGCCCAGGTCGTATCGGCCTCGGAGGATGGCTGGCGCGACGAGGGGATTGGCTCGCTCGCCGATTTCGTCGACGCCAGCGGGCCCGATGCCGTCGCCGTCACGCTCGAGCCGAGTCCCGATTCGACCATCTACCCGGCGGCCTATGTGCGCATGTCCGGCATGGTGGTGGAGCACCTGCTGGACCCCGACGAGCTCAACGAGTACCGCGGCTCGCCGCATCGTGAGCAGCTGACCGCGATCCTGGCCCCGCTGCTGCACGGCTGAGCGCTAGGCTGCACCGATGAGCAACGAACACGACCACGATCATCACGATGAGCACGATCACGAGGAGCATGACCACGAGGGCCATCAACACGGCCACGAGCTCCCGCCGCTCGATCCGAACCAGCACCGCGAGCAGGGCGTCGCGCTCTTCAACGGCGTCTGGGAGAT
>JALYUB010000072.1 GCA_030853945.1 Chloroflexota bacterium
GCCTGGAGGGGGACGTGGCCCGCATCGGCCGCGAGGTGATCGCGGTTAGCGTGCCGCGGCTGGTCGAGATCGACATGACCGCCGACGACGACGCGGTTTGGGGCTACGGCCTGGGCTGCAACGGCGCGATCGAGCTCTTCGTCGAGCCGACCGGGGGGGCCCTGGAATCGGTCGCAGCGCTGCGCTCCGGCCAGGGGTCCTGCCTGGTGATCCTGCTCACCGGCGCGGACGTGGGCCTTCACCTGCTCGAGACCGATGGCGCCGCTGCCGCGGCGCTGCACGACCGCACTGCGCGAGTCGAGGAGGTCGATGGGGAGCGCCTCTACTACGAGCCGCTGGTACCTCCGCTGCGCCTCCTGGTCGGCGGCGCCGGCCACGACGCGATCCCGCTGGTCCGCCAGGCAGCCGAGCTCGGCTGGCAAGTGCTGGTGGTCGACGTGCGGAAGGCGTTATTGACGTCAGAGCGCTTCCCGGGGGCCGGAGAGTTCGCCAGCCCGGATCCGGAGGCCGCGGGCGACGCGCTGGCGGCCGACGAGCGCACCGCCGCCATCCTGATGAGCCACAACTACCTGCGGGACATCGCCTACCTGCGCTCGTTCCTGGATCGGCCGCTTGCTTACCTTGGCGTGCTCGGGCCGAGGGGTCGGACCGAGCAGATGCTGGCGCAGCTGGGGAGGCCAGAGGCGATGGACCGGCTTCACGCACCGGCGGGGCTGGATATCGGTGCCGAGGGACCAGAGGAAGTGGCTCACGCCATCATCGGCGAGATCCTGGCGGTCGCTCGTCGCCGGCAGGGCGGACCCCTCCGCGATCGGCGCGCGCCGATCCACGAGGAGCGACGCTAGGAAACGGGCAGGCCGACCGCCTGGTCCAGCACCACTACGAAAGGCGTCGCGCCGAGGCGCGAGAAGATCGACCGAGCCTCGTCGGCGGCCGCCTTGGTTTCGGGGGTCTCTCCCCGCACGAGGCGAACGTAGTCGAGCTCGCAGAGGGCGAGGTCAAACCAGCAGCCCAGGTCGCGCCACTGGCGGATCGCATCACGATACGCAGCCGCTGCCTCGTCACGACGATCGGTCAGGGCGGCGACCCCGGCGTCGATCGTCAGTAGGTTTGCGCTGATGGCGCGGCCGTGCCAACCCTCGGTGCGGAGGTGGTCGGCGGCCTGCCGGGCTTGGTCGGCGTCACCTGCCCAGAGTGAGGCGCGTGCGGCAACGGGCAGGTCTTCGGTGGCCTGCGCCGGATTGAGGGCCACGTTTGCCCAGGCCGCCGCCGCGGCGTCGGCGAATCTTCCTTCGAGAAGCGCTACCCACTCCCGGCTGGAGTTGATCTGGGACAGGACCGAAGGCTCGTCCTTGTTCTGGACATATGCCTCGACCCGCTCGAGCGACGCGGCGACAGGTCGTCCCTGCACCGCATCGAGAATGATCATCGCCGTTTCGGTCACGTAGAGGTCAGATGGCGCCAGCTCGCCCGCCAGCAGGTCGTTCAACACTTCGCGGGCACGACCCCATTCGCCGGCACGCAATCCATTGCCGATTGCATTCAGCCCCATCGTCACCATCTGGGCACGGTCGCCGCTTCGCTTCACCTCCTCGAACCCGGCCGAGGCGATCTCCAAGCCCGCGGGGGGATCCTCGATGCTGAGCACGCTGGCCAGGTTGATCCGAGCGCGGGACACGCCGTAGGACAGCCCATACGAAAGGCTCAGGTCGAGCACGCCACGCAAGCCGGCGACCCCCTCGCGCACCCGTCCCCCGAAGCCGAGCGCCGTCGCCCGTGTATTCAACAGGTCGGAGATCTCCGGAACCATGTCGAGGCGCTCCGCGAGTGGCAACGCGCGGTCTGCCCACTCCACCGCCTGCGCACCCTCGAGGTGCAGCATGTACGCCCGCGCAAGCGCGGCCCACACGCCAACGATCGCCTCGTCCTGGTCGAGGTCGGCGAAGCGGGGGAGCGCCGCCGTGAGCTCTGCGATGGCCGAGGCGGGCTGCTGCCCCGAAGCGAGCAGCCGACCGAGGCTGGTCACCGCGCGCGCGTCGCTCTGCACATGCGTCCCTTCGCGTGCTGCGGCCACTGCGCGCCGCAGATAGCCCTCTGCCACGTCATAGCGGCCGGCGGACCCGGCCGCCTCTCCGGTCCGGCGCAGCAGCTCGGACTGGTCCGCTGCCTCGGGCGTCACCTCGATGGCCAGCTCGAGGAAGCGTACCGCCTGCTCATGCGAACCGAGCGCAGTGGCCCGCTCGGCGGCCCGCTGCAGCAGCTCCGCCGCATGCCTGCGAATCTGCTCCGCGTCGGGATCTTCCGGCGCGCTGCGATAGGCATCGAGGTAGTGCGCCGCAGTGGCATCGATGATCTCGTCATCTTGGAGCGACTCGAAGTGCTCGCCCGCGGCCAGGTGGACGACCTTGCGGTCGCGCTTGGTGAGGGTCCCGTACGCGACGTCGCGGACCAGCGCCTGCACGAAGCCGTACTGCCCGCGTTCCGGGGAGCGCGGATCGGTATCAACGGTGATCAGCTCGCGCCGGACGAGCGCATGGAGACGCGCCTCGAGGTCGTCGCCGTGGCCGGTGACGGCCTGTAGCCCTCGCAGCGTGAAGGTCTGGCCCAGCACCGATGCGTACTGCAGGAGGGACCGGTCCGTCGCATCCAGCGAATCCAGGCGGGCTGCGATGAGGGCGTGCAGGGTCGCCGGCACGGCGAGCGTGCTGAGGTCGCCGACCGGCCGATGGACCCCATCGCTGAGCTCGAGGCGGCCATCCTGGAGCAGCATCCGAACCGTCTCCACGGCGTAGAGGGGGATCCCCTCGGCGCGCGTGACGATCTGCTCGACGGTCGATTCCGGCAGGCCGGGCACCAGGCTGGCGAGGATCTCGCGGATCACCTCGTCGGACAGGGGCTCCAGGGCCAAGCTCGTGAAGCTGCGGTGCCCCGCTCCCCAGTTCGGGCGTCGCTCGAGGAGCTCGGGCCGCGACAGGGTGATGATGTAGATGGCGAAGCCGCGGCTCCATTCGAGCAGATGGTCGATGAAGTCGAGCAGACCGGGATCGGCCCAGTGCAGGTCCTCGAAGACCATTACCAGTGTCTCCTCGCCGGCAACGCGCTCGAAGAACGTGCGCCAGGCCGCGAACAGGTCCTCCCGGCCGCCGGCATCCGCATCGGCCATGCCGAGCAGCTGCTCCAGGCGTGGCCCGATCCAGCGCCGCTCGGTCTCGTCGGGCACGTAGGTCTCGAGCGCCTGCGTGAGCTTGGTGCGCGTGGTCGCCGCATCGTCGAGCTCGAGGAGCCCTACCCGGCTGCGGACCATCTCGGCAAGCGCCCAGAAGCTGATCCCCTCGCCGTAGGCGGGTGACCGGCCCTGGTGCCAGTAGACGGTTGCGGTGATGCCGTCGATGTATTTCAGGAACTCCCATGCCAGCCGGCTCTTGCCGATCCCCGCCTGGCCGATGATCGAGAGGAGCCGTGGTCGCTTCTCGCGCGGCGCCGCGTGGAAGAGATCCTTCACCAGGCGCATCTCGGTGTCGCGCCCCATGAAGGGCGCCTCGAGCTGGTCGGCCCGGCCGACGCCCCCGCGCTGCGCGACGACCCGCACGGCGCGGTATGCGGGAACCGGGCTGACCTTCCCCTTCAGCTCGCGCTCCCCAACCGGCTCGAAGACGATCGCGCTCTCGGCGCTCTGGCGCGTCGCCTCGCCCACGATCACGGTCCCCGGCTGTGCCACGGACTGGAGTCGCGAGGCGGTGTTGACGAGGTCGCCGGCGACCATCCCCTGGTTGGAGGCGCCGATGGTGACGGCAGCTTCGCCGGTCAGAACGCCCGCCCGCGCGCGCAGCTCCTCGCCGTTCCCCCCGAGGTGCCCGACGGCGTCGACCAGCTCCAGGGCGGCGCGAACGGCTCGCTCGGCGTCGTCCTCGTGCGCGACCGGGGTGCCCCAGACGGCCATCACCGCGTCGCCGATGAACTTCTCGATCGTTCCGCCATAACGGCCAATGATCTCTTCGGCCACCCCGAAGTACTCGGTCAGCTGCTCGCGCACTGCTTCGGCGTCACGCGCTTCCGACATGGCAGTGAACCCCACGAGGTCGGCGAACAGGACGGAGACCAGCTTGCGTTCGGCAACCGTGCTCGCAGCCACGCCCTCCGGGAGCTGAGCGGTCGGAACCTCAGGCGCGCTGGAGGCCGCCAGGATGGCAGCCGCGGCCCCAACTGCGGCCGCCGCCCCCTGGAGCGCGAATCCGCATTCGGGACAGAACTTCGGACTTCCCTCGTACGGGGTGGCGCACGAGGGACAGACCTGGCCCAGCCGGTTGCCGCATTCGGCGCAGAACTTCTGGGTCGGGCTGGCGGCGGCAGCGCCGCAGATGCGACAGTGCATGGGCCGAAAGAATAGTGGCGAGCGGTGGCAATTGCCTAGAGCGTCGGGACTCAGCCGCCGATGTAGCTCATCTCCACCTTGGGCAGCGCCACGGTGTCCGCAGACCGGATCTCCGAGTAGCGGTCTTCGCGATCCTCCCAGATCGCCCGCACCGATGCCGTCAGCTCCTCGTCGGAGGCGCCCTCTCGGAGCAGCGCACGCAGGTCGTGCCCGGTCGTCGCGAACAGGCAGGTGTAGAGGCGCCCATCGGCCGAGAGGCGCGCCCGATTGCAGTCGGCGCAGAACGGCCGGCTGACGGAGGCGACGATCCCGATCTCCCCGGCGCCATCGGCATAGCGGTAGCGCTCCGCAACCTCGCCCGGGTTGGTGGCCGGCATCGGCTCCAGGGGAAACTCCGAGGCGATGGTTCGCTCGATCTCGCCCGCGCTGACCACCTCGTCCAGGCGCCAGCCGTTCGAGTGCCCGACGTCCATGTACTCGATGAAGCGCAGGATTCGGCCGCTGCCGCGGAAGCGGCGCGCCATCGGCAGGATCGCGTGCTCGTTCCAACCTCGCTTGACCACCATGTTGAGCTTGATCGGGCCAAGACCGGCGGCCTCGGCCGCCTCGATCCCGGCCAGCACCCGCGAGACCGGCACGCCGGAGTCGTTCATGCGCATGAAGGTGGCGTCGTCATCGGCGTCGAGGCTGATCGTCACCCGATGCAGTCCCGCCGCCTTGAGCGCGGCCGCATGTTCCGGCAGCAGCACCCCATTGGTCGTCAGCGTGAGGTCGCGCACGCCCGGGATCCGTGCCAGCTGTGCCACCAGGCTCGGAAGCTCGCGGCGAACGAGCGGCTCGCCGCCAGTGAGCCGCACCTTTTCGACGCCGAGCCCGGCGAAGATGCGGACCAGGCGGGCGATCTCCTCGAATGTGAGCAGGTCGGCGCGAGGTAGGAAGGCGTGGTCGGGGCCGAACACGGCTCGCGGCATGCAGTACACGCACCGGAAGTTGCAGCGATCGGTGACGCTGATGCGCAGGTCGTGCAGCGGGCGGCCGAGGGTGTCGCGCGGCAGCATCTGGAGGAGCTCGGGCATGGGGGCAGATCCTACGCTCAGCCCGGAACCAATGCCTCGAGCGTCTCCGGCAGGGCGGTCAGATCGGTCAGCTCCGCCGAACGAGGCAATGGACTGCGCTCACCCAGGCGGTTGACCCAGACGCAGCGCAGGCCCAGCCGCGCAGCTGGCTCGACGTCATGGAAGAGGGAGGCAGCGACGTGCACATGCCGGTCACGGTTCGTACCCGTGTGCGCAAAGAAGGATGCCCAGTGCCGCACGGCGGGCTTGTATGACCCCACCTCCGAGGCGACGATCCGCAAATCAACCGGCACGCCGATGGCCTGCAGCGACGTGTCGAGCAGGTCGGCGTCGGTGTTCGACAGGATCGCCAGCCGCCAGCCGCGACGGCCCAGCTCGGTGAGAGCCGCCGGGACCTCGGCGAAGACCGGCCACCGGGGCAGCGAGGCGCCCAGCGCATCTTCCTGGCCGGCGGGCAGGTCGAGCCGCGCAGTGACAGCCACGTGTCCGAGAGCCTCGGCCATGACCGTTCGATACGAGACGCCGCGCCCCGCCTGCACCGCGGGCTCGAGCTGGTGGTAGAGAGTCAGCAGGGCGCCGGCGTCAGCCTCAGGCCAGAGGCGCGCCATCGTCGTGCGAATGCCGCTCATCCAGTCCACAAGCGTGCCGTAACAGTCGAAAGTGGCCCATCGGTCGCTCATGGGTCGAGTCTACGTGGATGCTCCGGCCCGTCCCGCTTCATCCGTTCGCGTGGCAGCATGTCGGCTCATGAGTTTGGACCATGCCTCTCTCATCGAGGCACTGCGAGACGCGGTTGGATCGGGTCATGTCCTGACCGATGCCGACCTGCGCGCCTCGTATGAGACCGACTGGACGCGCCGATGGCGCGGCGAGGCGCTTGCGGTTGTGCGCCCGGCAACAACCGCCGAGGTCGCGGCGGTGATGGGCGCCTGCGCGCTGGCCAACGCTGCGATCATCCCGCAGGGCGGGAACACGGGGCTTGTCGGCGGATCGGTGCCGCGCACGACGCTTGGCCGCCCACAGGTCGTTGTTTCGACGCTCCGGCTGCGGGACCTCGATCCGGTCGATCCCTTGGGCGGCACGGTCACAATCGGGGCCGGTGTCACGCTGGCCAGGTTGCAGGCACATGCCCTCGCTTCCGGCTTCGGGTTCGGGGTGGACCTGGGAGCAAGGGACTCGGCCACGATCGGCGGCATGATCGCCGCCAACGCCGGCGGGATCCATGTCCTGCGTCATGGCCCGATGCGCTCCCAGCTGCTCGGAATCGAGGCGGTCCTCGCCGACGGCAGCGTCGTACGGCGCCTGCCGGGGATGATCAAGGACAACACCGGGTACCACCTCCCGTCGCTGCTCGCCGGCAGCGAAGGGACATTGGCGGTCCTGACCCGCGCGCACGTCCAGCTGACCCCGCTCAAGCCAAGGCGGGCAGTTGCGCTGCTCGCGCTGGAGGAGGTGGCGGACGCGGTCACTCTCGCCGGAGAGCTGCGGCGCTCGTTGCCCTCCCTGGCGGCGGCTGAGCTCTTCTTCGACGCCGGGCTCGAGCTGGTCGTCCGGCATACTCGCGCACGGCGGCCATTTCCAAGGCGTTACGCGGTGTACCTGCTGATCGAGGCCGACGGCGACATCGACCCGACGGACGATCTGGCCAACGCCGTGGCCGCCGCGCCCGGCGTCGGAGATGCCGTCATCGAGGGCGAGGGAGCTGGCCGGCAGCGCATCTGGCGCCTTCGGGAGAGCCATACCGAGGCGATCAGCGCCGCGGGAATCGCACACAAGCTGGACGTGACCCTGCCGATGACCCGCCTGGCGGAGTTCATCGGTCGCGTGCAGGGGGCAGTCACCCTCGCCGCGCCGGGCGCCGCGACCTACCTGTACGGGCATGTCTGCGAGGGCAACCTGCATGTGGGGATCATCGGCCCGGCGCCGGAGGATGATGCCGTTGACGACGCGGTCCTGGGCATGGTGGTCGAGATGGGCGGCTCGATCAGTGCCGAGCATGGGATCGGGATCTCGAAGATGGGCTGGCTGGAGGCGGATCGTGGCGCTGTCGACGTGGCGGCCATGCGTGCCATCAAGGGCGCGCTCGACCCGAACGGGATCCTGAACCCCGGAGTGCTTTTCCCGACCGGATTAACCTGATTCCGGGTTCTGGGCTATCCTGCCGCCTCTGCGCCATCCACCGAATGGAGACGGATGTGACCAAATTCATGGATATTCACGATGGCTTCTTCGGCGTCACCGAAGCGGAGCTGCAGGCGGCCCACGATGCCGACCTGGCGATCGAGGCCGAGGAAGGCGTGCATTTCGAGCGGGCCTGGCTCGACCCGGAGAGCGGCAAGGTGTTCTGCCTGTCGACCGGGCCGTCCAAGGACGCCGTGATGCGAATCCATCAGCGTGCCGGCCACCCGACCGGCCAGGTTTACTCGCTGCCGGTCGAGGTCTGACCTCTAGCCCCTGACCGCGTCGACGAACAGCAGGCCCATCACCCGGGCCAGCGTCGGGAAGGCATGGATCGTGTCGGCCAATGCGCTGAGCGGGGTCTGTAGCTTCACCGCCAGCACCGCCTCGTGGATGGCCTCGCTGGCACCCGGGCCGGCCATGAACGCGCCGACCAGCGTGCCGGCGCCGCGGTCCACAACGATCGACACGTGGCCCTGCGCCTCCGCCACGTAGCCCTTCGAGCTGGTTGCCACGTCCGCGGTGAGCTCCTCGGCGTTCAGGCCGCGCTTGATCGCCTCCTCGACCAGGAGTCCAACCGAGCCCGTCTCGGGATCGGTGTACACGGCCCGCGGGATGGCCCGGAAGTCCGGCGTCACGTCCTCGCCCAGGGCAATGCGCGCCGCCAGCTCGCCCTCGTAGTGGCTGACGTGGGTATGCATCTCGGGGCCGGCCGGGTCGCCGGCCACGAAGACGCCCGGCGCTATGCGCAGCTGCGCGTCCGGGCTCAGCTTCCCGGCCGTGGTGTCGACCCCGACCGTCTCCAGGCCCAGCCCATCGAGTGGCAGGCTGCGGCCGATGGCCAGCAGGACCGCGGCACCCTCGACACGTGACCCGTCGTCCAGGTCGAACCGATGCCGCCCGTTGGTGCCCGCGCCCGCGTGCGCGGCAACTGCCCGAGCTCCGGTGCGAATCGTGACGCCGTCCCGCGTCAGCGCGGCGGCTACGACTGCCGAGCTGCGGACATGGTCCCGCGGCAGGATGCGTGGGCCGGGCACCACCAGCGTCAGCGGGACTCCGTAGCGCGCGTAGACCTGGGCCAGCTCCACGCCGGTTGGTCCGGCGCCCAGGACCAGCAGGCTCTCCGGCGGCTCGCGGGCCGTGGTCGCCTCGCGATTCGTCCAGTACGGAATGTCGGCGAGGCCCGGCATGTCGGGGATCTTGCTGGTCGAGCCAACGGCGACGATCACCGCGCCCGCCTCCACCTCGTGGTCAGTGCCGTCATGGCTGACGATCACGCGGCCAGGTCCATCGAGCCGCGCCGCGCCGCGCATCGGGACGACGCCCCCCTTCTCCAGCTCCTCGACATGGCCGTGGTCGTCGGGGTAGTCGATTCCCTCGCGGCTGATCATGTAGTCGCGTCGTGCCGACGCCTTGGGCCATGGGTAGTCGCCTCCACCCGCATGCACCGCTGCGGAATGCAGCAACGACTTGGACGGCATGCACGCGAAGAAGGGGCAGGCACCGCCGAACAGGTCGCGATCGACGATCGCGACCGATGCCCCACGCTTCCGCGCGAGGAAGGCGGCGGCCTCGCCGGCCGCCCCGGCGCCGATGATCACGAGGTTGAATCGGTCCATCGGCAGATTCTATGGGCCTAGGCGGGGAGCCCGGCGATCCAGGTCCGCGCGGGCTGCATCGAGCCGAGGTGGAGGGCAAAGGCTCCTTCATGCCTTGCCTGCCAGGCGACGAGGTCGGCATCCGCGCCAACGTCGATCACGCCTCGCCTGCCGGCCAGGCCCAGGGCCGCTGCGCCGCCGGTCGTGGCGGCAGCGATTGCTTCGGCCACCGTCATGCCCAGCTGGGTGGCCCCCAGGCCGATCACCAGCGGCATCGCGCCCCACGTGCCGAAGGTCCCCGCGTTGGCGTCGCTGGCCAGCGCCACCGTCACGCCGGCCTCGATCAGCGCTCGCGCCGGCGCGAGCCCGCCGCGCAGCACGATGGCCGGTCCGGGAAGCAGCGTCGCAACCGTGCCGGACCCTGCCAGCGCCGCTACCCCCGCCGCATCGAGCTGCTCCAGGTGATCGGCGCTGGTCGCGCCGAGCCGGACCGCCAGCTCGGCGCCGCCCGAACGGGTCAGCTGGTCGACATGCAGGCGGAGACCCAGCCCAAGCGCTGCTGCGGCGCGCAGGATCCGCTCGGTGGCCGCCGCCGAGAAGAAGTCGCGGTCGCAGAACACGTCGCAGAACTCGGCCACCCCGGCGTCCGCAATCGCCGGGAGCATCTCGTCGGCGACCGTGTCCACATAGTCTTCCATCGACCCGGCCTCGGCCGGCACCGCGTGAGCGCCCAGGAAGGTGCGCACCACGCGAATGGGTAGGGGCGCTGCCGCCTCCTCGATCAGGCGCAGGGCTCGCAGCTCCTCGGCCGTCGTGAGCCCGTACCCGGACTTGCATTCAATGGTCGTCGTGCCGCCGGCCAGCGAGGCGCGAAGGCGCTCGCCGATGGCCGCCCGCAGATCCTCGTCCGACCCGGCGCGGGTCGCCGCCACCGTGCGCAGGATCCCGCCGCCGGAGTAAGGCTGACCGGCCAGCCGCGCCGCCGCCTCGTCCGATCGGTCGCCCAGGAAGGCCGGATGAGTGTGCGCGTCGACGAGGCCGGGGGTCACCAGCGACGATCCGAGGTCGACAGCCTCTCCAGTGGGCGCCTCGGACAGGGCCCCGACGAAGCTGAATCGGCCGTCCCGCATCTCGATCGCCCAAGGGGTCGGCCCGCTGTACGCCTCCGGCAGGAGGAGCCGCCCGCTCCCAGTGAGCAGGATCGGATCGTGCGAACCACTCTCGACCATGGCTAGCGGAGCTCCGGCTCGGCGATCGGCTTGCGTGGCGGCTCGCCGGGCAGGCGCACCGTTGCCAGCAGGAGGCCGACAAGGATGGTGCCGGCCCCGAGCAGCTGCACGACCGATGGCGATTCGCCCAGCAGCACCATTGCGAGCAGCACGGACCCGACCGGCTGCAGGGTCAGGATGACGCTGGTCAGGGCCGCGGGCAGGCGAGGCAGCGAGACGCTGATGATCAACCAGCCTACGACCTGCGAGGTCAGGGCCAGGGTCACCAGCCAGGCGTGGGCCGGCCAGGTCGGCACCAGGTTCACCTCGCCCAGCGGCAGGCCGATCAGCAGCGAGGCAATAGCCCCGATGAGAGTCGCGTCGAAGAGTGGCCCGGCCGGCCGGCGAAGGTCGGCATTGCCATGGCGCAGGACAAGCAGAAAAGCCGCATACACCAGGCCGACCACCAGCCCCAGGACGACTCCGAGCCCCGGGTTGGTGCCGTACGCGCCCTTGCCCACCACGCCGGAGATCAACACGACGCCGAACAGCACCACCGGCAGCGCGAGCAGGGTGCGCCCGGGAGGCCGCTCGCCCAGGATCAGCCAGGCGAGCACCGCCACGATGACGACCTGCGTGTTGCCGAGCACGGTGGCCAGGCCCGCGCCGACCAGCGCGATGGTGTGGTGCCAGATGACGAGGTCCAGCGCCAGGAAGATGCCGGCCAGCAGCGCAAGTCGTACCTGCGCCGCCGGCCGCGGACCATAGGCGCGGCGCTCCAGGAACGCGATGATGCCTAGTGCGGGCAGGGCATACGCACACCGGAAGATGGCCGCCGTGGCCGGCTCGACATTGGCGAGCCGCACCAGGATGCCAGAGAAGGCGATCGACATCGCCCCCAGCAGCCCGGTCATCACGGGTCGGTCGGCGAGCACACCGAGCAGGGAGCCGGTGCGCTGGACCGGCGGCGAAACGCTCATCGAGCGCAGGGTAGCCGAGCCATGCGACCCGCGACGAATGGCTTGCCGTTCGTCGGCCCGCCGACGACACTTGTCGCGTGACCGAGCTTCCGACCGGGACCGTCACCTTCCTGTTCACCGACATCGAGGGATCGACGCGTCTTGCGCAGGAGCTGGGCGATGGCTGGCCGCCCGTGCTGGAGCGCCATCGAGAGATTGCCCGGGCTGCCTGGGCCGGGCACCAGGGCGTCGAGATCGGGACCGAGGGAGACTCCTTCTTCGTCGTCTTCAACAGCGCTCCTCAAGCCACAGCGGCAGCCGTGGAAGCGCATCGCGCGCTGGCAGCCGAACCATGGCAGCCGGGCAGCGAGATTCGGATCCGGGCCGGCCTGCACACCGGGCTGGGCGTGCTGAGCGGCGGCGGCTACGTGGGGCTGGACGTGCACCGGGCCGCGCGCATCGCGGCCGCCGGGCATGGCGGGCAGGTCCTGCTCTCGGCGACGACCCGGGCGCTGCTCGAGGGCAGCCTGCCGGAGGGGGTCTCGCTGCGCGAGATGGGCGAGCATCGGCTCAAGGACCTCTCTCGCCCCGAACGGATCTGGGACCTCGTGATCAGCGGCCTGCCGTCCGAGTTCCCGCCACTGCGCACCCTGAATGCGGTTCCCAACAACCTCCCGACCCAGCTCACCTCGTTCCTGGGGCGCCAGCGGGAGATTGCCGAGGCGAGCCAGCTGCTGACCGAGGGTCGCCTGCTGACCCTGACCGGACCGGGCGGCACCGGCAAGACCCGGCTGTCGCTGCAGGTCGCGGCCGATGCCACCGATCGCTTCCCGGATGGCATCTACTTCGTGCCGCTGGGGACCATCAGCCAGGCCGACCTGGTGCTGGCCACCATCGCGCAGGCGCTCGGCCTGGTCGATCCGGGCACGGGGGTGCTGGAACGCCTCGCCGACCATATCGGCGGGAAATCCATCCTGTTGGTGCTCGACAACTTCGAGCAGGTGAACGACGCCGCGCCGCAGATAGCCGAGCTGCTGGCCCGCGCCCCGAAGCTGTTCGTGCTGGCCACCAGCCGCAGCCCCCTGCGGGTCTACGGGGAACGCGAGTACCCGGTGCCTCCGCTGGCCGTTCCCGATCCGAAGCACCTTCCTGACCTCGAGCAGCTGTCGACCTACGAGTCGGTGGCGCTCTTCATCGAGCGTGCCATGGCCGTGCGCCCCGACTTCGCCGTCACCGGCAGCAACGCACCCGCGGTCGCCGAGGTCTGCGTGCGGCTCGACGGGCTGCCGCTGGCAATCGAGCTGGCGGCAGCGAGGGTCCGCGTCCTGAGCCCCCAGGCGATCATGGAGCGGCTGGGTGATCGCCTCAAGCTGTTGTCGGGCGGATCGCGTGACCTCCCCGAGCGCCAGCAGACGCTGCGTGGCGCGATCTCATGGAGCCACGACCTCCTGGACGAGGCAGACCAGCGCGTGTTCGCCCGCTTCTCGGTGTTCGCCGGGGGAGCCACGCTGGATGCGATCGAGCGCGTGATCTTCGATGCCGGCGAGCAGGCCGATGCCCTGGACGCGGTCGCATCCCTGGTCGACAAGAGCCTTGTGCGCCAGGAGAGCGAGCCGGACGGCGAGCCGCGCTTCAGGATGCTGGGCACCATCCGTGAGTTCGCAACCGAGAAGCTGGGAGAGCGGGGCGAGGCGGGCGACCTGGCCGAGCGGCACAGTGCCTGGCTGGTGAGCCTGGTGGAGGACGGCGCCGCGACCATCTTCGGGACCGATCAGAAGGCCGTGCTGGACCGATACGAACGCGAGCACGACAACATCCGAGCTGCCCTCTCTCGCGCGATCGTCGGCGACCAAGCCGAGATGGCGATGCGCATCTTCGCGGCGTGCTGGCGCTTCTGGCAGATGCGCGGCTATCTGGCCGAGGCGCGCGAACATGCAGACCGGGTGCTGGCTCTCCCCGGCAGCGCCGAATATCCCGCCGCAAGGCAAGCCGCGCTGGAGGCGGCCGGAGGGGTCGCGTACTGGCAGGCGGACATCGTGACGGCGCGGGGCTGGTATGCCGAGGCGCTGGAGCTGGCCCGCGCCGGGGGCGACGAGGCCGCCATCGCCAACGCCATCTACAACATGACCTTCACCTTCGAGATGGAGCACGAGGACATGGTCCAGTCGCGCGCTCTCGCAGAGGAAGCCGTGGCCATCTACCGTCGCCTGGGAGACGAGGCGGGAATCGGTCGTGCGCTATGGGGCCTGGCCAACTCGTACTACTTCTTCCGCGATTTCGCCGGAGGCATCGGCATCGCCAGCGAGGCGCTCGAGATCTTCCGTCGTACGGGCGACCGCTTCATGATCGGCTGGTCGCTGTACATCGTGGCCACCTACAACATGCAGCTCGACCTGACCGCTGTGCGCAGCGGGCTGGAAGAGGCACTGCCCCTCTTCACCGAGATCGAGGACAAGTCGAGCTACGCGCTGATCTTCGACGGGTTCGCCGCCCTTGACTTTGCCGAGGGAGACGTCAAGCGGGCGGTCCGGCTGCACGGCTATGCCTCCGCGATCGAGAACCTCACGGGGACCGGCCTGGCCAAGATGACCCGCGATTTCGCCGGCTTCTTTCCCGCCACCCTGACCAGCGACCCCGACCTCGCCGCGGCTTTCGCCGAGGGTCAGCGGCTCACACTCCAGCAGGCGACCGTGATCGCCCTCCATCGCGACGATTCGAAAGGCTAGCTCGGGGCAGCCAGGTCCCTGCGCGGGAACACGATCAGGGCGTAGACGACCGGGATGATCGTCGCCACGATCAGCAGCGCGAAGTCGAACCAGTCCGCTTTGCCGG
>JALYUB010000074.1 GCA_030853945.1 Chloroflexota bacterium
CCCCCCCTTCGTCATCGGTCGAACCGACGGCTACAGGTCGTCAGGTGGAACCTGATGCGGGACCTTGACGGCTGGTGCAGCCGCGCCTTGGCCCTCATCGGGCGCGACCTGATGCGGGATGCCACGGAAGACTGGTCCAGCCGCGCCGCCCTCACGCACCTGCGCAGCTGTTCCGCCCTGTGCACCGACACTCAGGGAGCTGAGGCTCCCCTCTCGCATGCCTGCGGAGGTATCGATCCACACCGCATTGCTCTGCGTTCCCGCCTGGGATTGTCCCAGCTCGGCGTTTGGAGCCAATTGGCTGAGCCCGACGCCGAGGGCGAGCGTGGCCGTCAGCGCACCGGCGGCAATCATTTCGTTCCGAAAGCGTCGCGCCTGCCCAGCATCGGGGAAGTGGATGCTGAGGGCATGCCCTTCGACGTCACTGTCGTCGAATTTGGCAACTGCCAGCACAACAGAGTCGCCGAGCGAGTGCCCTTCGACGTCGCTGTCGGGCGGAATGCGGAGGCGCACCATGATCGGCGTGCCCTGGGCGAGCTTCGAGCGAATCGAACGTTCGCCCTCTGCCGAGGTGAACCGCACCTCGCGCAAGCTGTCTTTCATGCCGGCGGGGATCTCCGGCCGGCCCTGCTGAGAACCCATGACCTCTGTCCTTCTCGTGATTGATTGGAGCCCGATTTGGGGAGGTTAGCCGCGTTGCTCACCCGCGCCTAGGTAGCCCGTGACGCCTCGGATGTCCGGTGCATGACAAGGGACCTCACTCGGTGAAGAACTCTCAGCCATCGGCCCCTATCGGCCTGGGACTCTCGATGTCTCGCACTGGAACGCAAACGACCGCCTTTGCGGCGGTCGCTCCGTGCTTAGAAAGTGTGCGTGGTGGGCGACACTTGACTCGCTGCAGCACCAGTGACCTCGTGGCCGATGCGGATCATGCGCCGCGACAATTGGCTGCGCGCTGCCGGGCCTTAGGCGCCTGAGATTCACGAGAGGATGGGGTCTCGCAGTCCCCGTCATTGTGTCCGACGGTGTCCGTTGAGACGTCTAGGGTGCTCACAATAGGCGATCCGGAGGAGCCAATGACCGGCGCTGGTCGCCCCTGTTGCTACCGGCGTTGCTACCGGATACGCCAACAGCCCGGGCGGCTTGTTCCGGGTATCCCGCGTGCAAGATTTGTGGCGGCATAGGAACTGGACGCAGATCTCAGCCAGCCGGTCCCAGGCCACCAAGTTGTGATACTCGGTCCGCTCCGGAGCCCGTTGCCGCGGAACTCGTTGGTGGCCACCACGAAGTTCTGCAAGGTCGCAGGTCGCACTAACCGCCGAGGGTTTGGCCGACGCTCTGAGCGCGAAGCGGGCTTTAGGCCCTCGCACCGCCGACAGTTCTGCCACCAGTCCTATAGCGTCGCCGCCGGCGGTGCCGCATCGTGGCAGCATCGCGCGGTCTTCGGGCATTGCGCAATGCACCCTCCCAGCGATTCCCGTGATCGCCTTGGGGGTCCTTGGCCCCCATCACATAGTTAGGTGCATCCTCCATGGACACGACATCAGTCCAACGCCGGCTTTTCCTTGGACTCGGCGCAGGCGCTCTGCTCGCCGGGACCCTTGCCGGCCCCACCTTCGCCGCCAACCACGTGGTCCAAGCGATCACCGGCAGCGGCCTGGTCGCAAGCGTCGGGGACCTGACCCTAACCGCGGTCGCGTATCAGAACAACGCCCACGACGTGACCGGCACGATGGTCCTGACGGCTGACGACAGCACGGGCTCAGGCGCAGGCTGGAACGTCACCATCATGGCATCGGGCTTCGTCTGGGTCGGCACCGCCAACGGCGGGACCGATATCCCCGCATTGGACTTCGCGCTCACCTCCGCGGCCGCCCCCACGGCAATCGCCGGGCAAGCCGTCAGCGTGGCGCTCTCGACCGGTCCTCAGGTTCCACCGACGTCGCCCATCGGCACGCTCGACAGCGCGCGCAAGGTCCTCGTCGCCACGGCGGCATACGGGGCCGGCACGTACACCCAGAACCTGGGCGTCACCTTGACGATCCCTGCCCAGAGTCGCGTCGGCGTCTATACCGGCACGATCACGACCACGATCACCTCGGCTCCATAGTCTTGGTTCCTCTGCGGCGCGCCGGTCATCGGCCAAACGTGTGGCTGGCGATCGGCGCGCTGGCTATGAGCCTGGGGGTTGCGGCGCCGTCCGTCGCACTCGCCAAGGACCCCCTCATGAAGCTGGCCCTGTCGCCCATCGACCAGGCAGGCTCGTTCTTCGACCTCACCTTGCGGCCAGGCCAGAGTCGTCGCTTGGAGGTGAGGATCGCCAATGACGGGGGTATGGCGATCGTTGCGCGGACGTATTCGGCCGACGTCTACACCATCATCAACGGCGGGTTCGGAGGGCGGTTGCGAGACGAACCCCGGACCGGCATGACGGGATGGGTCGTCTACCCGACCGATGTCCTCGCGCTCGCCCCCGGCGAAGGGATTCTTCGCGCGTTCACCGTCACCGTACCGCCCGATGCGGGTCCCGGCGAATACATCTCCTCCCTCGTGCTGGAGAACGACCAGCCGATCCTTTCTCAGGACGCCATCGGGCTCAACCAGATCGTCCGGCAGGCCCTCGCTATCGTCGTGACCGTTCCGGGCCTGCGATCGCCCGGGCTGGCGATCGGCGAGGCGACCCACAAGGTCGTCGCCGGCGCCTCCATCATCCGGATCGCCGTCGAGAACATCGGCAACATCCGGCTCAAGCCGATCGTCGGCTTCACGCTGCTGAATGCGACCGGGAGCGAAGTCAGCCGGGCAAACATGCAGATGGACACCTTCTATTCGCTCACCAGCACGTTCATTGAGTTCCCGCTCGCCGCGCTACTTCAGCCCGGCACCTACTCGGTCCAGCTGACACTCGCCGACGCCAGACAGGGCGTCCACACCCAGAAGCAGCTCGCGTTGGTCGTCGATGCGGCCGAGCAAGCCTCCTTGCAGGATGGCGTGGTTCCCGGCCTGACCGGCGTGGTGCAGGGCTCAGGCATAGGACCGCTCGCGACCGCGGGCATCGTCCTGGCGGTCGTGTTCCTGCTGGCAATCGGTTCGGCGGTATTCATCCTTCTCGCGCGCCGACGTCGACGGAGCCACCCGCGCGCTGGCTTTCTTCGGCCGGTCCACCGGTAACGACCCCGGACTAGCATGGGCGCCGTCTCGCGCATTCGCGATCGAGCGGCGCGCCCTAGCCGGCACCGTCGGCACCTGTCTTGCGGCGCTGGCTAGAGTGGATCCGCTCGCCCAGCACGACTGAGATTGTCGCTTAGGGGCGTTCGCTCAGAGTTCGCCGAAGCTCGCCAAAGGGCCCGTGGTCATTTCGTGCTCAAAACAATGTTGTGGTGGGCGACACTGGACTCGAACCAGTGACCTCTTGCATGTCAAGCAAGTGCTCTAACCAGCTGAGCTAGCCGCCCTCGGGGCTCGCATTGTGACGGAGCCATCAGAATACGGTCAAACCGGGGTGCGGGGGTCGATCAGGTGCCCGCCGATGGCACGCTCAGCTATTCCAGTCAGTCGAGATCGGCACCACGCCCAGTGCCCGATGGATCTCCGCCCGATAGCGGGCACCGGCCGGACGTCGCGCGAGCCATTTCAGGTAATCCGGATCGACGCTCGCCAGCTCCTCGATGGACTTGCCGATGTAGTGGCCGAAATCCAGGCGGGCCGGGTCGAAGGACGCCGTCAGTGGCGGCACCTGGCCGGGGCCGACCGGCTTGCGGCGATCTTGTTCAATATGAAACGCCTGACGCTCATCACGTTCCTGTGCCATCCGACACCTCCGGCCGCGATCGTACGCTGACCACTAGGACCCTGCAAGGACTTCCGGCGACCTGATATTGGGCTTCAGATACGCCGAACCTCGCGCCCGGCGACCAGCGTGAGGTCCGAGCGCACTTCCGCCAGCCGCTCATCGGCGGCCAGCAGTGTGGCGAGATCGGTGTTCAGGACCGCGACATCCGCGACCGCGCCGACCTCCAGGAGTCCCTCGTCCAGACGCGCCATGCCCATTGCGGCTCCATGGGTGTAGGCCGCCAGCGCGGTTGTCGCGTCGAGTGCCTCGTCGGGCAGCCAGTCACGCGCGCCGTCGCCCGGGGAGCGGCGGTGGGTCGCCGCGAACAGGCCGAGCCATGGGTTCGGCGTCTCGATCGGCGCGTCCGACCCGAAGGCCAGCCGGGTGCCAGCGAGCGCCAGCGAGCGCCAGGGATAGGCATCGGCCAACCGATCGGCCCACGCCGCCTCCGCCAGCGGGCGATCCGAGGCGACGTGCACGGGCTGCAGGCTGGCAGTCACCCCCAGCCGCGCGAATCTCGGCCGATCCACGGCCCGCACGAGCTGCGCATGCTCGATCCGGTCCGGCGGTGTGCCCGAAGTTCGCGCAGGCGCCCGCCCGATCGCGTCCAGGGCCGAGGCCACCGCCCGATCGCCAATGGCGTGCACCGCGAGGCCGATTCCGGCCGCTCGGGCGGCAGCCGCGATCTCGTCGAGCTCTTCGGATGTCATGCGCAGGATGCCTGAGCCAGAGCCCGGACCACCGGACGCGCGCTCGAAAAGGGCCGCCGTGCCCGAGCCGAGGGCGCCATCGGCATAGGCCTTGGCCCACCCAACGCGGAGCGTCGATGTCCCGGGGAGCGACGCACCGGTTCGCAGCCCGAGCGCTGCTGCAGCGTCGACGGCCGCCGCTGGCACGTTGATCGTCAGCCGAAGCCGGCCGTCGAGGCGGCTGCCGGATCCGAACAGCATGGAAGCGGAGTCGCCGAGCCCGGCGTATTCGGCCGTGCCGTTGTCCGCGGTGGTATCGCCAGCATCGGTCGCGCCGGTGATCCCGAATCCGGCCAACTCGGCGAGCACTTCGTCGAGCGCGGCATCGAGCGCGGGGCCACGCGCACGCGGCGCCACCGCCTCGACGAGGTCCGTGGCCGCCTCGCGCAGCAGCCCGTTCGGCACCCCATCGGCGCCACGCTCGATGCGACCGCCCGGCGGATCGGGACTCTCCGCGGTCAATCCGGCCGCGCGGCGAGCGGCCACTGAAGCCCAGGCCGAGTGTGAATCGTGCGAATACAGCAGCGCGGCCCGATCCCCCATCGCCTCGTCCAGGCGCTGCAACGCGCTGCCGGCCATCAGCCCATCGCTCCAGCCGCCACCGCTCAGCCAGGCGTCAGGGGGCAGGGCAGCCTCCGCATGCCGCAGCTCCGCCAGGAGCGCCTCGAGGCTGCCGGCCGCATCCAGTCGCACCGAGCGGCGCGCCCGGGCCATCCCGACCAGGTGCAGGTGAAAGTCATGGATGCCCGGCACTATCGCCGCCGTCCCCGCTGCCACGAGGCGGGCATTCGAAGCCTTGGCGTCGAGCACCTCGTCGCGCGATCCGACCGCTACAACGCGGCCATCGGCGATGCCGATCGCTTCCGCGGTCTGCAGGCCACCCGGGCCGGCCGAAACAACGACCTGTCCGATCAGCACCAACGAGGCGCGGGGATCACTCATCGGTCCGGGAGATGTCCGACACGCGGCGTCTGGACAAAGGTGGTCACGCGTCGACCGACGGCGATCCGGACCAGAGCCGCCGGCACGACCAGCAGCCAATGCGACAGGAACAGCGAGCCGCGAGTCGCTCTTCCGATCAGTCCGAGGCCGCGCTCGCCGTGCGCCGCCAGTCCGGCGGCGGCGAGCAAAAAAGTGCCGAGGCCATAGACCAGGAAAAGGGAGATCGGCACAGTCCAGTCAGCGGGCCTCGGCAGCGGGATCGTCAGCAGGCTGGCGATGACGGTCGTCACGAACAGGGGCGGGATCAGGAACTCGCCGGTGAAGGCGAGGAAGTCGAGCTTGCGGCCGATCGGGACCTGCGGCGCGGCCAGCAGGCTCGGGCCGATCTCGAGCAGCCGACGCAGGCTTCCCTCGGCCCAGCGAAGCCTCTGCCGCCAGAGCGCGGGCAGCGTGATCACCGCCTCCTCGCCGACCTCGGCCCGGGGCGCGAGCGCGATGCGCTCGCCCATCGCTACCAGCCTTGTTGAGAGGTCGAGGTCCTCGGTCAGGGCCGCCGCGTTCCAGCCGCCCAGCGCCTCCAGCGCGCTGCGTCGCACGAACATGCCGTTTCCGCGCAGCTCTGCGGTGCCATCGGTCGCGTGACGACCGCACTGGCTGGCCATGTCCATCAGCTGCTCCTCGTCCTGCGCTGCTGCCAGCCAGCCATCGTCCAGGTTGCGTTCGCGGCGCTGCGCCTGGATGGCCGCTGCGTGCTCATCGGCGTCCCACGCTTGCATCACCCGCGCCAGAAAGTCAGGCGGGACGCGGGCGTCGGCGTCCAGGACCCCGATCACCTCGCCCCGGATCTGGGAATGCGCGAAATTCAGTACGGCCGCTTTCATCTGAGGTCCAGCACCCGGCTCGCGCCGCACGACTCGCACCCGATCGGGGTGGGCATCCCCGACCGCGCCGGCAATGGCACCGGTGCCATCCGACGAGCCATCGTCGACCACCACCACGTCGAAGCGCGGGACGCCGTCTTCGGCGTATTGCTGTCCGGCAAGAGCGGCCACCGTGGAGCCGATGACCGGAGCCTCGTTGCGGGCTGCGATCACGAGCGTGATCCAGGGACGACCGCCCGGTCCACCACGAGGCTCTGGCCTTGCCGTCGGCGTGTCGCGCATGGCCCAGTACCCGCGAAGGGCGAGATAGGCGACGTACACCAGCGAGAGGGTGATAGCGGCCTGCAGGGCTCGGGCCACCGGGGCAAACGTGATCGCCAGCCAGGCGATGGCCGCTGAGGCCAGGAGGATCGCGACCGCGAGGATCCTAGTCGTCATGCCGGGGTGATTCCGGCGGCGAGTCATCCTCGGCGGGCGGAGCGCCCCGATGCAGCCCGGCGGCCTCGTTGCGGCGGTATGAGGCGATCCCCAACCCGAGCGTGATGAGTCCCAGCATCGCCATCACCACCGGGATGCCGGCGCCCGGGAAGACGATGTTCAGCAGGTCGGCTGCAACCGGCGCCACGAGCACCGGCAGAAACGAGGCAACCGACAGGAGGGTGTTCAGGATGCCGAAGATCCGACCCCTGACCTCGACGGGGAGGTCCTCCTGCAACGCGGTCTGGGCGGGAATCGCGACAAAGGCATATTCCACGCCGGCGGTGATGGTGATGACCACCACGGCGGCGATCAGCGAGATGATCGGGCTGATCGCCTCCGGCAGGTTATGGGCGATCGGCTGAAACGCGGGCGACAGGAACACGGTGATCGGCTTGACCAGCGCCAGCCCGACGAGCGTCACTCCCATCGCCATCAGGCCACCGTCGATGAGAAGCCGGCGTGGGAGGTTGGTGCCGTACGCATTCAGGAACAGGATCCCGATCACCGCGCCCAGGCCGGCGGGCCCCATCACAAAGAAGAAGTCCTGCGGTCGCAGCCGCAGGATATCGGTGGCGAATCCCGGCCCGATGGCGCCCATCACCGCGATCAGACTTGCGGCAATGCCGAGATACGCCAGCGACCACGCGATCTGTCGGTGAGATCGCACGAAGTCGACCCCCTCCTTCAGCTGGACAAAGACGGCAGTCAAGGCCTGTCCAGTCTCCTTGACGCCGATCTCGGCGTGTGCCTCGGGCGGCACCTTGGGCAAGGGCAGGATGGCGAGCGCCGCGAGGGCGAACATGATGGCCACCAGGATGAACACGGCATTCACCCCGGCCGTGGTCAGCACTAGCGGGCCGAGGAAGCCGAAGCCGATGGCGAACGTGGCATTGATGGTCAGCACGAACGTCGAATTGGCTGCCATCAGCTGGCGGCGATCGACCAGCCGCGGGAGGGCGGTCAGCTCGGCCGGCACGAAGAAGGCAGTCACGGTCGCCACCAGCAGGTTGATCACGAAGATAAGTCCGACATTGCTGCCGACCAGCAGGAACAGGACGATCCCGCCGGCGCGCAACAGGTTTGCGGCGAGCATGATCAGGCGCGCATCGCTGCGCTCCACGAGGACCCCGGCGATCGCGCTGAAGGCGACCGCCGGCACCAGGAACGTCAGGATCAGCACCGCATTCGCCGTGTTGGAGCCGGTGGCGATCACCACGGTCGCCATCAGTCCGGCCAGGACCATGTTGCTGGCCAGCTGGCTGAGCACCTGGGCGGCCCACAAAAGGACGAACGAGCGGTTGCGGAAGACGGTGCCCGAGAGCTGGGACGTCTCCAGATCGCTGGGCAGCTTAACGTGCGGTGGCAGCTCCATGTGCGCCATCAGTCAGGCCTCCGTCTGCGGACCGCGCTCGAGGTGGCCGGTGAATCGGCGCTCGACGTCGAGGCGATCCATCAGGATCCGATGCCCGCAACCCACGCACACCAGCCCGATATCGGCCCCTAGTCGCGTCACGCGCCATTCGTGGCTGCCGCAGGGATGGGTCTTGCGCATTCCGATCCGATCGCCGATGCGCAGGTCGACGGCAGCCACTGTCTAGCCTCCGGCCTCGGGGGAAGTGGCTCCGGTGAACGCAAACTTCGCGATGCGCAGGGCAGGTACCCGCGCCGTGATGCCCGAGTATTCGGCCGCCACCAGGCGCGTGTCGGGCCCGATGGCCTCGATCGCGCTGAACGCCTCGGGGATTGCCTGGGTGAAGCGCAGGTTGCGGATCGGACGCGTGAGCCGGCCGTCCTCGATCAGGAATGTGCCGTCCTTGGTCATGCCGGTGAGGATCCCGCGCCGGGCATGGATGACGTTGACATAGTGGAAGCGAGTCACCCACACGCCACGCTCGATGCCCGACAACATCACCTCCTTGGCGGTCGAGCCAGGAGCCATGAACAGGTTCCAGGCGATCGGACCGAAAGCGTTCGGGGCCGGCAGGCCGTGACCCGTGGATGCCATGCCGGCGCGGGCAGCGGTGGCGGTGTCATGCACCACCGCGCGGGCCAGCCCGGCGGTGATCAGGTCGACCCGCTGCTTGGGGACGCCCTCGTAGTCGATCGCGGTCGGCAGGCCGAGGGGATCCAGGCCGTCGTCCCAGATGGTGACGTTCGGTCCCATGATCGTCGTCCCGAGCTCCATGAACGAGCGGCCCTCCTCCACTGCCAGGGCCGAGAAGCCCATCCAGGACAGGTACTCGAGGATTGTGGCAACCGCGTACTCCTCGAGGACGACCGGGTACTCCCCCGGTTCGAGGTCGATCGGCTCGGTGCTGCGCGATGCCTTCTGGGCTGCCTCTTCCCCGATCGCGGCAGCGTCCAGCGACCGTACATCGGGAGCTGTCGCCTGTGCATACCCCGATGCCCCGTTTCCGTCCATCATGACCGTCAGGAGCTTCGCCTGGGTGACCGTGTCGGCATTCCACATGCCGCGTGTGTTGGCGACCGCGAGCGTGGCGGTCTCCGTCGAAAAGGCACCGCTCGATTCGAGGTGAGCGCTGTCGCCGGCTTCGATCACGGTCCGGGCCCCCACGGCGCGCAGCTCCGGATCGGCACGGTCAGTGGCCGCCACGTAGCCAAGCTGGGGGTCGGCGATGGATGCAAGCGGGTCTGCCAGGGGGGCGCCGTGCGGGTTCGGCGTTGCCAGCGCCATGGTGGCCGAGGCCCTGGCCACGACCTCGCGCAGCCCCTCGTCGTCCAGGCGATTGGTGGTTGCCACTCCCGTTCGCCCGTCGCGCACGACCCGCATGCGGAGCGTGGCATCTCGCTCGGCGACGTTCTGGTGGATCCGCGAGTTGGCAAAGCGGGTCAGCGCAGCGTCGTGTGCGGTGAACAGGGCCTCTCCCTCCGCATCGGTCACCATCTCGAGGGCGTGGGCCAGCAGCGCCTCCAGGGTGGGCCTGTCCCAGGCGAGCTCCGCTACCATCGCCCGACTCCGACCTGCACGCCGCGAAACCGAGCCGGGGCGGCGCCATGACCCACGCGGTGGGTCTGCATCGGCTCGCCCTTGCCGCAGTTCGGAACCCCCCACAGGTGCCATTCGGACTGGCCGCAGATCGCGTCGCAGCTGCCCCAGAAGCGCGGCGTGATGCCGGTGTAGGTCGGGTTCCTGACCATCTGGGTCAGATGCCCGTCCTTGATCAGCCAGCCGATCTCCGCTCCGAACTGGAAGTTCAGGCGCCGGTCGTCGATGCTCCATGAGTGGTTAGTGCTGATGAACAGCCCATCGGCGGTGTCGGAGATCAGGTCCTCCAGGCTGCCCGCGTTGCCGGGCAGCAGGTTCACGTTCGTCATCCGGATGAGCGGAATCACGTTCCAGCCCGATGCGCGGCTGCTGCCCATGCTCCGGCGGCCGATGATCGGTGCCGTCTCACGACTGGTTAGGTAGCCGACGAAGCGGCCGGCGCTCACGATCGGGACCTTTTGCGCGGCCACGCCCTCGTCGTCGAAGCCGAAGGTGCCCAGGCCGCCCGGCGCGGTGGCATCGGCCTCGATGTTCACCAGCTCGCTGCCGTATTGCAGCTGGTCAAGCTTGTCGAGGGTCAGGAAGCTGGTGCCTGCGAAGCTGGCCTCCATGCCAAGGACCCGGTCGAGCTCGATCGGGTGCCCGCACGACTCGTGCACCTGGAGCGCCAGCTGGGGCGAGTCGATGATCAGCGTCATCTCGCCCGATGGGCACTGGGGCGCGTCGAGCAGCGCGACGGCTTCCTCGGCGATGCGCTGCGCGTTCTCGGCGAGGCCAAGCTCACGGATTGCCTCGTAGCCGCCCGTGACATGCTGCCCGCCCGCCGACTGCGGAAAGCTGCGGCGCTGGACCTCGCTGTCGTTCACGGCCGTGGCATCGATGCCGGCTCCCACCTCCAGGAGCTCCTGCTCGAGGTGCGCCCCTTCGCTCGATGCAAACGTCTTCCGCTCGCGGCCCGCTTCCATGCTGCTGGTCCGCAGCGTGATGCCGGCCACCTTGCCCATCACGGCATCAGTTTCGAACAGCAGCCGCAGCTTCTCGTCGAGCGACACCGTGAAGGGGTCTTCGCGAAACGGCGTGCTGTACGTTCCGTTGGCGGGAGGCGAATCGTCGAGCACGATCGGCTCCCGGGCGGCCAGGCCGCTCGCCCGGGCGATCGCGACTGCGTCGCGCGTTACCCGTTCGACCTCTTCGCGCTCGAGTCGGGAGCTGCCCGCGAAGCCCCAGGCGCCATCGACGAGCACGCGCACGCCGAACCCGGCGGAGCGGTCGGAGCTCGCCTCGGCTAGGTCCCCGTTCTTGACGGTGAGCGACTCGGTCTCCCGCTCGACGAGCCGGATGTCGGCGTAGCCCGCCCCCGCCCGCTGCGCGGCATCCAGGGAGAGGTTGATCAGCTCCTGCATCTTCTCCTCACACGACCGGCTTGCCCACCACGGGCAGCAGCGACAGCTTGCTCGTCGGCAGCTGCAGCGAGTCTGCCTGGCGGATCTCGATGGTGGCGCTAATGAACAGCTTCAGCTGCGAGATGATCCCACCTGGCCGCTGCATCGCGCCCAGGAGTCCGTCCGGTGAGCCGATGGCTCGCAGCGTGAAGCGGCGCGCGATGTCCACGCCGTCGATCTGCAGTGAGCTTGGTCCCTGGATCGCGACAGAGCGAGCCGTGATCCGCACGTCATCGACGGCGAGCGCCTCGGCACCGGCGTTGCGCAGCTCGTTGACCAGGTCGTTCAGCGCGATCGCGTCCAGCGAGCCATTCACGTCCATCACGATCCCCTGGCCCGTCACGGCCGCCAGGCCCCCGAACGCGGTGATGCGGCGCAGGTCCTCACGGCTGACCTGCAGCGCGCTCTCACTCTGCGGACCCGAGACCTCGTACTGGCGCAGCTGGTCGCGGATATCGGCGAGGCCTGCACTGAGCTCGCGGTTGCGGCTGGTGAGCGTCTCGATCAGCGTCGAGAGCTCCTGCGCGGAGAGGCTGCTCACCTCGCGCGACCGAGCATGCGAGTTCAGCTGTCCCACGCCCAGGACGCCGATCAGCACCGCGACCAGGAACAGCGACAGCTGCGCGACGCGTCCGTTCATCTAGGGCGCCCCCGCCGGCACGGCCCAGCGGAATCGGGTGTTGCCCACGAACGCCGGAAGCTGAAGGCTGTCGGCGGCCTGGGTCGCGAACTCGAGGCCGAATGCGTCGATCCGCTGGGCCGCGCGGCCGCGAAATGCGGCGTTTGCCTGGAATCGGTCGAGCAGGCCTGCCGAGCCGATCGCCTCGATCCGGAACGGGGGCGACAGGAACGACGTGTTGACCAGGATGGACGCACCCACCCCGTAGATGGACGAGGTCGCCACGAGCCGCTCGCCGTTGATCGCGATGCCCTCCGCGCCCGATGCCCACAGCGCGGCGACGATGTCGCGCAGGTCGTCGACCAGCACGATGTAGTTGGCCGGGTTCTCGCCGTCCGGCACGACCCGCTTCGAATCGGCAATCTCGATCACCGCACCGGGCCCCTGCAGCGAGGTCAGGCCAGTCGCCAGGCGTGCCTCCTCCAGCCGCCGATTGACGTCCGCCAGCGCCGATGACGACGTGGTGGACGCCGTCTGGAAGTCGAGGACCTGGGCCTCGGCCACGGCAATCTGCGCGCGCAGGTCCTTCTGTTCCTGCTCCAGCTCGACGACCTGTCCCGCCAGCGCCTGCTGGACCGATGAGGCGAACTGCACGCGCTCCGGGGAGCCGTTCCACTGCGCGTAGCCGACGAAGCCGATCACCGCCAGCGCGCCGGCGATGCTCACCGCCCACTGCGGCCGCAGCAGCAGTCGACCTCGACCGCGGCGCATGGTCAAGCCGAGCCGCCCGACCGTCGGCGCCGTTGCGCGATGATCGCGACCAGCACGCCGACCGCCAGGCCCGCGACCAGGATTCCCAGCACCCAGCCGAGATCCCCCGCCGATGCGGCGCTCGGCTGCCCTGTCGGGGCAGCCGATTCTGCCGGCTGTCCGTTGCCCGAGGCGGCCGGCTGCGGCGGCTTGTCGACGTTGGAGGAGAGGAGCGGCGCCGGCTTGACGGCAGCCGGCGCCTGGACGCCGAATGAATCGAAATAGGCGGCGTAGAGCTTCTCGGCCGGTATTCCGGTGCCGGCTTCCAGCGCCTGGTCGTCCCCGGCGCCGTCACGCAACGCGGCTGCGATCTTCGCGATCGCCCCGCGACCATGGGTGTCGATGATCATCTGCACCATCGTCGCACCCTCCGCGTACGCGAGTCGGGCCGGCTGATCCCCGATCGGGAACGACTCACTGATGCCGTCGAAGGCGAGCAGGGCGCCGGCGGAGGCCGCTGACCGAACGGTGGCCGCCTCGGCGTTGGCCGAATGCTGCTCGGACCAGACCGCCAGGCCCTCGTTGAACCACTTGGCCGGTTCGTGGAACGGATTCGCTGTCGCGTCCCGGAACACGACGTGCGTCACCTCGTGGGTCATGGTCGTCTCGAGATAGCTGCTCGACCCACCCTGCAGCCACATGAAGATGGTCCGCAGGTTGGGGAACGTGGCCGCCCCGGTCCACTCGCGAGCCCCGGGCCCCAGGGCTCCGAAAAAGTCGTCGTGCGAGACGTACACGAAGATGTCCACCGGACCGGCCAGGTCATGGCCGAACAGCGTCTCGGCGGCCTTGGCGGCGTCCGCGGTGATCTGGCCGAAATGGCGCGCCTGCGCCTCCGCTCCGCCGTACCAGTGCACCGTCGCGGCCCCGATCCGAGCGCTGTGCCAGTCGAGCCCCGGTCGGTCGTCGTCGTAGATCAGGTTCTTTTCGGGGCTGAGGGTGACCGTCTGCCCCTGGGTCGCCCGCCAGCGGTAGGCAACGCCGGTGTTCGGCGTGAGCGGCCGGGCCACGGTGTCCCAGACGTACTGGGCACTGCTCCCTGTCGCGCTTACCGAGGCGACAAACGTCGAATCGGAGCCGGTGAAGCGGAGCAGGAGCTCGAGCTTGTCGGGGGCGCCTCCCGGGAGCTGCACCGTGAAACGCATCTCGCCGCCATATTTCGCATCCGCGCTCAGCGCGCCAAAACCACTGAACGCCGCCATCGGTGACGGCCAGGCCAGGATCGCGGCCACCAGCAGCGCAACCATGGGCAGTGCGCGACGCGCTACTGATCCCATGACACCCTTCCCAGGTCGAGCAGCCCCGTGGTCAGGTTGCCCAGGCCTCGAAGGCCGGCACGGACCAGCCACCAGCCCGCCCCGTATGACCACGGGATCACCGGCACCTCGCTGTCGACCCGCGCGTCGACGGCGCGATATGCGACGCCCTGGTCCGCCTCGCCGGTGGCGCTGGACGCAGCCTCGAGCAGGCCCACGAACTCAGGGTCGTTCCAGTGGCCGTAGTTGCTGGTCGCATCGGGCAGCAGCAGCAGGCTGTAGAGCGCATAAGGGGACGGATAGTCGGCGATCCAGTTGATCGTGAAGACCTGGGGTGGG
Organism: Chloroflexota bacterium; assembly: GCA_030853945.1. Lineage (GTDB taxonomy): Bacteria > Chloroflexota > Limnocylindria > QHBO01 > QHBO01 > CF-167. The sequence continues at coordinate 14,358 of JALYUB010000074.1, forward strand.
CGAACCACGAGCGAACGCGTGTAGTCGCTGAACTCCATCGACTCGACGGCGATTTTGGCGCCCAGCTCCTTCTCCCAGACGGCGACCGCGGGGGCAACTCCCAGGCCGGAGCCATTCACGGTGATCGTCCCGAGCTTCGAGCGGTCCGTGTACCCGGCCTCGTCCAGGAGACGGCGCGCCTCCGCCAGGTCGGTCGTCTGGTTGTCCTGCATGCCCTGCGGCCAGAGCGCCGGTGGGACGATGCTGGACGCCGGGGTGCCACTGCTGCCCTCGGCGTTCGTCACCAGGCGGGGACGATCCAGGGCCAGCGCAAAGGCGCGCCGCACACGAACGTCGTCGAAGGGCGGGCGTGTGGTGTCGAAGCCGAAATACTGGACTCCGAGCGCGGCCGATGGATGCAACGCGGGACCGAGATCGCGGTCGTAGGCGATCCAGGCCGCGTCGAAGGAGCCGATCTCGGTCAGATCGATCTGGTCATTGGCGAAGGCCGTCACCGCATCTCCGGTCAGGTCGGTGACCCACCGAATCTCGCCGATCGGTGGCGCGCCGGCCACGTAGCGGTCGTTGGCGCGCAGCACGAGGTCGGTGCCATTCGTGCCCCGGGCAACATACGGACCGGAGCCCACGAAGCTGTCGCTCGATTGCCAGGTGTCGTCGTTTCCCCTCGCCCCGCTCGGCACGACGAAGGTGGTCGGCGTGGCGGTGATGGCGGTGAAGTAGGCGGCCGGGTGCTTGAGGCGAACGACAAGCGTCCGGGCGTCCGCCACCGAGATTCCGACGCCAGCCTCCGGGCCGCCCGCCAAACGCTCGGTGGCCCCCTCGACGATGCTCAGCACGTCGGGCGCGATCGAGTGCGTGGCTGGATCCAGGATGCGCAGCCACGAGCGCCGTACGTCATTCGCGTCGAGGGGACTGCCGTCGCTGAAAGTCAGGCCGGGCCGGAGTCGGAACGTGTAGACGCGTCCGTCGGCGCTCACCGACCAGGATGCGGCGAGCGAGGCATACGGATGGCCTTCCTCGTCGAGACGCGTCAGTCCCGCGTACATCTGGAGAAGGAACTGCACGTCGCCGGCGCTGTTGATGAAGGCGGGGTCGAGGGTGGCCGGCTTGCCGCCAACGTAGCGCAGTGTCGGGCCGGCTGCAGCAGCGTGATGCGCCGGCAGCGACGAGGTGGAGGCCAGGAGGATGGCTGCGAGGCCTGCGACAAGGCGCGGCAGCCGGCCCTGCGAGGTCAGGCGGCGCATGCGGGGGCTAGTATACGGGCCCGTGCAGCCGACCCACGACCACCGCTTTCGGCCGCAGCCGGCGGGCAGTCTGACCCTCCGCCAATTCGTCGAATCGCTGCGCGGATGGACTCCCGAGATGCGCCAGGTGGCTCAGATCGCGCTCACACGCTCCGAGGCTGAGCGACAGACGTACCTGCAGGCCTTTCATGCCCGCCACCACGAGCGCGAGCCAAAGCCGATCGACTCATTCGTACGCTGGGCCTACTCCGACCCTCGCCTCGACCACGTCCCTGCCCTGCTGGCCGAGCTGGAACGGACGGAGGCCGATTACGCCGACGCGCTGGACCACGAGGCCGATGTCCTGGTCCGGACCCGTGCCCATGGCAAGACCGGCGCGCAGCGAGTTCACGACTACCTGGCGCTGCTGGGCATGGAGGGAAGCGAGCCGGTGCGAACGGCTATTGGAAGCCTCCTGCCACCGGGCACGTCCGATGCTGCGGTCGTGGCGACGGTGCGCCAGATGCGGCGGCGCTGGCTCGAGCTGTTCGGAGACGACCCGTTCTTTGCGGAGCAGTGAGCAGCTCTCGCGTCGCCGGCGCTGCTCTCATGCTGGGAATTGGCATGGGCGTCGCGACGCCGGGGCTCGTGGCCGGCCACGCCGAGCTGCTCCTGTCGACGCCCTCCGCGAATGCGAGCGTGCTCACGTCGCCCCGATCGGTCTCGATGACCTTCAGCGAGGCGATCGACGGGGCCACCGCCTCGGTGCAGCTCCTCGACGACCGGCAGCGCCCCGTGGCGGGCGTCGGGGCGGTTGGAACGGACAGCACGGGACTGGTGGCCACGGTCGATCTGCCGCCGCTGGATCCGGGCGTCTACACGGTCAGCTATCGCGTCACATCCGCGGTGGACGGTCACGTCAGCACGGGGACCTGGGCCTTCCTGCTCGATCCGACCGGAACGCTGCCGCCTCCCACGCTCGAGACCCGGACCGGCTCGCCAACCGGGGACGCGATAACGGTCGCTGCCCGCTGGCTGGCGCTTGCCGCCGGCCTGCTCCTGCTCGGGCTGGCGCTGTTCTGGATCGTATCGGCCCGACCATCACTGGCGGAGCGCCCTCCTGCTGCAGATGCCTCGCCGGGAGCGCGAGCGGTCGCCCCGTGGGGCACGATCGCGTTCGGGGCGGCCATCGCCTTCGGTGGGCTGGCGGCGTATCTGACCCTTGCCGCGCGTCCCTTCGTCGACGCCAGCGCGGGGCACGTGGGGCACGGCGGGGGTGGTGCATTTCCGCTCGACTTCGCGGCCCCATTCGGCGCAACGCGGTTTGCCGTCGCGATGCGCGTGGCCGAGGTCGGGGCAGGCGTGGCCTTCCTGCTCGCGACGTTCCGCTACTTCGCGCTGGACGAGGCTCGCAAGCGCGGCATGACACCGACCCGGGACCGCGATCCGACATTCCTGTGGCTCGTGGTGGTCTCGGCGGCCGCCTCGCTGGCGGGGAGCAGCCTGGCCGGGCACGCCTCGTCGCGTGGAGGGCTGCTCTTCGCAGGCGTCGATTGGCTGCACCTGCTGGCGGTTGCGGCCTGGGTCGGCACGCTGCCCGGCCTCCTCTTGCTCGCGCGTCGGGCGCGCACGCTCGGTGCCAGCGAAGCGGCACTCCTGGGCGCGACCTTGCGCCGGCACTCCCGGCTGGCACTGGCGGCCGCCCCGATCGTGGCCCTGACCGGCATCGCCAATTCTCCCCTGGTGCTCGGTGACCCGCGGGGACTGATCGGCACCGAGTACGGCAACGTGCTGCTTGCCAAGGTGTGCCTCTTCGCAACTGCTCTTGCGATCGGGGCAGTCAACTTCTTCCTGATCCGTGGCGGGGCGTTCCGGCGGGTGGTGCCACTGATAGCGACCGAGCTGGCGGTCGGCGCCCTGGCGGTCCTGGCGGCGTCGAGCCTGGTGACGGCCCAGCCGGCCGCAGGCCGCGCCCCGGTCCTGACTCGCTCGGCGATCGGCGCGGTCCAGCTGTACGGTCCCGCCGGTTCCTCGACAGTGCACGCCGCCGTGATCGTGGCTGCGCCGGGAGACCAGCAGTACCAGGTCTCTGTTGCCGATGCTGCGAGCGGCGCCTACCGGATCGACATCCAGCGGGTCAGCCTCGTCTTCGACGCGCCGCCGGGGAGCGGCCTGTCAACCGAGCGCGTCGATCTGCAGCAAGGCGGGGAGCCCTGGCTGTGGGGCACGCGCGGGGCTCATACGCCGGTGGTGGGTGAATGGAAGCTGGGGGTCATCGTCCTCCGCTCCGGCGGAGTGGAGGAATCGGCCTCCTTCGAGCTGCCCGTGACCGAGGCCTTGCCACCCGCGGCAGTGGGGCAACCGGATACCGGCATCGGCGTGCCGATTCCGCTTGCCTGGCTCTGGGCCGTCTTGCCCGGAGGGGCCGCTGGTTGGTTGGTGCCGGTGGCTCTCCTGCTTGCGTTTGCGCTCATCTCGGGCATCGAGCGGGGCCGCTTTGGCGGGAGTCGAGTTGCAGGGCCCGCCCTGCGAGCGATCCTGGTGGTGCTGGCCGTGACATCGGGCATCGGCGTCGGATCCCGGGCCGTCGTCGAGATCGCCAACCAGCCGCCGGCCACTGCTGCAGGCACCGCGAACCCTCTTCCCGCCACCCCCGATTCTGTCGCGCGAGGCCGCGATCTGTACCTGGCCAACTGCGCGACCTGCCATGGGATCGGCGGCGCCGGTGATGGCCCGGCCGCCGCGGGGCTTCTGCCGGGCCCGGGGAACCTGGCGGAAACCGTGCCGGGCCGAGCCGTCGGCGAACTCGCCTACCGGATTGCAGCCGGCACGGTGGCGACGCGCATGCCGGCCTTCGCGGCGGTCCTCTCGGAGAACGACCGCTGGGACCTGGTGAACTACCTGCGCAGCGCCTGGCCCGGCACGCGCCCCGCTGCGCTGGGCGTACGCTGAGCGGGTAGCATCGCCCGCAGTCATGGACGTCAGCCTCGCCCTTGCCTTCGCCGCCGGCCTGCTCAGCTTCATCTCTCCATGCGTTCTGGCACTTGTGCCGGTGTACCTCGCGTTCCTCGGCGAGACCGCCACAGCCGATGGGGCGGGTACCGCTGCGATGACCTGGCGCGGTCCGGTCTTCAGCCAGGCGCTCCTCTTCGTTGCCGGCTTCTCGGCGCTGTTCGTGCTGCTCGGCACCTCCGTCGGCCTGTTCGGCAACCTGCTGTTCCGGATCCAGGGCGCACGGCAAGTGGCCGGGGTGGCCGTAATCGGGATCGGGTTGCTGACGACCGGCATCTTCGGGCCCGTGCTCGACCGTTTCACGCGCATCGGCATACGGACCGACGTGCTGCCCGCCGCTCGTTCGGCCAGGGCGCTTGCGCTCGGCGCGCTTGTGGCGGTCGGGTGGACGCCGTGCATCGGGCCGGTGCTTGGCGCGATCCTGACGATGGGTGCCTCGGCGTCGCGCGGCGACGCGCTGGCGGCTGCCCTGCTGCTGGTCGCCTACTCGGCGGGGCTCGCAGTCCCCTTCCTGGCGGCGGCGCTGGCGCTGCCGCGCATGCGCCCCCTGCTCGGCGCGCTGCGCCGGCACCATCGGTCCGTCCAGGTCGTGTCTGGCCTGTTCATCATGGGCATTGGCGTGCTGATCCTGACAAACGCATTCGCCCGCATGGCGGGGCTGTTCACCTTCGTCATCTGACGAGGTCGGCCGATGTTGAACGGCCTGGGCGCGACCCGCTCAGAGACTGGCGCCCCCGGAGGGAATCGAACCCCTACATCCGACCCATGAGATACGGCTGACCCACGAGCCCTACGCGGTCATACCCGTCTGGATCGGAACACCGCCCCCAGCACTGTGGGGCCAGGTATGACCCGCCCGACATCCGACCACGACTACAACATCAGCGCCAAGGGCGAGGCTCGATACGCCCGCTACCGAGCTACCCAGAAGGGCCGCGATAACGAAAACACCCAGCACGCACGCTGGAGTCTCAAGCGCTTTGAAGAACGCTTCGGTCCCATCGACCCTGCCCTACGAAGCATCGTAGAGCGGGGCGACGCACACGCCATCCTGGTCTGGCTAGGAGTGGCTAGCGAGTAAGGACAGAAACAGCGAGACCCCGGCTGAATCAATGCCGAGGTCTCGCCGGAAAGACAACCGTGCCAACCACAGCAATGGTAGCACGAATCCTCACATGCTGAAATACAGAAAGACTCAAAAATGTCAGCCACAGATAAATTCGCCACCCCAATCGAAGAATGGCCAGAGCTGGAGCCCCTCGACATCACTCCAGAAACGATGCCGTTCCCCGTAGACGCACTACCCACCAGCC
>JALYUB010000080.1 GCA_030853945.1 Chloroflexota bacterium
GAGCCGATATCGCTCCAGCCGGCCTCGAGCGGGACCACCGCCATTCGCCCATCTGCGGCTGCCGGCTCGGCGATCCCGACGTCGATCGAGATGGCCGGGACGGGCTCGAGCTCCGTCCGCACGTCCGCCATCCAGCCCGGGACGCGGTTGATCGCCGCGATCCGGTCGAGCGCGGCTGCCAGGTCCGGCTGGAAGCGCTCCAGCGCCTGGCGGTAGGCGTAGACGCGCCACACGAAGATCCCGGCGTTCCACAAGAAGCCGCCCTGCGCCACCATCTCGGTTGCGGCCGCGGCGTTTGGCTTCTCCACGAAGCGTTCGACGAGCGCCGACGGCTGCCCGGCATGCAGTGGCTCACCGACCTTGATGTAGCCGTATCCGGTGGCCGCGCTGACCGGGACCACGCCGAGCGTCACCAGGTAGCCGCGCTCGGCCACCCGCGCAGCTTCCTGCAGTCCCGCCACGAACGCAGCCTCGTCCGCCACGAAGTGGTCCGCCGGCAGCACCAGCGCCACCTCGTCGCTGTCCCGGCGAGCCAGCACCGTGGCCAGGCCGGCAGCGACCGCGGTCGAGCGAGCGAGTGGCTCTCCCAGGACGTTGTCCGGCGGCAGCTGGGGCAGCTGCGCCTGGGTTGCCCGCACGTGGGCCTGCGACGTGATGATGTAGATGTCATGCGGCTTCAGCAGGTCGCCCAGGCGAGCGACCGTCTGCTGCAGGAGGCTGGTGTCGCCGGTCAGGGCAAGGAGCTGCTTTGGCGATTCGCGCCGGGACAGCGGCCAGAGTCGCGTCCCAGACCCCCCGGCCATGACGATCGCAAACATCGGCCAGACGCTACCACCATCCGCCGATGGCTATCCGACTTCCTTCTCCTCGCCGCGCAGCTCTCGCGCCGCGGAGATCTCGTCGTCGGCGGCGCCGCTGCGCTGGAGCAGGTCGAGCGCGATCTGAGCCATCCGCCGTGCCGTCGTCACATCGCCCAGGTCCATCTCGGCCCGACCCATCCCGAGCGCGGCCAGGCCTTCCTCCCGCTCAGCCCCGATGTCGCGGGCCTCGCTGATCGCCTCGGCGTAATAGCGCCGGCCGCTGCCCGGATCGCCGCCGGCGACGCGAACGTCCCCGATCATGCGAGCGGCGCGTGTTGCGGCCAGGTCCATCGAGCCCTGCTCGAAGTGCCACAGGGCCCGATGTCCCCAGATATCCGCCGGCCACCAGGCCCGTTGTGCCATCGCCTGCTCCGCAGCCGCCGTGGCGGCTGCTCCGGCGCGACCGTGATCCGCCTCACGCTCGGCTGCCAGGTACGACTCGGCCAGCTCCCCGCGTCGCAGGACAGCCGGCAGTGCGGCCAGGGACTGCCGCGCCGAGGGAGGACGGCCGCCGGCCACGCTCCTGGCCCGAATGAGAAGGGCCGAGACCGCCGCTCCCAGCCGTCCGCCGCGCGGCGCCTGTCCCCACCTGATCGGCGGCCGCGGCGTGACCGCGCGCGTCACCGGGTCGCTCAGGCCGGAGAGCCCGCCACGCCGGCCAGGCCGGCCGCGTCCCGGAGCATCGCGGCGCGATCGGTGCGCTCCCAGGGCAGGTCGAGATCGCTGCGCCCGAAGTGGCCGTAGGCGGCGGTGGGCCGGTAGATCGGGCGGCGGAGGTCAAGTCCCGAGATGATGGCACCGGGACGGAGGTCGAAGGAACGCTCCACGAAGCCAGCCAGCTGGCTGTCCGGCATGGCGCCGGTCCCGAAGGTCTGCAGGTTGATGGCGAGCGGATGCGCGACCCCGATGGCGTAGGCCAGCTGCAGCTCGCAGCGCCGCGCCAGGCCGGCGGCGACGAGGTTCTTGGCCACGTAGCGGGCCATGTAGGCCCCGGAGCGGTCGACCTTCGTCGGATCCTTGCCCGAGAAGCTGCCGCCACCGTGGCGCGCCATGCCGCCGTAGGTGTCGACGATGATCTTGCGCCCCGACAGGCCGGAGTCGCCCATCGGCCCGCCGATCACGAAGCGGCCGGTTGGGTTGACCAGGTAGCGGGTCTCGTCATCGAGGAGCCCGGCCGGGATCGCGTGGCGGATGACCAGCTCGCGAACCCCCTCCTCGAGGTCCGAACGCGATGCGTCGGGATGGTGCTGGGTGCTGACCAACACGGTGTGAACACGCCGCGGAATGCCATCGGCGTCGTATTCGACCGTGATCTGGCTCTTTCCGTCGGGACGAAGGAAGGGGAGCGATCCGGCGCGACGGACCTCGGCCAGTCGGCGGGTCACCTGGTGCGCCAGCTGGATCGGCATCGGCATCAGCTCGGGCGTCTCGTCGGACGCGTAGCCGAACATCATGCCCTGGTCCCCGGCGCCCAGCTCGTCAGGGTCGATCCCCTGCTTCGCCTCGAGGGCGTGGTCCACGCCGAGCGCAATGTCCGGGGACTGCTCCTTGAGCGCCACGATCGTGCCGCAGGTCTCCCAGTCGAAGCCGAGGTGCGCGTCGTCGTAGCCGACCTGCCGCACGGTGGCGCGGACGACCGACTGGACGTCGCAATAGGTCTTGGTCGTCATCTCACCCAGCACGAAGACCAGCCCAGTGGTGGCCGCCACCTCGACCGCCACCCGCGATTCGGGGTCGCGTGACAGGACGTCGTCGAGGACGGCATCGGCCACGGCGTCGCACAGCTTGTCGGGGTGCCCCTCCGTGACCGATTCGGAGGTGAACAGGGTGTGGCCGTCGGGGATCGACATCTCGCGGGAGTGTACCGTCGCGAGCCCGGTCCCGCCGAGCACCTATCCACTTCCGCTCAGGGCGGCTAGGATGCCCGCCTGCGCAGGAATCGATTTCCTGCCCGACAAAGGGAGCCCACCCATGCGTCATTTCCGACCGATCACCGTGCTCGTGGCGATCGCCGCCCTCGCGGCCGCATGCAGCGCGCCGGCAGCCAGCTCAAGTGCCCAGACCAGCCAGGCGGCCCAGGCCAGCCAAGGTGCCAATGCCAGCCAGCCAGCAGCCAGCAGCAGCGGCAGCGGTGGGGGCGTCAACGGCACGCTCACGTTCGAGATCAGCGGCGGCTACACGCGCTCCGGCGATCTCCCGTGGGTCCCGCTGGCGAGCACCTTCACGAACGGCGCGTGGTACCTGACCTTCGGGGACTCAAACGGCGCCAACGAAGTGGTGATCATCAACGGCACCGCGGGGTCGTTCGTGGTCGCCTACGGCAACAGCGACATCGCGATCACCGGGGGCGTGGACCCGGCCTGCTCATTCACCTTCAGCCGACAGGACGCGAGCGGGGCGGCTGGCAGCTTTGACTGCCACGGCCTGCCCGGGATCAAGACCGATGGCACCTCGGTCCAGGTCGATTTCAAGGGGAGCTTCGACGGGCACAAGTGAGCCAGGCCGTCGCTCAGGTGCCGGACTCCCAGGACTCGCTGTAGGCCTTCTGCGCGGTCGTCATCGGGTCGATCGCGATTCCCATGTGCACGAGCTTGAGCCGGGCCACCTCGCGATCGATCTCCTCGGGAATGCCGTACACCTGCGGCACCAGCTCCCCGGCATGGGCACGCAGCCACTCGAGGCCGAGCGCCTGGTTGGCAAAGCTCATGTCCATCACCAGCGCCGGGTGACCCTCGGCCGCGCCCAGGTTGACGAGGCGTCCATCGGCCAGCAGGTAAAGGCGACGGCCATCCTGCATCAGGTACTCGCGCGTGAATGGGCGGACCTCTCGTGACGATGCAGCCTGCGCCTCCAGGGCGACCAGCTCGAACTCGTCGTTGAAGTGGCCGGCATTGGCGAGGATCGCTCCATCGCGCATCTTCGGGAAGTCGGCGGCGCCCCAGACGTTCAGGTTGCCGGTCGCGGCGATGAAGATCTCCCCCACCTCTGCAGCCATGGACGCGTTCGTCACGCGGTAGCCGTCCATCGCGGCCTCCAGGGCCCGGATCGGGTCGACCTCGACCACGGTCACGATCCCGCCCATCCCCGAGGCCCGGGCAGCGATCCCGCGGCCGACCCAGCCGTAGCCCCCGACCACCACTTGCTTGCCGGCAATCAGGACGTTGGTCGCGCGCAGGATTCCGTCGATCGCGCTCTGACCGGTTCCGTAGCGATTGTCGAACAAGTGCTTGGTGAGCGCCTCGTTGACGCCAAGCACCGGGAAGCGCAGCTTGCCGGCCGCGGCCATGGCCCGCAATCGGATGATGCCGGTGGTCGTCTCCTCGGTGCCGCCGACGATCTCGGGCAGGAGCTCGGTGCGACGGGTGTGCAGCTCGTTGACGAGATCAGCGCCGTCGTCCATCGTGACCTGCGGGGCGTGGTCCAGCGCCGCGGCAATGTGGCTGTAGTACGAGTCCCGGTCCTCCCCCTTGATCGCGAACGTCGGGATGCCATGATGCGCCACCAGGGAGGCTGCGACATCGTCCTGCGTGGACAGCGGGTTCGAGGAGCAGAGGACCGCGTCGGCACCGCCAGCCACCAGCGTGCGCATCAGGTTCGCCGTCTCGGCGGTGACGTGCAAGCAGGCGCTGATCTTCCAGCCAGCAAACGGTCGCTCCGTCGCGAACCGCTCGCGAATGCCGGCCAGCACGGGCATCTGGCGATCAGCCCATTCGATCTTCAGCGCGCCCGCATCGGCCAGGCCGATGTCGCGGACGTCCCCCGTCAGCGTTGGTCTCGTGGCCACGGTATTCGCATTGCCTCTCGTATCGGTCGCATGAGCCCCCAGCCCCCGGACCGGCGGCGCCCGAGGCGCTCGGAGAGCCGGCAGTGCTCACGGTAGCCGAGTCGGGTGTAGGCCGCGACGGCGGACGCGTTGTCGGCATGCACGTTGAGCGCCACGTCGGGCACCTGGTCGAGCAGCGCGGCAGTGACCGCGCCGGTCACCATCTTCGCAAAATCGTGCCCACGGTAATCGGCATGGGTCATGACGTTGCCGACCACGGCGATCCCCTCTCGCCGATTGATCACGTGCGTCCCGGCCGCGCTGACCAGCCGGCCGCGGATGCGGACACCGTAGTACACCGCGTCATCCAGGATGGCCTGCGCAAAACCCCCGCGAAATCCCAGCTGGTACAACCGATTCAGGTCGTCGATGTCGAATGCGGTCAGCCGCTCGGCCGAATCGCCGAATGGCACGAAGGTCTTTGCGTCAACGACCATCCGCAGCAGTGCCGTCGGACGCTCGAGCTCGTAAAGGTCCCCTGCGGCAGCGTCCAGCCCCTCGATCGTCTGAAAGAATGCGTCGCGCGGCTTGATGACGCTGGCGAGCACGGCGCGACAGCCGGCCGGATCCCCCATCAGGAACAGCGGCTGCGGGACGAGGCCGCCGTGATGCATCGCCAGCGCGATCGGCTTCGCGGAATCCTCGTATGCGATTCCCCACGACAGCCGGCCCCGAGCTGATGAATCCAGGTCCCCCAGCGCATAGGCGGCATAGCGCCGATCCGTGCGCAGGAATGCCGCTATCTCGTCGCGATCGCTCACTGAACGCGCGCGCAGCTGAGCGATCGGAACGGCGGTCATCGTCGTAGCCCTGAATCGGCCGATCGGGGCTCAGTACGCGAGAAGTGCGTGGACGTTGAACTCGCCGAGCTTGGCTCGCCCGCCCAGCGAGGTCAGCTCGACCATGAACGAGAGCCCGGCGATCTCGCCCCCCAGCCGGCGCACCAGCTCGATGGTCCCGAGCACCGTGCCCCCGGTGGCAAGCAGGTCGTCGACCACGAGGACGCGCTGGCCGGGGGTGATCGCATCGCGGTGGATCTCCAGCGTGGCGGTGCCGTACTCCAGGTCATATTCGACCTCGAGCGTTTCGGCCGGAAGCTTGCCGAGCTTGCGGACCGGCACAAAGCCGGCATGCAGTCGGTCAGCCAGGGGTGCGGCGAAGATGAAGCCGCGCGACTCCATGCCGACCACCACGTCGATCTGCTGGCCGCTGACCGCCTCGGCCATGCGGTCGATGGCCTCGCGGAAGGCGTCGGCGTCGCGCAGCAGGGTGGTGATGTCGTAGAAGAGGATCCCCGGCTTGGGGAAGTCCGGGACCTCTCGGATCTTCGCACGCAGGTCGTCGGTGGAGCGAACGGACAAGGGGCACTCCCGGTGTGGCGAAAGGGCGACGCTGAGTCTAGACCGATGCGTCGCGGGAGGGCAATGGCCGCACCCTGGCTGACCGCGCTGCCCGGACCAACGGGCTATTCGGGGCGGGCGGGGCGCATCGTAGTGTCAAGCGTGATGCGGAGCGCAACCACCCGGTGAAAGCCGCACGCCACACGCGACCTGCTTCGAGGCGCCGCGACCGAAGGGTCGTCGCGCTCGTTGGCAGCGGGCTGCTCGTGGCATTGGCGGCGATCGCCGCGCTCGCAACGACGGCGGTCCCGAGCGAGCACCGCGTCTTGTCGCTGCTGCTGGCGGGGAGCGTCGCCGGCGTGATCTGCATCGTGGTGTGGTCCGGGATTGGGCCGCGCCGCGGCCTCGTGCGCGACCTCGAGGACGCGGAAGCGCGGTACCGCGCCATGGTCGATGAGCTGCCGGCGGTGCTGTACGTGGCGGACTTCGGGGCGGACGCAACCTGGCACTATGTCAGCCCCAGGATCCACGACCTGCTCGGCTACACCGCCGCCGAATGGATGGCGGATTCGAGCCTGTGGATGTCCCATATCCACCCCGATGACCGCCAACGCGTGATCGATGACGAGGAGTTCGACGGCCGCCGCGAGATCGGCGCCGAGACGGTCAGCGAGTACCGCATGCGTACCCGCGAAGGGCGTGAGGTGTGGGTTCGTGACGAGGGCGTGGTGATGGGGAACGAACGGGACGAGCCCGTTCTGTATCGCGGCTTCATGATCGACATCTCCGCGCAGAAGGCGGCGGAGCTGGCCCTCCGCGAGAGCGAGGAGCAGACGCGCCTCATCATCGAGACCGCCAGCCAGGCATATGTCGCCATCGATGCCAGCGGGGTCATCATCGACTGGAACGCACAGGCCGAAGAGACATTCGGCTGGACCCGGCTCGAGGCGCTCGGCCAGCCTCTCGAGGACCGCATGATCCCGATCGCACAGCGCGCCGCGCACCGCGCGGGCCTGGCCCGGTACCTCGCCAGCGGCGACGGTCGCATGATCGGCAAGCGCATCGAGGTCACCGCGCTGCATCGCGATGGTCACGAGTTCCTGGCTGAGCTGACCATCTGGCCCGTCGGCAGCGGCGACAAAATCCGGTTCAGCGCCCTGATCCACGACATCACGCTGCGCAAGCAGCTGGAGCTGCAGCTGCAGCACCAGGCCTTCCATGACTCGCTGACCGGCCTCGCCAACCGCGCGCTGTTCCGCGACCGCGTGGCCCACGCCCTGGCACGGCAGGCGCGCAGCCACGGCGCGGTGTCCGTGCTCTTCTCGGACCTCGACGACTTCAAGACAGTCAACGACAGCCTGGGCCACGATGCGGGCGACAAGCTGCTGGTCGCCGTGGCAGAGCGCCTGCGTGCCGTAATGCGCCCGGAGGACACGACCGCTCGCTTTGGCGGCGACGAGTTCGCCATCCTCCTGGAGGAGACCACGGAGGACGGCACCCGGCGCGCTGCCGAGCGCATCCTGGAAGCGCTCCGCTCACCCTTCGAGTTCCAGGGTCGGCAGGTCGTGATGCACGCCAGCATCGGTGCGTCGATTACTTCTGACGGCTTGACCGAGCCCGACGATCTGCTGCGGCAGGCGGACCTGGCGATGTACACCGCCAAGACATCCGGAAAGGGCCGCTTCGCCTTCTACGAGCCGCAGATGCACGCCGCGGCCGTGACGCGAATGGAGCTGAAGGCCGATCTCGAGCAGGCGATCGCGGACAACGAATTCGAGCTGCACTACCAGCCGATCGTGGATCTCCGCAGCGGCCACGTGTCAGGGCTGGAGGCGCTCCTGCGGTGGCGCCACGCCGAACGCGGCCTGGTGCTGCCCGTCGAGTTCATCCCGATCGCCGAAGAGACCGGCCTGATCGTGCCGCTCGGGCGTTGGGTGATCGGCGCCGCGTGCCAGCAGCTGGCCGATTGGGACCGGACCGGACGGCTGGCGAGTCCGCGCCATGATCGCGTGTCGGTGTGGGTGAACGTGTCGGCCCGGCAGCTCCAAGAGCCCGATTTCCTGGAAACGGTGTCGGAGGCCCTCCGGTCGAGCGGGATCCAGGCGGATCGGCTGACGCTCGAGATCACCGAAAGCGGGCTGATGGCCGATATCGACCAGAGCGCAGCGACCCTGCACCAGCTGCGCGCGTTGGGCGTGCGGCTGGCGATCGATGACTTCGGGACCGGCTACTCGTCTCTGAGCTACCTCGAACGGCTACCGGTTGAGGTGCTGAAGATCGACCGCTCGTTCACTGCCGCGATCGGCAACGGCCGCGACGTGCCGGTACTGGTGCGCTCCATCGTCAAGCTGGGGCAGACTCTGCACATGGAGGTCCTGGCCGAGGGGATCGAGACGGCGGAGCAGCTGGCCCGGCTGCGTGCCATCGACTGCCGCCTGGGCCAGGGATTTCATTTCTCCCCGGCGCTGCCCCCTGAAGAGGCAATCGAACTGCTCGACCACGGCTGGCCCGCGGCGCTCACCGCCTGACGCTCAGCCGGCCAGGCGGCGCAGCACGGTCTGCAGCAGGCCTCCATTGCGGTAGTAGCTGACGTCGATCTCGCCGTCGAGCCGTGCGATCGCCCGGAACCGGACCTCGCGCCCATCGTCCGAGGTGGCCGCCACGGCCACCTCCTGTCGCGGGCGCAGCCCATCGGAGATGCCAAGCAGGCTGAAGCGCTCGCGGCCGGTCAGGCCGAGCAAAGCCGCGTTCTCGCCGGGCAGGTACTGGAGCGGCAGGATCCCCATCCCGACCAGGTTGGACCGGTGGATCCGCTCGTACGACTCCGCGATCACCGCGCGCACCCCCAGCAGCATCGGGCCCTTGGCGGCCCAGTCCCGCGACGAACCCGAACCATATTCCTTGCCGGCCAGGATGACGAGCTGGGTCCCGTCGGCGGCGTAGCGCCGGGCCGCCTCGAAGATGCTCATTCGCTCCCCCGAGGGCAGGTGCTCGGTGACATTTCCCTCCGCGTCCGGGGTCAGCAGGTTGTGCAGCCGGATGTTCGCGAACGTGCCGCGCATCATCACCTCGTGATGGCCGCGCCGGGCGCCGTACGAATTGAACTCGCGCGGCTCCACCGCGTGCTCGATCAGCCACTCACCGGCCGGTGAGGTGCGCGCGATGCTCCCCGCCGGAGAGATGTGGTCGGTGGTGACGCTGTCGCCCAGCATCGCCAGGACGCGGGCGTCGACCACATCCTGCAGCGGTGACGGCTCCGGGGCGATCCCCTCGAAGAACGGTGGCCGCGCCACGTAGGTGCTGGCCGGATCCCAGGCGTAGCCGTCACCGTCGGGCACAGGCAGCGAGCGCCATCGGTCATCACCGTCGAAGACCGATGCGTAGTTGCGGGTGAAGATCTCAGCGCGCACCTGCTCCGCCACGACGGCGGCGATCTCGGCGGCGGTTGGCCAGAGATCGGCGAGGAAGACCGGCTGCCCGTCATCGCCCTTGCCGATCGGTTGCGTGGTCAGGTCGATGTCGACCCGTCCCGCCAGCGCGAATGCCACCACCAGCGGTGGCGAGGCGAGGTAGCTGGCTCTCGCCAGTGGATGGATCCGCCCTTCGAAGTTCCGGTTGCCGGAGAGGACTGCCACGCCCACGAGGTCGTTGGCCTCGATCGCGGCGGCGATCTCATCGGCCAGCGGGCCGGAGTTGCCGATGCAGGTCGTGCAGCCATAGCCGACCAGGTCGAAGCCAAGCGCCTCCAGCGGAGCCATGAGGCCGGCACCGGTCAGGTAGTCGGTCACCGCCCGCGAGCCGGGAGCGAGCGAGGTCTTGACCCACGCCGGCGTGCGGAGACCGCGAGCCACCGCGTTGCGGGCCAGAAGGCCGGCAGCCACCATCACGCTCGGGTTGCTCGTATTGGTGCAGGAGGTGATGGCCGCGATCACCACCGAGCCGGAGCGCAGCTCGAACGACTTTCCGTCCTTCACCACCACGCACGCGCGATATTCCATGTCCGGCGCCAGTGGCGACGGAACCGGCGGCGGCTCGATGTCGCGTTCGACCGTCTCCGGCGCCCCGGTGTAGCCGGGCGGATCGCTGGCCGGGAATGACTCTTCGCTGGCCTCGTCAACCACGCCGTGGGGACGCAGCCCGTCGGCGAACGCCGCGCGGAACGAGCGGCGCAGGTCGGTCAGTGGCACGCGATCCTGCGGACGGCGCGGGCCGGCGACCGATGGCTCTACGCTGCCGAGGTCCAGCCCCAGCGATTCATTGAACTGTGGCTCGACCGTGTCGTCGGTCCTGAACAGGCCCTGCGTCTTGGCGTATGCCTCCACGCGATCGACGGTCTCCGATGAGCGACCCGTCATGCGCAGGTAGCGCAGCGTCTCGTCGTCGATCGGGAACAGGGTCGCCGTGGCGCCGAACTCCGGCGACATGTTGCTGATGGTGGCGCGATCGGCCAGGCCGAGCCTCGACAGGCCCGGCCCGTGGAACTCGACGAACTTGCCGACGACGCCATGGCTGCGCAGCATCTCGGTGACGTACAGCACCAGGTCGGTGGCCGTGGCGCCCGCTCGCAGCTCGCCGTCGAGGCGGAATCCGACCACCACCGGCATCGGCTGGTAGAGCGGCTGGCCGAGCAGCGCCGCCTCGGCCTCGATTCCGCCGACTCCCCAGCCGACGACTCCCAGCCCGTTGATCATGGTCGTGTGCGAGTCGGTGCCGACCAGCGTGTCGGGGAAAGCCACAAGATCGCCGTCAGGACCGGGCCGCGCGGTCACCACGTCGGCCAGGAACTCCAGGTTGACCTGGTGCACGATCCCCGTGCCGGGCGGCACGACCCGGAAGTTGTCGAACGCCTGCTGCGCCCAGCGCAGGAGGGCATAGCGCTCGCCATTGCGCTCGTACTCGCGCTCCACGTTGCCCGCAAAGGCGAGCTCGGATCCGAACAGGTCGACCTGCACGCTGTGGTCGATCACCAGGTCGGCGGGCACCAGCGGATTGATGCGAGACGGATCCCCGCCCATGGCCGTCACCGCATCGCGCATGGCGGCAAGGTCGACGACGCACGGGACCCCGGTGAAGTCCTGGAGGATGACCCTGGCCGGCATGAACGGAAGCTCCACCTCACCGGGCTGTGACGGATCCCATGAAGCCAGCGCGCGCACGTCGCCCGGGCTGACCAGGCCGGCCCCGCTGGCCGCGTGGCGCAGGGCGTTCTCGAGCAGCACCTTCAGCGTGTACGGGAGCCGCGCCAGGTCACCGGCGCCTGCGGCGTCGAGCCGATGGAAGGCGTAGCTGAGATCTCCGACGCGCAGCACAGCGCGGGCATCGGCCGGATCGACAAGGGGGGTTGAACTGGACACGGGACGCGCCTCCTTCGTCATCCGCGCTCGGTGGGAGCGCGGCATCACAGGGTCGGCGCCGGACGGGTGCGCCCGTCCCGGGTCGAAAGATCAGATTGGAGTATACGCTCGCCTCCAACGCCCGTATTCTTCCCCGCGTTGCCGATGCAGCCGAGGAGGTTCTCCATGCCCGATGCCCCTCCCGGCCTTCCGCTCTGGACTCGGCCAGCCCTGCTGCTGCGGCGTGTGCATCCGACCCTGGCCGCCTCTGTCCAGCCCGACCTTGCCCTGCTCGCCAGGATCGACCCGCGCCTGCCGGTCGCGCTGCCCCTGCTCGCCGCAGGCCTGGTCGCCGTTTTCACGCTTGCGCGCTTCGGCGTGGAGGAGGTCTACACCGAGTCGCTCATATTCCTGGTGCTCGCGGCGGCAATCGGAATGGTGGCTCCGGTCGCCGGCGTCCTGTTGGTCCTGCTGCACGGGATCGTCGACATCCCGCGCGCGGTGCTCGACCCGTCGTCCGCGTACAGCGGCTTTGGCCCGATCGGGACGATTGCGGGCAGGCTGATCGGCGTCTATCTGCTCTGGCTGCTGGTCGTGGAGATCAGCCTGATGGCGAGGGCCATCCCCTGGGTGGTCATGGCCGGGGATCGGCCGGTAGCCTTCTCCTCGCGCCGCCAGGTGGCGATCGTGTCGACCGCCGCGGCCGTCGCCTTGATGACCTGGATCTGGACCCAGGCGGCCGGGATACTGATCCGCCCTGTCTTCACCTGGAGCGGGCTCGGCACTCCGAGCACCATCGCCATCTCCAACCTCCAGGTGAGCGGGATGCTCATCGTGATCACGTCCGCGGTAGTCGCCAGCGTGATGGCCCATCTTCGGATCAGGCAGGTCGAGGCCGAGCATCCCGGGGATGTGCGTTTCCAGGATTTCCAGGACTTCGATCTTGGATCCTTCCAGGCGGAGCCGAGCGAGGGCCTCGGACTGCTCGGGCAGCTGGTGCGGCACATGCTGGCCGTCTTCCTGCTGGGCGGCATGATCAGCGGCATCCTGGACGTGGTGATCCTGGCCGGCGCATCCCTGGCCTCGCAGCCGCTCGCCGAGCGGATCCTGAAGACCGGCACGCTGCGGCAGATGCTGAAGGGCATCCCGTGGCTTATTCGATTCCTGATCGGCTTCGGCGTCACCTTCGTGGTCGGGGTTGTGATCAACACGGTGCGCTACGAGTCCGTGGGCGATTCGATCTTCTTCCCGCTTGTGCTGACCGTGGCGCTGGGCCTGGTCATCTTCCAGGTGCTGCTGGCCGATCCCAACGACGACGCGGACGAGGAGGCAACGCCTGCGCCGCAGGCTGGATCGCCGAGCGCCGGCAGCGTCGCCGGGACCCTGATCGTGGCGATCGCGGTGGGCGGGATGCTCCTGCTGGCGCTCCCCGGCGCCGTCCTGGCCGACAACTGCTCCGGGCTGCAGGATTGCAACAGCACGGCGACGGGGGCCGCGGCGGCCGCCGCGGGTGCCGCCGCCGCGGCGGTCGGCGCGGGAGTCGCGACAGAGCGCAATCGACGGCTCCGCCGCCGAAAGCGGAAGCGTCGCGAAGAGGCAGAGACGATGCCGCCAGAGCCCGTCGAGGTGGCCGAGCCGCCGCC
Organism: Chloroflexota bacterium; assembly: GCA_030853945.1. Taxonomy (GTDB): domain Bacteria; phylum Chloroflexota; class Limnocylindria; order QHBO01; family QHBO01; genus CF-167. Next base: position 13,000 of record JALYUB010000080.1, read on the forward strand.
AGCGCCGGCGCGGGACGAGTAGCTCGGACCGTTATGTCTCAGTCATCGCGCAGGCGGCTGTACACCACCAGGTCGTGATAGCTGCCGGCGCGGAACTGTGACCCGCGCGCGACGCCCTCACGCTGGAACCCGGCCTTCTCGAGCGAGCGTTGCTCGGGCAGGTTCTCGACGTCGGTCGCGGCCTCAACCCGATTGACTTCGGTCGTGGCGAACAGGTAGTCGGCCACCTGTCGCTGTGCGTCCGTCCCGTAGCCGTGGCCGCGGGCGGCGGGCACCAGCGAGATGCCGATGTTCCAGGTCGCGGACTCGGGATTGGGGCCGTTCATCACCCGGTGCCAGCTGACCGAGCCGATCGGTGTCCCGTCCGCGATGAGCTCCACGATCAGCATGCCGTTGTGCTCGTTGCGCAGCGGCCCGGTCGCCATCACGTCGCGCGGAGCGGGGCTCGGCGGCATCCCGAAGTCATTGAACTCGCCGCGCACATCGGGAGCCGCGTCCCACGCGTCGAGCAGGTCCGCATCGGCCAGCGTCACGTCGCGCAGGCGGACTCGGGGCTCGGTCATCGGCTACAGGTCGTGGACGAGCGCCTCGGCCAGCTCGGCGGGCCTGCTCAGGAATGGGGAATGGCTGCCGGGCAGCTCGATCGGTGTGACGCCGAGCAGCTCCGGGATCCGGCGACGCGCCCAGTCGATGCCGATCAGCCGGTCGTCGGCGCAGACGATCGCGGCCCGCTCGCCATCCGGCCATGCAGTCAGTGGGTTCGGCTCATCCCAGTAGCGCCAGTACTGGCGACGCAGGCGGGATGCGGCCCAGGCGGCGGCCTCCGCGTCGGCGTCGGGAAAGAACGCGGCAATCGCTGCATCCGGCTCCCAGGCTGACGACGAGTCGTCGAAGAAGATTCGGCCCGCGCTGAGATCGTAGGTCGAGATGTCTGCGTCGAGTGGAGCCTGCTCGGCCAGTGTCATCCCTGGCCGACGGATCACCGGACACAGGAACACCATGCGCTTCACGGCCTGTTGAGCGGCCACGAGCGGAATCACGCTGGCGCCGAGCGAGTGCCCCACCAGGACAGCTTCCTTGTCGGGGACGAGCGGAACGACCGTCGCGGCGTATTCGGCCAGGCCGGCCTGCGGGTCGTCGATCGGCAGATCCATGGCGACGGCCTGGTGGCCACGCGCCTCGAGCTGCGGGATCACCAGATCCCAACACCAGCCGCCGTGCCAAGACCCGTGCACGAGGACGAATGTCGCCACGCCGCTACCCTACTCGGCTGAGGCTCAGCGCGCCGAGCGCAAGCAACGCGGCTTCGACTGGGTCCCGACCCGCCGCCACCGGGATCCGGACCTGGTTCGAGGCTGCGGCCGGGCGGAACCCGGCAACCATCAACGACCGCACGACCTCCGCGCGGTCGAAGCGTGGCCATTTGAAGGTGACGCGGCCGGCCTCGGCCCGCACCTCCGGCACACCCGCCGCTTCGGCCGCCATGCGCACCGCCACCGCCCGGAAGAGCCCCTCAACCGGCTGCGGAACCGGGCCGAATCGGTCCCGCAGCTCGGCGCGCAGCGCCTCGACATCGGCCTCGGAACGGATGGCTGCGAAGCGCCGGTAGGCCTCGAGCTTGGCTCCGGCATCGGCGATGTAGTCGTTCGGCAGGAAGGCTGATCCCGGCAGGTCCAGGCGCACCCCCGCCGGCTCGGGCTCGATGGCTCGTCCGCGGCCGGCGTCAACGGCCTCGGCCAGCATGCGCGTGTAGAGCTCGAAGCCGACCGCGGCCATGAAGCCATGCTGCTCGGCGCCCAGGATGTTCCCCGCGCCGCGGATCTCCAGGTCGGACAGCGCGATCTGGTATCCGGCGCCAAGGTCCGAGGCCGAGAAGATGGCGTGCAGGCGCTTGCGCGCCACGCTCGACAAGGGCTGCCCGCGCCGGTGCAGCAGGTAGGCGTGGGCGCGCCGGTCCGAGCGGCCCACCCGACCCCGCAGCTGGTAGAGCTGGGCCAGCCCGAGCGTGTCGGCCCGCGCGATGATGATCGTGTTGGCGTTCGGGATGTCCAGCCCCGACTCGATGATGGTCGTGCACACCAGCACGTCGGAGCGGCCGGCGTCGTAGTCGAGCATCACCCGCTCGAGCATGCCTTCGGCCATCTGGCCGTGCCCGATCGCAACCTTTGCGCGCGGCACCAGCCGACGGACGCGCTCGGCGGCGGCCTCGATCGTCTCCACCCGGTTGTGGACGTAGAAGACCTGCCCGCCGCGATCCAGCTCACGGTTGATCGCATCGCGCACCAGGCCGTCGTCGTCCTCGGCGATGCGGGTCAGGATCGGCAGCCGCGCCTCGGGAGGCGTCTCGATCACGCTCAGGTCGCGGATGCCGACCAGCGACAGGTGCAGGGTGCGCGGGATCGGCGTGGCGGACAGCGTCAGCACGTCCACCCCGCGGCGCATCGACTTGATCCGCTCCTTGTGGCTGACCCCGAAACGCTGCTCCTCGTCGACCACCAACAGGCCGAGATCGGCAAACGCGATGTCCTTCGACAGGATCCGATGCGTCCCGATCAGGATGTCGACGGTCCCCTCGGCAGTGGCCTCCACGATCCGGCCCTGCTCGCCCTTCCCGACGAAGCGGCTCAGCATCTCGACGCGCACCGGGAACGGCGCCAGGCGACGGCGGAACGTGCCCAGGTGCTGCTGCGCCAGGACCGTGGTCGGCACCAGCACGGCCACCTGCTTGCCGTCTTGCACTGCCTTGAACGCGGCACGCAGGGCCACCTCGGTCTTGCCGTAGCCGACGTCTCCACATACCAGCCGGTCCATCGGTCGGCGGCGCAGCATGTCCGCCTTCACCTCCTCGATGGTCCGTTGCTGGTCCCTGGTCTCCGTGTAGGGAAAGGCTTCTTCCAGCTCGCGCTGCCAGGTCGTGTCTGGCGAGAAGGAGAAGCCCGGAGCCGATGCGCGGGCGGCATAGATGGCCAGCAGGTCCTCGGCCAGCTCGGCGACGGCGCGGCGTACCCGGCCCTTGGTTCGCTCCCAGTCGGTCCCGCCCAGTCGCGACAGGGTCGGCGCCGGGCCGCCGCTGTAGCGCGTGATGCGACCGATCTGATCGGCAGGCAGGAAGATCTTGTCGTCGCCGGCGAAGTCGAGCTGCAGGTACTCCTTGGTCGCGCCGCCGTACGCGCGCTGGGTCATGCCCGCGTAGCGCGCAATGCCGTGGTCGATGTGGACGACGGCGTCGCCCACTGCCAGCTTCCCGATCAGGTCGCGCGTGACGGCGCGCTTGGACGGGGTCAGGCGCCGCACCCGCGTCGCCCCGAAGAGCTCCCGATCGCTGAGCACCAGCAGGTTCGACGGGGCGTGCAGGAAGCCTGCGGACAGCGAGCCATGGACGAGGCCGATACCCCCCGGCGGAGGGATCTGCGGGAGCTCGGCCACGGGCGCGATGGCCCGGTCGTCCTCCTCCAGCAGCTCGCCTACGCGGCTGGCCTGGTCGGTGGTGACCACCACGCTCCTGCCCGATGCCGCCAGCTCGGCGAGCCAGGCCCCGAGCCGATCGGCGCGGCCGGGCAGCAGGGGCGGATTGGCGTACCCGCCATCGGCCTCGGCGCCCTCATCGAGCAGCTCGTCGGCATCTGCCTCGAGGAGCGCGAGTGCTGCGCCCGCGTCATACGGCAGCGGCCAGTCGCCCGGCAGCTCGCCGCTTGCGACGAGGCCGGCGAGGCGCTCCGTGGCCTGCCGGTCGAGGTCGACGGCGATCGCACGGAGCTCGGCGGTGTCCGTCAGGACGAGATGAGCGCCGGGCGGCAGGTGGTCGGTTGTCGGACCTGCGGTGAGCCACGCCGCCCAGGTCTCGGCAGCCTCGCCGAGGTCGCCCTGCTCGAGCCGCGCCAGGTCCGCCTGCAGCGCTTCGGAGGGAAGAGCCGGCGCGCGTGACGAGAGCGCCTGCCAGCCGTCAGCGGGCAGGAACTCGCTCGCGGGCAGGAGCGTGGCGCGCTCGGCGCGGCGGCGGCTGCCCTGGGTCATCGGGTCGAAGGCCCGCATCGACTCGACCTGGTCGCCGAACAGCTCCAGCCGTAGCGGGTCGCTGGCACCCGGCGGCCAGATATCGACGATCCCGCCCCGGTTGGCGAACTCGCCGACCCCGCTCACCTCCACCGCGGCCTCGTAGCCGCCGTTGACCAGCGCCTCCAGCAGAGCCCGACGCTCGATGCGCTCACCGACGCGCAGTGGCACGCGTGCGGCCGCCAGCTGAGCCGGCGACAACGTCCGCTGGACAAGCGAAAGCAGTGGCGCCACCACGACGAGGCTGTGGTGGCGGCCGGCCAGCAGGTCAAGGACCTCGAGCCGGTCGGCGGACTCGTCGTGCTCTGGGAGCGCTCGCTCCAGTGGCAGCGCCGCACGCTCCGAAAGCACCCGAACCTGGCCCGTGGGCAGCCAGGCGGCGATGTCGTCGGCGAGGCGGTGCGCCTCCTCGTCCGTGCGCACCACGACCACCAGTGGCGCGGCCTCCGCGACGCCCGATCGCCTGGCAGCGAGGTGTGCCGCACGAGCCGCCGCCGGGACGCGCTGCGGAGTTCGAGTCGGGGGACCAAGATGCGCTGCCAGCGCGCCGCTGAGGATGGCGACGCGGCGGTCCGTTCCGCTGCGAGTCGGTGAGGTCACTCCGGGGTTTCGGCCAGGTCCAGGCCGTTGAACTCGCTCATGGCGGCCTCGATGCCGTCCCGCAGCCAGCGCTCGGCCGCATCGGCGCCGGTCGCGATGGCCTCGCTCGCCAGCGTCTTCTCTCCCGGCTTGAAGGTGGCCAGCACATGGTCCACCAGCTCGCCGCCGCGCCCGATCCCGATCCGCAGCCGGTTGAACTCATCCGTTCCGAGGACATCGATGATGTCGCGCAGCCCGTTGTGCCCGCCTGCGGACCCGGATCGACGCAGCCGCACCTTGCCCAGCGGCAGATCTGCGTCATCGGCGATGACCAGCAGGTCGGTGGCGGGATCGGCATCGGTCTGGCGCATGGCGGCCTTGAGCGCGGAACCCGACAGGTTCATGAAGCGCTGCGGCTTCACCAGCAGCACTCGCCCGATCGGCTCTGGCAGGCTGGCCTCCAGCACGGCCGCCCCATCGCGAACTCGCCCAGCGCCGGTCAGCGCCCAGCGGTCGGCGAGCAGATCCACGACCCGGAAGCCGACGTTGTGGCGCGTGAACAGGTAGCGCTCGCCCGGATTGCCCAGGCCTGAGATCACCTTCATGCGCGGCCGATGGTGGCACAATCCGCCGGAATGTCGCGCTTCCCCGACGTTGCGATCATCGGTGGCGGGATCATCGGCTGCTCCGCGGCCGCGCTCCTCGCCGAACGCGGCGCCGCGGTGATGCTGTTCGAGGCGACCGCGATCGGAGCAGGTGCGTCCGGGCGGAACATGGGCTCCGTCCAGCACCCGTTCGACGCCATCCTGGCCCCCCTCTACCGATCAAGCCTGGAGCACTACCGCGGGCTGGCTGCGATCGACGACGGGTTCGCGATGCCGGATCGACCGGCCGGGATCCTCCTGCTCAACCGCGACCCCGACGCGTCCCGCCGGCAGGTGGCGAGCCTCGGGGCCGCCGCGCCGGACCTCGGAGCGGAGTTCATGGACGCCGATGCGGTCGCAGCCGCCGAGCCATCGCTGGTTCCCGGCTTCGCCGCATGCCGCCTGGCGACCGGCTTCCCGATCCCGCCGGCCTGGGCGGTTGCTGCCTATGGTCGGGTGGCGGTGGGCCGCGGTGCGCAGATGCGCGTTGGCGCAGCGGCCACGCCGTGGGTCGAGGACGGGCAGACCCGTGGCGTCGAGCTCGTCGATGGCAGCCGGGTGGAGGCGGGCGCAGTGCTGGTCGCTGCCGGCCCCTGGTCGCCAGGCCTGATCGATGCGTCCGGCGGGTGGGAGCCGATCACGCGTACCTGGGGCGTAACCGTCCAGCTGGACCTCGGCGACGCGGCCCCGCACCACGTCATCGAGGAGGACGAGGTGGACGCCGTCAACCGGCCGCTGGGGGCGGCCGCCCGGGCGGCCGCCGGCGAGCCCGAGGCGGATCCCCCCACGCTCTTCAGCATGGCCAGCGCGGCCGGCGTCTCGACCCTCGGGTCCACCTTCCTGCCGCGCGAGCCGAATCCTGCTCCGATTGCCCAGCTGCTCATCGAGCGCGGAGCCCGCTACCTGCCGGCGATCGGCAGCGCCTCCGTGCGGGAGGTGCGCATCTGCGCTCGGCCCCAATCAGCCGACAGCCGGCCGTTCATCGGTCAGGTCGCAGGAACTGCCGGCCTGTTCGTGTGCGCCGGCCACGGCCCCTGGGGCATCTCCACCGGCCCTGGCTCGGCGGAGCTTGCCGTGGGTGCGATGCTGGATGGGGCGCCGATCCCGCCGGAGCTGAGCGCCGACCGGGCGATCTAGACCCCGGTCGCGACGGCGTGCGTCGGTCGATCGAACAGCGACCCCGGCTGCCAGTCGATTTCCGGATGGCGTTGGTACAGGGCAGTCAGCACCCGACCCTCGATGGTCCGCATGGCGGCCTCATCATCGGGCTCGTCGTGATCGTGGCCCAGCAGATGCAGCGTGCCATGCACGGCCAGTAGCGCGATCTCCTGGGCCGGACTCCAGCCGCCGCTGCGGGCCTGGCGGACCGCCTGGTCGACGTCGATCACCACGTCCCCCAGCAGCAGACCGCCCGGCGGCAGGAATGCGTCCTCATCGGCCAGGTGGGAGCGACCGCCGTCGACTGACCACTCGTGCAGCGGGAAGGCGAGCACATCGGTCGGCCCGCGCTCGCCCATGTGGTCGAAGTTCAGATGCGTCATCTCCTCGTCGCCACACAGGGTCAGCTCGATCTCGACGTCCTCAGCCCCCAACGCTGCGTCCGTCGCCTCGCCAAGCGCGGATTCGATGAGCGTGTGGAACGCCTCCGACCCCTCCGGCGCGATCGCCGCGGTCAGCCGGTCCTGGCCGATCCGATGGTGGAACGTGACCGTGCAGCCCATGGCGCCATCCTAGGCCGCACCGCCGCCGGGCTCAAGCAGTTCGGATGGTCAGGCCTGCTCGCGCAGCGGCTGCTCGATGGGGACCACGTTGTCGGGATACTGAATGCGGCTGTGGTACATGCCCAGCAGCTGCTGGACAAAGGCCTCCTTGATCTGCGCGATGTTGCGCAGGGTCAGCTCGGCGTCGTCCAGCTGGCCGTCCTCGACTCTGGCATCCACGATCCGGTTGACCATGGCCCGGATCGAGACCTCGTCCTTCTCATCGAGGGATCGGACGGAGGCCTCGACCCCGTCGGCCAGCATGAGGATCGCCGCCTCGCGGCTCTGCGGCTTGGGCCCTGGGTACCGGTAGCGGTCGGGGGCGGCAGCCTCTTCGTCGCCGCCCAGCTCGCGCACGGCCTTGCCGTAGAAGTAGCTCATCACGCTTGTGCCGTGGTGCTGCGGAATGAAGCCGATGATCTGGACCGGCAGCCCGTATTCGTATCCCAGGTCGATCCCGTCGCGCACGTGCCCGGCGATGATCCGCGCGCTCGATTCAGGGGTCAGGTCGTCGTGGATGTTGTGGGCGCCCGCCTGGTTCTCGATGAAGGCCAATGGGTTCTTCATCTTGCCGATGTCGTGGTAGTAGGCAGCCACGCGAGCCATCAGCGGATCGGCGCCGATCGTCTCTGCCGCCCGTTCGGCCAGGTTGCCGACCATCACGCTGTGGTGGTTCGTGCCCGGGGTCTCCATCAGCAGGCGACGCAGAAGCCGCGACGAGGGGTTCGCCAGCTCGAGCAGCTGAAACACGGTCATGATCCCGAACAGGTGGCCGAGCACCGCGAAGGATCCGACCGCCAGGAAGACCGAGAGCGCGGCATTGACGCTACCTGCCACCACCCCCTGGCCGATCGCGGCCAGGTCCCGCTGCTCGATCAGGTTGAACGCGGTCAGCACCACGATGTTGGTGAGCCCCAGCGCCACGCCGGCCCGCACGAACACGTTCAGCCGCTCGGCTCGAACGATGGTGATCAGCGCCGCCACGCCTCCGGCCAGGGTGTAGACCGCGGGCTGGAACGCGTCCTGGTTCATGACCCCGGCGAGAATTGCCAGGGAAAGGGCCATGGCTCCGCCGGCACCCCCGTCGAGGAGGATCGCGGTCAGCAGGACGGTTGCGGCGCTCGGCACCACGTAGGCCCAGAGGGTGCGGTCCGATGCGATGCGCAGTGCCACCGCCGTCGATACCAGCGCCAGCACGAACAGGAGCAGCGAACGATTGCGGAACCAGATGGTCGGCTCGAATCGCCACAGGAAGCCGACCAGCAGCGCGGCCAGCAGGATCGACACGAGCGCATGGCCTGCCAGGGTCGAGGCCTGCAGGCGTGGCTGGGTCAGCTCCAGGTGTTCGAGCTTCTCGAGAGTCAGCGCGGTGATCGGTTCCCCGGCATGGACCACCGTCTCCCCCTGCTGGACATCGATCGGCACGGGAGTGACCGCGTTGCGCGCCGCGGTACGGGCTGCTTCCGTCTTGACCGTGGACAGCTGCGTGTTCGGCGTCACCTGGGCGGCGGCCAGGTCGCCGGCCATCTCGCGCTCGGCCTGGGGGAGGTCATTGGTGATCTGCGTCCGGAGCTGCTCGCGGGCATCGGCCAGCTTGGCGTCGCGCACCTCACCCGAGAGCGTGGCCTCGAGCACGGTGCGACCGGCGTCGGCGACGCGGCCCCATTCCACCTGCGTCGTCTTTGCCAGCAGGGCTATCTGCTGGTCGGTGAAGGATGGAACCGCCGTCGCCAGGCGAACCGGGACCTGGTCGAGCGCAATCGTGCCTGCGTCGCGCTCGATCAGCACGGTCCGCACCGAGCGCGTGATGCTGTCGTACGAGGCGAGCTGACGGTCACGGATGTCGGCCTGCGGAGCTATCTGCTCGTACTGCGGCGGCACGGCATCGGCGGCCGCCTGTCGCTTGGCATTGGTCAGCGAGTCGCTCGAGAAATGGATCGTCTGCGGCGCGCTGATGTCAGCGGTTGGCACGTCCCCGACCGCCAGATTCAGCTGGCCGCTGGCGATGCTGACGCTCAAGACCGCGAAGAGTGAGATGGCGATGAATCCGCCCACGATCACGGCGCGAGCCCAGGCGCCGGCTCCTGGCCCCTCGGTGCGCGCCAGCGTGCGTGGAATGAACATCGGTCAGGCGCTCAGCAGGCGCCGCACCAGGTCGGAGAGTGCCTTCCCATCGGCGCGTCCCCTGGTCTCGGGAACGACGCGGCCCATCACCTTGCCCAGGTCTGCCGGCGAGCTTGCCCCCGTCTCGTTGATCGCGGCCCGCACGATCCGCTGCAGCTCCTCGCTCGAGAGCTGCTCGGGCAGGAACTCGGACAGGATCGCGGCCTCGGCCTCCTCGTTGGCGGCCATCGCCTCGCGGCCGCCCGAACGAAACGCCTCGATGCTCTCGCGGCGCTGCTTGACCTGCTTGCCCAGTATCTCGACGTAGTCCTCGTCGGTCAGCGCGCGGCCTGCCTCGATCTCTCGGTTGTGGGCGGCGGACATGGCCAGGCGCAGCGTCTGCGTGCGGCGCTCGTCGCGGGCGCGCATCGCGTCGCGCATGGCGGACTCGATCCGGTCCTGCAGGGTCATCGGCTGATGCTGGCGGGCGTCATCGGTCTGTCGGTTGGCTCGACCCGGGCCCGCTGGAGATCCGGGAGCGTCTGGCGGTTATTCGCGGGTTACCTTGCGCTTCTTGGCTTCCTTGCGCTTCCGCTTCACGCTGGGCTTCTCGTAGTGCTCACGGCGGCGTGCCTCAGCCAGGATCCCCGATTGCTGGATCTTCTTGTTGAAGCGGCGCAGCGCGCTCTCGAACGACTCGTTCTCGCCCACGCGAACCTCTGCCAAACGTCTCGCCTCCTCGCCGCTCTGAATTCGCGCCGATCAGGCGCTCAAGCCTGCGGAGTCTATCAGTGGGCCTATAGAGGGTCAATCAGCGCCGGGGGTGGCTGTAAGCGGTGGGTCGTGCGTCTACAAATGGGCATGCCGCCCAACCGTCGTCACTTGGCGCGCGCCTATCATGGGCAGGCGCCGAAGGATTTGCCGCCCGCCGAGCGACTAATTGCCAGTGACCATGCAAGCGGGTCTGGGCGCGGAGCCGATGAGCCTGAACAACATCATTGCGGACCAGGCCGCATTCCAGGTCTGGTACGAGCTGGCTCTGCCGCGTGTCTACCGATACATCCTGGCACGCTGCGGCGGTGACGCGGATCTCGCCGAGGAGCTGACGCAGCAGACCTTCGTCGACGGGGTCCGGCAGCGGGCGAGCTTCGACGGCCGATCCGACGCCGTGACCTGGCTGTGCGGGATCGGCCGCCACAAGCTGGTTGACCATTTCCGTAGATCCCGTCGCGATACCGAGCGCCAGCTGCGCATCGTGTCCGAATGGTCGGCGGGGCAATCCCAGCCATGGTCGCAGCACGAGCTGCGCTCCGACATTGAGACGGCACTCGCGAAGCTCCCGGGCGAGCAACGGATCGTCATGGTCCTGCGCTACCTGGACCAGATGCCGGTGCGCGAGATCGCCTCCACCATCGGCCGATCTGAAAAGGCCACCGAATCCCTCCTCTCGCGAGGACGCGAAGCCTTCCGCAAGGCATACGGAGCCACGAACTCATGAACGACGACGAACTGACCCGCCTCTTCCGGTCGCTGGACGAGCCTGCCGAGCCGCGTGCGGCCTTCGCCGATACCCTCTTTGCCGACCTCGTGCGCGTGACCTCGGGGGCCATGCCTGGCCGGCGGACATCGGTGCGATGGCTGCTGGTCGCCGCCACCCTGCTGCTGGTCGCGAGCCTTGGCGCGGCGGCGATCGGCAGCGGCCTCATCAAGCTGCCGTTCGTCGTGGACCTCGTCTCGCCGACCCCTTCGGCAAGCGGCACCACACTCGCCAGCGGCACTCCCGCGCCAAGCTCAAGCACAACCGCCAGCGCGTCGCCCGACGCCAGCGCGATCGTGATCAACGGCCTCGCCAAGTCGACTGTTGACGGTCTGAGGGTCCGCGCCACGCCGGGTACCGCAGGTGCCCTGCTCGGGACGATCGACACGGGTCAGATGGGGTTCGTGGTGGCTGGACCGGTCAGCGCCGACGGCTTCGCGTGGTATCAGCTGGCGGCTCTTGGACTGCCGCCGAACGCGGGCTGTGAACCACCCGTCCAGACCAACCCATTCAGCTGCCCCGACTGGTTGGGCTGGGTGGCCGCCGGCCAGCCCGGCAGTCAGCCGTGGCTCGCGCCAACGGAGCTGCCCTGTGTGGCATCGCCGATGAACGTCGATGCGCTGGTGAACGCGCCCTCGCCGGTGGGACAGCGCACCCCGCTGGAACGGCTGGCGTGCTATGGGTCTACCTCGATCCGCGTCCGCGGGTGGTGGCCGCAGATCCCGGATGGCGCCGGGCTGGGCGGAGCGTGCGGGCGTGTGGTGCCACCCAACCCGGCCTGGCTGGTCTGCCAGAACATCAACTACAACGGACTGAGCATCTCGGAGAGCGCTGGGTTCGAAGGTGTCGGAGTCAAGATCAGCATCGACCCCGCCACCGGCGTGACGATGCCGCCTCGCGGACAATGGGTCGAGGTGGTCGGCCACCTGGACGATCCGGCCGCTCGCGATTGCGCCCCGGTCGCGAGCGGAGACCAAGATCCGGTCAGGGTGGTGCTGACCTGCCGCAGTGAGCTCGTTGCGGAGTCGGTTACGTCAGTCGCCGGGCCGTATTGATCGGACGAGGGCAGCCTGGGCCGGTCGCTGCCCTCACCGCACCTTGCCGGACCTCATCACCTGAACGGCCCGCCGAAGCTGTCGCAAGGTGAACGCTGAGCGGCGCCGGATTGACGCCCACGCATACGACCTGCGGTTCCGGAGGGATGACATCCTCCAGTCCAGATTCGCCTGCCGAGCCACCAGGCACGAGCGCGGTGTCCGACGCGGCGGCTCACATCCGTGGACCCGGTACTTCACGAGCGTCGGCCTCGCCCTGCTCGACACGGCGGATGAAGTCGATGATTCCGTTGAAATAGGTGACCTGGTCGTCGTACATGGCCATGTGGCTGCCGTTGGGGCAGAACAGGTAGCTGCCATGCGGAAGCTTGCCGGCCATCATCTCCATGAAGCCAGGATCCATCGTGTCGTGGCGCGCGCCGATCACGAGCGCTGGAACCGAGATGCGGGGGAGGTCCTCGGTGCGGTCCCAGGTGCGCAGGACGCCACCTGCACCCAGCTCGCTCGGCCCCTGCAGCGGCACGTAGATGGCCTGGTTGATGCCGGCAAAGCTGCGGTTCACCGGGTCCGGCCATTCCTCCGCCGGCATGCGCAGGATGTGCTGCAGGTAGTGGTGTTCCATGAGGAGCGCCATGTAACGAGGGTCGTCGATTGCATTTGACGCCTCGAGGCCCCTGATCTCCGCGAGCGCCCCCTGGTCCATGGTCGGCATCAGCTCGCGCTCGGCATAGGCGTTGTACGCCGGGCCGCTGCTCATCATGTTCGAGATGATCAGGCCCTTGAGGTGCTGCTGGTGCTGAAGCGCGTACTCGATGGCCAGCATGCCGCCCCAGGAGTGGCCGAGCAGGTAGAAGTTGTCGCGATCAAGCCCGAGCGCGTGGCGCACCTGCTCGACCTCGTCGACGAATCGGGGGATGGTCCACAGGTCGGGATCGTCGGGCTGGTCGCTCCAGGCCGAGCCGAGCTGGTCGTAGTAGTAGTACTCGATCCCGGCGGCCGGAAAGTACGAGTCGCAGGCCGCGAAATACTCGTGCGTCGCGCCGGGTCCCCCATGCAGCAGCAGAACCTTGACCCGCAGGTTGTTGCCGGTCCGCTTCGTCCACACCCGGAAGTCGCCCTTCGGCGTGTGGATCGGGATCAGCTTCACGCCGCCCGAGATGACGTCGTCCCTGCCGGAGTTATGAAAGTAGCTGTCGCCCATGCTCGCTTGGATTATCCAACGGAGCGCAGCCACCGGAAGAGACGTGGCTTGACACGAGTCATATATTGACAATATGACTCGTATCGCTAATAGGCCACGCGCGTACGGCAGCCCGCTGCGAGCTCAGCAGCTCGAGGAGACCCGTGAGCGCATCCTGGACGCCACGGTGCGGGTGATGGCAAAGGGACTCGCATTCGTGTCGATCCCCCAGGTGGCGCGCGAGGCTGGCGTCTCAGTCCCGACGGTCTATCGTCATTTCGCAACGAAGCGCGACCTGCTCGGGGCGGTCTATCCACATTCCGTGCGCCGTGCCGGTCTGGACGAGCTGGTCATCCCTCGCTCCATGGACGAGCTCCGTGGCGGGCTGCGGGCGTATTTCGAGCGCACCGATTCATTCGGCGACCTCGCGCGCGCGGCGATGGCGAGTCCCGCGTCCGAGGAGGTGAGGCGGCTGAACATGCCCGATCGGCTGGCAATCTTTCGTCGGCTTGCCGACTCGATCGAGCCGAAGCCGTCGAAGGCGGATCGGGATCGGATAGCACGCCTGCTGGTGATCCTGACGGCCTCCTCGTCGCTGCGCCTGTGGCGCGATCAGATCGGCTCATCGGTCGAAGAGGCGGCCGATGACGTGGACTGGGTTCTGCGCGCCGTCATCGCCTCGACCACCGCGAGGAATGGATCATGAACGCGACCGCAATTCGATCCGCAACCATCCGACGGCTTGCCGATCTCCGCATGGCCGATGTTGCCGACGTCGGTGGCAAGGCCGCCAACCTGGGAGAGCTCATCGCGGCGGGCGTGCGCGTTCCCGATGGCGTAGTCCTCACCGCCGTGGTTGGCGACATGTCGGCCGACGAGCGCCGATCCTTGCTGGTGGAGGCGCTGGGTCTGCTGGGCGCTGGTCCGTTCGCCGTCCGATCGAGTGGGATCTCCGAGGATGGCAGCGAGCGTTCGTTCGCCGGCATGTACGAGTCGGTGCTCAACGTTCTCACGGACGCCGTGCCGGCCGCGGTCGAGCGGACCCTGGCCAGCACCGAAGCCTTGCGCGCAGCCGAGTACCAGCCGGGCTCGAGCCGCATGGCGGTGATCATCCAGCGCATGGTCGAGCCGGCCGCGGCGGGCGTGGCGCTCACCGCCGACCCGATCAGCGGGGACCGGCGTTCGACGGTCATCACGGCCGTGCGGGGCACGGCAGACCGGCTGGTCTCTGGCGCCGCCATCGGTGATGAGTGGACGGTGCGCGCTGGCGTCGCCACGCCACGCCGTCAGCCCGAGCATGCCATCGATCGCCGGCAGGCAGTGGCGGTGGCAAGCGAGGCACGCCGCATCGCGGACGGCCGCGGGACGCCACAGGACATCGAGTGGGCGATCGACCTGGAGGGCACCATCTGGATCGTCCAGGCCAGGCCGATGACAGCCTTGCCGCCCGACGTGTCCTGGGAATCGCCCGCCAAGGGCGCCTACACCCGGATGCTCCGCTTGGGCGAGTGGATCGCCGAGCCGGTAACCCCGCTCTTCGAGTCCTGGCTCGTGACGGCCATGGAGGACCGCATGCACGCCTTCTTCCGGGTGGAGGTCGGCCAGATCGCACCCCGGCCCTACCACGTCGTGGTCAACGGCTGGTACTTCTACTCGATCAACTTCATCTCGGGAGGCGCCCTGTTGCGCAGCCTGCCGGGAATGCTGGTGGGCCTCGTCCGCCACCCGCGCCACATTGCCGGGATCATCCCGCCCACCGTGCGCTTCAGCTTTCCGGTCACCGAGCGCATGTGGCGCGACGACCTCCAGCCACGCTACCGAGCCGTAATCGCCGATGCCGAGCGCCAGGTTGAGACGTTGGCGATCGCCGACTTGCCCATGCTGATCGACGAGCTGGCCACTCTCGCCGGCGAGTACTTCGGCTCGATCGCGGCACTGAGCGGGGCCGCGTACAAGCTCGAGATGAACCTTGCCCAGTTCTATCGACGCAATCTGGCCGACTCACTGGGCGGCAGCCACCTTCCTCTCCTCGCAGGATTCGAGCAGCCGGCCGATCGGAATCATCGGGCGATCGCTTCCCTTGACTGGTTCGACGCTCCGACGCAGCTCGAGTCGATGGCCACCACCCCGCCCGAGACGCACCGCCGCGTGGTCGAGGCCAGGGAGGCGGCCGAGGTCGCGGCCCTGGACGCCCTGGCGTCGTCTAACCGTCGCCTCCGGACCTTCCGCCGCCTGCTGGCCGATGCCCAGCACATCGTCCCGATCCGCGAGGAGCAGGTCGACGAGCTGACGATCGCCTGGCCGGTCATGCGGCGGGCAGTTCTGCGGATCGGCGAGGCGCTGGCGAAGCGGGGCACGATCGCAGCCCCAGAGGATGTCTTCTTCCTGACGAGGTCCGAGGCGCTGGCTGCGCTCAACGAGGCCTCGTTGCCGCCAACCGTCGACGTTGCTGCTCGGCGCGCGCTTCGCACGGAACAGGCGCGGCTCGTACCGCCCCCGCTGGTCGGCCGCGTGAACCCGATGATCAAGCGGGTGTGGGACAGCTTCCCCGGCATGATCGGTGCCCGGCCATCGGATCATGCGCTGGTGTCCGGCGTGCCGGCGTCCCCGGGCCATGCCACGGGGCTGGTACGGGTGATCCGATCGCCGGACGAGTTCGACCAGCTGCAGCCCGGCGAGATCCTGGTGGCACCGCTCACCGCACCCGCCTGGACGCCGCTGTTCACACGCGCGGCAGCCGTCGTGACCGACGTGGGAAGCGCTGCCGCGCATGCCTCGATCATCGCCCGCGAGTACGGCATTCCGGCGGTGGTTGGCTGTGGCGACGCCACGTCCCGGCTGCGAACAGGGATGCGCGTCACGGTCGATGGCAGCAGCGGAAACGTGGAGCCTGCCTGAGACTGGGGTCTAGCCGAATCGCGCGACCGTTCCTAACATGCTGCGCACCAACGTCGTCGCCCAACATGACAGGACGAGAGGTCAGCATCGGCCATGGACATCCAGCTAGCGGACCAGCATATCTATCGACTCGATGACCGGCTGTCCCCGGAGGAGATCCGGCAGCGGGCGATGGATCGCCGGACCGGCGCATTCGGCAGCGGCCTGGAGAACATCTTCTCGCGGCCGAAGGCCGACGACATCGAGCTGGTTGACAGCCAGCGCCGCCTCGAGCCGTTCTGGCACGTCGGCTGCAGCGCCCTCTACGTCTACGACCGAGCCCACGACTACAGCGTTGCCGCCAGCGGCGCCCAGGTCCAGGC
>JALYUB010000082.1 GCA_030853945.1 Chloroflexota bacterium
CAGCCGCAGCAGCCCGAAACCAGCGATCAGCAGCACCACTGCGAGCAGCACCAGGGTGATGGCCGCCAGCGAAGCGACGAACTTGCCATTGATCACGTCGTCGCGGTGGATGGGCTGCGCCACGAGCCGCGGGAGCGTGCCCTGGGCTCGCTCGCCATTCACCGCGTCGAAGGCGAACGCGATCCCCAGCAGCGGAGCGGCCAGCCCGATGAAGCCCTGCACGCTCACGTCCAGCCCGAAGATGGAGACGTCCTGCGGACCGATGATGAACAGTGCCAGGAAGACGGCCTGGGCGCCACTCACCTGTGACGCCAGCTGGTGGATCCGGTCGGTTGCCAGGAACAGGGGAATGCCGGCCGCCAGGCCAAGCACCGTCAGCAGCACGAAGAAGCGAACGCTGAGGACGTGATCGGCGAACTCCTTGCCGGCGACGACCAGCCAGCCGTTGCGGGGCACGCTGCGGGTGGACGCGGCGTCGGCGTCGGCGACCACGACCGGTGTCTCGAGGGCCGTCATACGACCGCACCCGCCAGCTCCGGTGATTCGACGACAGCGGGACGCAGACCGGCCTCCTCGACGGCGGCGCGGTAGATCTCGTCGAGCGAAGCCTGCGTCGAGCGGATCGCGGTCAGGCCCAGCGAGTCGCGCGACGCGGCGGCCAGCACGGCCTCGCGCACCTGGCGTCCGGCATCGGCCGGGCGAACGGTCAGGATCCATGGGTCATCGGGACCTGTTCCCGGCTCCACGCTCTCGACCTGCGGAATGGCCGACAGGATCGGCCCGATGCGAGCTGCGGCATCCGCCGCCCGCTCGCCTTCGAAGGTGACCTCCACCTGGCCCGTGTCGTTCCCGAATCGCTTGGCGAGCTCGGGGACCGTGCCGAGGCCGATCAAGCGGCCTGCCGCGAAGATGCCGACCCGATCGCAGACCGACTGGACCTGTGTCAGCAGATGGCTGGAGAGGAGGATCGTGACGCCCCGCTCGCTGACCAGCTGGCGCAGCAGCTGCAGGATCTCGACCACGCCGATCGGGTCGATCGCGGCGGTCGGTTCGTCCAGGATCAGGATCTCGGGATTCTTGATCAGGGCATCGGCTATGCCAAGCCGCTGCAGCATGCCGCGGGAATAGGTATCCGCCCGCCCATCGGCCCGGTCGCTCAGCCGGACGTGCGCGAGCGCCTCATCGATGGCAGCCTCGGCCTCATCGCTGCGGAGCCCGTTCAGCCGCGCGGTGTAGCGCAGGTTCTGCCGCCCGGTCAGGTCGCCATAGAAGCCGACGCTGTCCGGCAGGTATCCGACCTGGCGCTTCACGCGCAGGGCCTCCCGGGCGGGATCCAGGCCCATCACCCTTGCACTGCCCGAGGTCGGCTCGGTGAGCCCCAGCAGCATCAGGATGGTGGTGGTCTTGCCGGCCCCGTTCTGGCCCAGCAGCCCGAAGATCTCCCCGCGCCGCAGCTCGAGGTCGAGGCTGTCGACCGCGACCAGCTCGCCGTAGCGCTTGGTCAGGCCGGCCGCGACGATCGGCGGCTCGCTCGGGGTCGTCACCGACGGCCGTACTTCTGGAAGACCCACCACAGCCCGAACAGCACCAGGACGATCAGCGCCAGCCCCACGAAGCCGAACAGCGGCGAAGTCTCGATCGCCATCCGGATGTCCACGGTGCCCGTCGCGTCGGCGTTCTTGGCCGTGTAGGTGATGACGTAGTCCCCGGCGATCGCGTCGTTCGACGGCACGATCGTGGCCGTGATGGTCACGCTCTGCTTGGGTGGGACGGTGGCGATCGTGGCCGACGGGCTGTAGGTCACCTGCCAGTCCGTCGGCGCCGTGGCGGAGACCACCACCTGTTCGAGGGGCTGGGTTCCGTCGTTCTGGATCACCAGCTGCTGCGTGATGCTCGCGCCGGCCGACCCCGAGTTGCTGAGCCGCTGGTCCGGGGTCGTCAGCGTCAAGGCGTTGGTGCCGGTCACCTCGACGGACAGCTTCGCGTCGATCGTCTTGTCGCCAACGGTCGCGCGCACGTTGATCGGATACGTGTCGGGCGCGGCGTCGGTCGTCGGCTTGGCGGAGACCGAGACGGCCGCCGTGGCACTCGCCTTGACGACGGCGCTCGCCGCCTGTGTCTGACCGGTGAGCGTGGCGTTGACCTCCCAGCCGGTCGGCCCCACCGCCGTGACCGCGAAGGTCAGGTCCTCGGCGCTGTTGTTGGTGAGGGTCAGGTTGAACGTGAAGGTGGTGCTCGAGACACCCCGCAGGGAGGGAAAGTCGCTGGTCAGGGTCACGTCGCCAGAGGCCTTGCTGCTGATCGCCACCTTCAGTGGCAGCTCGGAGCGGAGGCCCCCTGCCACGCCCACGACCGCCACGCTCGTGACGCCATCGGGTGCCGCAGTCGGGACCTGGAGGTCCAGGTGAACCGTGCCCTTGCCGCTCGCGTCGGTCTGGATGCCGTTCACGACGTAGCCCCCTCCTCGCAGGGTGCTGGTCCAATCGCTTGGCACGCCGGTGACCGACAGGGCCACCTGCGTGTTCGCGTCGCTGGCGATGGCGATGTCGAAGCCGACCTTGGTGCCAGGCGCCACCGAGACCGATGGGTACGGCGTGGTCAGGCTCAGGCTCGCCGCGACAGCGGCCGGAACGAAAGCAAATGTCGTGGTCAGCAGGAAACCGATGGCGGCGAGCGCCGGGCTCCTGCCTCGGCCACGGTCAGCGCTGGTCAGCGGGATCGCCACTCGGACTCCTCCAGGCGTGTCTGTCTCGCGCGCCATCCCTGGCGCAGGTGGACGGTGGACCGCGATGCTGCTTTATACAAGCAACGCGCGGACAACAAATTGTTGAGATCGGTGAATCTGCGAGGGATGTGATGATAGAACGGCATGTCCCCGCCTGATCCGGCCAGACCGGCCTCGCGGACCGCGCCGCTCCCCGACGAGGAGGCGGTGGTTGCCCGTGCGTGCGCGGGGGATCGGGCCGCCTTCACGCAGCTGGTAGAGCACTACCAATCGGCCTGCTACGGGCTTGCCTGGCGCCTGCTTGGCGACCCGGACCAGGCGGCGGATGCGGCGCAGGATGCGTTCGTGCATGCCTATGACGCCCTGTCCAAGTACCGTGGCGGCCTGTTCCGCTCCTGGCTCCTGCGCATCACCGCCAACGCGAGCTACGACATCCTGCGCCGAGCACAGCGTCGCCCGACGACGGCACTTCCGGACGCCGAGGAGGGCGAGGCCGAGCTGCCGGACCGCGACGCGCCCGACCCGGAGGCCGAGGCCGGACGCTCCGAGCTGTATCGCTACCTGGACGCCGCCCTGCGTCGCCTGCCGGAGGACCAGCGCACCGCCGTCGTCCTGTGTGACGTCTACGGGATGGACTACGGAGAGGTGGCCTCGACCACCGACTCGGCGCTCGGAACGGTCAAATCGCGCATCCACCGTGGCCGCCTGCGACTCCGCGAACTGATGGCCGAGCACCGGGAACTCTTCATCCGAGAGGTGCGTCTGGACCGATGACCATGCACGCCGCCCCGCATCCAGACGACGAGCGGCTCGCCGCCTACGCAGGTGGTGACGCCGATGCCGTCGCCGATCGCGCGCTCAGCGACCACGTCGCTGCCTGCGAGCGCTGCCGCCCGATCGTCGACGAGCTCCAGCTCTTGCGCGGCGCGCTGGCCGCCCTCCCCGACGTCGCGCCCTCGCGTCCCCTGCGCCTCATCCCCCCGGTCGCTCCGGCGCAGCAGCGCATCGGCCCTCGCGAATGGCTGCGCCGCCTCGCTGCACCGGCGATGGCCGCCGGCGCCGGGCTGGCCCTGATCGGGGCCGTCGGCGTTTCCGGGGTCGTCAACCGGCTGAGCGGAGGGACCGCGGACAACGCCGCGGTCGAGCGGGCCAGCGCATCCGACACCGCCCACCTGCCGGGAGTTGCCGGGTCTCCGGCCGTTGGCAGGGAATCGAGGCAGCCGGTGCCCGGCGATACGGTTGGCGGCGTTGCCTTCGGTCAGTCCAGCCAGCCGCGCAGCGAGAGACCTGGCACCAAGAGCACCGATGGCGCGTTTACGCCCTTTGGCGGCGGCTCATCCGGTGGTCAGCCCTGGCTGACCCTCATCATCGTGGGGGTCGCGGTCCTGGCTGTCGCCGCGATCCTGCGCTTCTCACTGACTCCGCGCGCCGGCTAGGCGAGCTTGCCGACCACGACGGCAACTGCCAGCAAGGTCAGGAACACGACGGCCACGATCAACGCCGCCCAGCCGGAGTCGCGGAAGGTCCGCGGGCTCATCTGCAGCGGCTGTGGTCGCCGCGTCGGCGGCAACTGGACTTCTCCCGGCTGACGAACCGTCTTGGGCGCAGCCCGCGTCTCGGCCGCCGTGGCGCGCCACGTGGCCCAGGTCCGCGTGGTGGTTGGCTGCGCCGGTCGAATCGTGCGGCGCGAGGCTGCCCAGTGGCCGCTGCCCGGCGTTCCGGCGGTCGGATGAGCCGTGTCGTACTCGGAACGGCGCGCGCTCGACGAGAGGATCGCCCACGCGTCATTCACCAGCTGCATCCGCGGATCGACCTGCTCGTCGGGATGCAGGTCGGGGTGGTAGCGCTTCGCCAGGCGCCGATGGGCAAGCGCCACCTGCTGCGGGCTGGCGTCCCGCGCAATGCCCAGAACGGCGTACGGATCCTGGAGCGATTCCTTTGGCATCGGCTCGGATTGTAGGCGTGGCTGATGCCGTGGGAGGCAGCGTCAGGGCGTGGGCCGCGGCCACACCATCGGTCTAGACTCCGGTCATGGCCGAGCGCCGACCGACCCTGATGCTGATCGACGGGCCGAGCATCGTGTATCGGGCCTATTTCGCCATGATGCAGACCCCGCTGACCACCTCGGACGGGATGCTGGTGACCGGCATCTTCGGCTTCTTCAACATCGTGCTTCGCGGCATGCAGGACCTCAAGCCCGATTACGCGATCGTCAGCTTCGACCTCGGCAAGCCCCAGTTTCGCTTCGATGCCTACCCCGACTACAAGGCGGGCCGACCATCGATGCCGGACGACCTGCGCCTCCAGTTCCCGATCGTGCGCGAGCTGGTCGCGATGATGGGCATGCCCATCCGCGAGCTCGAGGGCTTCGAGGCCGACGACGTGATCGGAACGCTTGCAGGCGAGGCGTCGCGAGCCGGGATCGACACCTACATCGTGTCGGGCGATCTCGACGGACTGCAGCTGGTCGACGATCACATTCGCCTCTTCACGACACGGATGGGCGTGGCCAACACCGTCATCTACGACACGGACAAGGTGGCTGAGCGGTACGGCCTGCGGCCTGACCAGATGCTCGACTACAAGGCGCTGAAGGGCGATACCTCGGACAACATCCCGGGCGTGCCGGGGGTTGGCGAGAAGACCGCCATCTCGCTGCTCCAGCAGTTCGGCTCGCTCGACACGCTGTACGAGCGGCTGGACGAGGTGAAGGGCAAGCTCCGCGAGCGGCTTGCCGAACACCGGGAGTCGGCTTTCCTGTCGCGACAGGTCGGACGCATCGTGACCGACCTGCCGGTGAAGCTCGACCTGGAGTCGGCTCGCACCGGTCATTACGACCAGCGGGCCGTGGCGCAGCGCCTGCGCGAGCTGGAGTTCCGCTCGCTGATTCCGCGCCTGCCGCCCTCGGACGTGGCGCCCACCGGCCAGGATGGGCCGGAACGCGAGACCAAGGGGGGCCTGCAACTGTCCCTCGACCTGCTCGGGGCCCGTCCTGCGGCGACCACCGCCAACGGAGAGGCGGTCGAGCCGGCCCCGCCCGCAGCACCGAGGGTCGCTCCCGATCCGCTTGCCGATCCCGGGGGCGCCATCGAGCACGTCGATCCCCGCATTCCGCGGGACGAGGCCGACCGGGGAGAGCTGGAAGCCTGGCTTGCCGCACATGGCGAATCGGTCGGGCTCGGCTGGGCCGCCGGGCCGGGGCGCCCGCTGGAGCGCGAGCTGCTCGGGGTCGCGCTGGCCGGCGAGGACGGGTCTTCCTGGTATCTGCCTCTCGATGCTGGCGCCGACGGAGGCATCCCCTGGCTGCCGCGCTGGTTCGCGCGCGGTGATCGGCTACTGATCGGGCATGACCTGAAGCAGCTCGTCGTGATGCTGGCTCGTCGAGGGCAGCCCCTCGCCGGACCCACCTTCGACACCTCGATGGCGTCCTACATGCTCAACCCGGCACTCCGCGCCCAGACCCTGGACGACCTGGCGGCCAATCGCTATGCGGCCGAGCTGCCACGACGTCCTGCCCCGGGTGAGCTCGGCGAGGAGGAGTCCGCGGCTCGCCGCGCCGCAGCCGAGGCGCTCATCTCGTTGCTCGTCAAGCCGGCACTCGAACAGGAGATGGCCGATGCCGGATTGGCGAACCTGTTCAACGAGGTGGAGATGCCGCTGCTGCCTGTGCTGGCCGGCATGGAGCTGGCCGGGGTTCAGATCGACGGCGCGGTGCTGGCGGCCATGGCCACCGAGTTCGGCGCGCAGCTGGCATCGCTCGAGTCGCGCATCTTTGAGCTGGTGGGGCATCCCTTCAACATCGGCTCGCCCAAGCAGCTGGAGCAGATCCTGTTCACCGAGCTGGGGCTGGTCGGGACGAAGCGCACGCGGACCGGCTTCTCGACGGACGCATCGGTCCTGGAGGAGCTGAAGGACAAGCACGAGGTCGTCGCCCTCATCCTGGAGCATCGCCAGGTGGCGAAGCTGAAGTCCACGTACGTCGACGCGCTTCCGCTCCTGCTCGATGGCGAAGGCCGCGTGCACACCACCTACGCCCAGGCGGTGGCCGCAACCGGCCGGCTGTCCAGCACGGATCCCAACCTGCAGAACATCCCGATCCGGACCGCCCTGGGACGGCGTATTCGGCGCGCGTTCGTGGCCCCGCCGGGGAAGCTGCTCCTGGCGGCGGACTATTCGCAGGTCGAGTTGCGCATCCTGGCGCATGTCTCCGGCGACCCCGGCCTGACGGCGGCCTTCGCCGCGCACGAGGACATCCACCGCTCCACCGCGGCGCGGGTCCTCAAGCTGGACCCGGCCGAGGTCACCTACGAGCAGCGCTCGATGGCCAAGATGGTCAACTTCGGGGTCGCTTACGGGATGAGCGACTTCGGCCTGGCGGATCGGCTGAAGATCCCGCGCGAGGAGGCGCACCAGTTCATCGCCGACTACTTCGCGGCTTACGAGGGGATCCGCCGCTACATCGTCGAGATGAAGATCCTGGCGCGCGACCAGGGGTACGTCTCGACCCTGCTCGGCCGCCGGCGCTACATCCCCGAGCTCTCGGCCCGCAACCCGTCGCTGCGACAGGCTGGGGAGCGGATGGCGATCAACATGCCCATCCAGGGCACCGCGGCCGATGCCATCAAGATCGCGATGGTCCGGCTCGCCCCCGGCATGCGCGAACACGGCCTGCGGTCGCAGATGTTGCTCCAGGTCCATGACGAGCTCGTCTTCGAGACCGATGAGGCCGAGCTGCCGGTCCTGGCCTCGCTCGCCCGCGAGGTGATGGAGAGCGCCCTGCCGCTCGACGTGCCGCTCACCGTCGACCTGAAGGTCGGCGCCGACTGGGAGCAGATGGACCACCTCGAGCCGCTCCCAGATGGCGGCTGGCGCCGGGTGGCGCCGCCGGCCGACGAGGTGGAGCTGGACGAGCCGGTCCTCGCCGAGGTCGGCTGAGCCGATGCCGGAGCTGCCCGAGGTCGAGACCGTGGCGCGCGACCTCCAGCGATGGGTGGCGGGCGCGACCATCACCGATGCCGAGGTCCGCTGGGAGCGGACGATTCGCCATCCGCAACCTGCCGAGCGTTTCGTCGGGGAGCTGCGCGGCGCGACCATCCAGCGGGTCGGACGCCGGGCAAAGAGCGTCCTGCTGCACCTGGCCGATGGTCGGGTGATGACCGTCGCGCTGCGGATGACCGGGGCACTGATCGTGGCCCCGCCTGGAACGCCGGACGACAAGTACGCGCGCGTCATCTTCTCGCTGGCGGACGGGCGAGAGCTGCGCTACCGGGACGTGCGCAAGTTCGGTCGGATCGGGCTCTGGGAGCGCGGCGGCGTGCCTCGCGCGGGCCGCAAGCGCGCGACGAAGCGGAGCGTCGGTGAGCGGCAGGCCCCGTACCGAGTCGGCGATGTATTTGCCCGCCATGGGCCGGAGCCGCTGGCCAGGTCGTTCAGCGCGAAGCGCTTCGCACAGAGGCTGAAGGGCCGCTCGGCGCGGCTGAAGACGCTGCTGCTGGACCAGTCGTTCATCGCCGGGGTCGGCAACATCTACGCCGACGAGGCCCTGTGGCGGGCGAGGCTGCATCCCCTGCGGGGCGCTGACACGCTGACGCCGGTGGAGATCCGTCGGCTGCATAGATCGGTGCGGGCGGTGCTGCGTCAGGGCATCGCCAACCGGGGGTCCAGCTTCGGGGACTACGTGGGCGCTGACGACGAGCCGGGTGCGAATGCGGAACGGCTCTCGGTCTATCGGCGCACGGGGCAGCCCTGCCTGCGCTGTGGTCGGCCGATCTCGCGCATCCTGGTCGGCCAGCGCAGCACCCACTTCTGCCCGCACTGCCAGAGGCTGCCGGAGCCCGAGGCGGGCCCGTGAAGGTCATCGGCCTGACCGGCAACATCGGCTGCGGCAAGAGCACCGTGGCCGGCATGCTGCGTGACCTCGGGGTGGCCACCATCGATGCGGACGCCGTCGCCCGCCAGGTGCGCAACAACGACGAGGTCGCGCGGCGGCACATCGAGAAGAGGTTCGGCACCACCGACGCAGTGGCGCTCGGCGAGATCGTGTTCAGCGACCCCGCGGCGCTCGCCGACCTGGAGGCGATCCTGCATCCCCCTGTCCGCGACGAGGTGCGCGCGCGGCTGGCCGAGCTGATGGCAGCTGGCGCCGAGGCCGCCTGCATCGAGGCGATCAAGCTCCTCGAGTCGCCGCTGCACGATCGCTGCGACGAGATCTGGGTGGTGCGCTGTGACGAGGCCGACGTGCTGGCGCGGCTCGCGGCACGCGGCCTGGACGAGGGGGCGGCGCGCGCAAGGCTGGCCAACCAGTCGCCGCAGGGCGACAAGATCGCGGCTGCCGATCGCGTGATCGACGGCTGGCTGCCGATGGAGCAGACGCGGCGGCAGGTCGAAGCCGCTTTTCGGGATCTGATGGCGGTTCGCTAGAATTCGGTTCCACCCCTCCGTCGTTGCCACGAGGCCAACCTTCCATGCCCGATCTCAAGGTCCACGCGCCGTTCGAGGCGACCGGCGATCAGCCGGCCGCCATCGCGTCGCTGGTCGACGGCCTGCAGGCCGGGCTCAAGCACCAAGTGCTGCTGGGCGCCACCGGAACCGGCAAGACGTTCACGGCAGCCAAGGTGATCGAGGCGATTGGCAAGCCGACGCTGGTGATGGCGCACAACAAGACGCTCGCCGCGCAGCTCTACCAGGAGTTCCGCGAATTCTTCCCCGACAATGCGGTCGAGTACTTCGTCAGCTACTACGACTACTTCCAGCCCGAGGCCTATCTGCCCCGGTCCGACACCTACATCGAGAAGGACTCGTCACGCAACGACGAGATCGATCGGTTGCGACACAACGCCACGCGCGCCCTGTTCGAGCGCCGCGACGTGATCATCGTGGCGTCGGTGTCGTGCATCTACGGCCTGGGGGCGCCGGTCGACTACGGGGCGACGGTCATCAACCTGAAGGTCGGGGGGCACTACCGCCGCGACGGGATCCTGCGGCACCTGGTCGACCTGCAGTACCAGCGCAACGACGCGGCGATGGCGCGCAGCCGCTTCCGGGTGCGTGGTGACGTGCTGGAGGTCCAGCCGCCGCACGGCGAGTACGTGGTGCGAGTGGAGCTGTTCGGCGACGAGGTCGAGCGCATCGTCGAGGTCGACTCGCTGACCGGCGAGGTGCTGGCCGAGCGTCGCGAGGTCAACTTCTACCCGGCCACCCACTACGTGACCCCTCGCGACAAGCTGATGCTGGCGATCACCAAGATCGAGGCGGAGATGGAGGAGCGGGTCGCGTGGCTCTCGTCCCAGGGTCGCGAGCTCGAGGCCGCTCGGCTCAAGCAGCGCACCGATTTCGACCTCGAGATGATGCGCGAGGTCGGCTACTGCTCGGGGATCGAGAACTACAGCCGCCACCTGGCCGGGCGCGAGGCGGGCAGCCGGCCGTGGACGCTGATCGACTACTTCCCGACGGACTTCCTGTTGGTGGTCGACGAGAGCCACATCAGCGTGCCGCAGGTGCACGGCATGTACAAGAACGACAGGACCCGCAAGGAGATCCTGGTCGACTTTGGCTTCCGGCTGCCATCGGCCCTGGACAATCGGCCGCTGACCTTCGAGGAGTGGGAAGACCACCTGAACCAGGTGATCTACATGAGCGCGACCCCCGGTCCGTACGAGACGGAGCGGGCGGAGCGGGTCGCCGAGCAGTTCATCCGCCCGACCGGCGTGGTGGACCCGCAGATCACCGTGCGTCCCACCGCGGGACAGGTCGACGACCTGCTGGCGGAGATCCGCGACACGGTGGCACGCGGCGAGCGAGTTCTGGTGACCACCCTCACCAAGAAGATGGCCGAGGACCTCGCCGATTACCTGGCAGAGCTGGGCATCAAGGTCCAGTGGCTGCACAGCGAGGTCGACACCATCGAGCGTGTGGAGATCCTGCGTGACCTTCGGCTGGGGATCTATGACGTGCTGGTGGGCATCAATCTGCTGCGCGAGGGCCTTGACCTGCCTGAGGTGACGCTGGTCGCGATCCTCGATGCCGACAAGGAGGGATTCCTGCGCTCGGGTGGCTCGCTGATCCAGGTCATCGGGCGCGCGGCGCGCAACATCGGTGGCCGGGTGATCATGTACGCCGATCGCGAGACCGATTCGATGCGAGCCGCAATCGAGGAGACGAGCCGGCGCCGCACGAAGCAGGCCGCCTATAACGCGGAGCACGGGATCGTGCCGGAGACGATCATCAAGGAGATCCGCGACATCAACAGCGGGCTGCGCCGCGTCGCCGAGGAGCGCACCTCGATCGACGTCGACGGCAAGGAGCCGGCCGAGCTGGCCAGCATGATGGCGCGCCTCGAGGCCCAGATGAAGGAGGCGGCCCGCAACCTGGAATTCGAGCGGGCTGCAGCGCTTCGCGACGAGATCCTCCAGTTGCGCCGCCTCCGCGAGGAGCTGGCCGCGGCGCCGGGCAGCATCCCGGCCGAGGTCTATGCCGCGGCAGCCGAGGCGGGGGAGTTCGGCGGCGAACCGTCGCGGCGCGCGCCGCGGGAAGTCTTCAGCACGGCAGCCCGGCCCAACATCATCGCGGCGGGCTCTCGCCGTCGCCCGCCGCGTCGCCGTCGACCCTAGGCACGCACGATGGCAGGCACGATGCCCCACGCCATCTTCGTCGAGACCGGTCTCGACGACGGCGCAACGGTGGCGGCTTACGCGGCCGAGCTGCCGGGCTGTGCCGTGTTCGCCGCAACCGATGCCGAGGCCACGAACGCGATGCCGCGCCGTGTGGCCTGGTTCGTCGACTGGCTGCGGGCTGCGGGTGAGCAGGCGCCAATGTTCGTCGGCGACAACTGGTACGAGGTCGAGCGGGCCGCGGTCCGTGCGGGGGCCAACGGGCCCCAACGGGCGGCCTTCAGCCTCGACGAGCTCCCGCCCAGCGCCGACGAGTTCGGGCGCCATCTCCGCTGGCTGGAGCTGGCGCGCGAGCTGCTGGCCGATGCCCTGGACGCCGCTGGCGAGGCAGCTCCGCTGGCCCAGCTCGAGGCACTCGAACGGGGCGACCGTGGCCTGGCCGCGGAGCTGGACGGCGCACCAGGCGACGCGGATGGCGGTCTCATCGATCGGCTCTACCAGGCGCGGGACGCGTTGACCTCGGCGCTGGAGGCGGCCGGCGCCACCGGCGACGGCGTGCGCCGCGCCATCCGCCTGGCGATCGCCGACGACCTCCGTGTGGCCGGCCAGTTGCTGGGGACCGGCGACTGATCCCCACCCACGCGCTCGAGCAAGCCGCGGCGGCGCCGAAGCGGATCCGGCACGCCGGCGAGTGGCCACTTCCCGCGCCGCGCCGCGCCCCGCTCGGGACTGCGCTGCGCGCTCTCCAGGACGGGATGCCGCGCTGCAACGATGGGGCGGCGCCGGTGCTGTCCGGGGACGGCAGCGAGTTGGCGATGCTGGTCGGGCAGGCGCCCGGCTGGCGGGAGATCGAGACAGGCCTGCCGTTTGCGCACGACGCGGGGCGGCGGCTGGTCGGCTGGCTGGAGCTGGCGGGCATCGGCGTGAACGACTTCCGAGAGCGCTGGTATGTCACCTCCGTCGGCAAGTGCTACCCGGGGCGCCGGCCGGGCGCATCGGTCGACTCGCCACCATCGCGCGCCGAGGTCCTGCGCTGGGCTCCCTACCTGCAGGCCGAGGTCGAGCTGGTTGCTCCGCGCCTCATCGTGCTGGTAGGTGGGTTGGCGCATCGACATGCGTTTGGTCCCGAGGCTCGGCTCGACGACCTGGTAGGGCGGGAGCTGTCCTGGGACGCCTCCCCGGGAGCGTCGGTCCTGGCCCTGCCGCATCCGTCTGGCGCGTCCACCTGGCTGAACGACCCGGCCAGGGTCGAGCTCTGGCGGCGCGGGATCGAGCTGCTGGCGGCCCGCTGGCATGGGATCAGGACATGAACCGGGAGACCCGCATCGGCGTCGCACTGGTGCTCGGGTTGGGGCTGTTCGTCTTCTTCATGCTGACGGTCGGCTCGCTGGGCGGGGTTCGTCCGGAGCTCACCGAGTACCCGGTCGGCGAGATCCTCGCCGCGCAGAACCCCGCGATCCAGCATGGCAGCGCCGAGCTGCGAATCGTGGGCTGGTACGCGGAGCTGGCCGGCGATTGCAGCGGCGACCATGGCGGGATCGACAGCTCGGTCGCGTGGCTGCAGCGAGACTGCCCGCTGCGCGTCCTGCTTCCCGGCCAGCCGGGCGAAACGGTCAGCCAGGCCGAGCTGCTGCGCGACGGCCTGCGCCTTGCTGCCCCGACTGGCCGGCCCTTCCCTCCGCGGGCCAGGCCCGGTGGGCCGAACCTGCAGGGCCAGCAGCTGATCTTCACCGGCCACTTCGACGATGCCGCCGCGCGCGACTGCGTCCCGGATCGGCTCACCCGCTGCCGGAATACGTTCGTTGTGACCACCTACGATGGTCTGGTGCACTGAGGCCGGGCCTCTCGAAAGCGAACGTACGTTCACATCGGTCTGATATCATCGACCCGATGCCTTCCGACCGGATCGTGGTGCGTGGCGCCCGCGAGCACAACCTCAAGAACCTGGACGTCGAGATGCCCCGAGACCGGCTGATCGTGATCACCGGGCTGTCCGGCAGCGGCAAGAGCAGCCTCGCCTTCGACACCATTTACGCCGAGGGACAACGCCGCTACGTCGAGTCGCTGTCGGCCTATGCGCGACAGTTCCTGGGCCAGATGGAGAAGCCGGACGTCGACCAGATCGATGGCCTGTCGCCGGCGATCAGCATCGACCAGCGAGGCGCCGGCCGAAATCCGCGTTCGACCGTCGGCACGGTGACCGAGGTCTACGATTATCTTCGCCTTCTGTTCGCCCGAATCGGGCGCATGCACTGCCCGATCTGCGGGCGGGAGATCGCCCGGCAGACGGTGGAGCAGATCGTCGACCAGCTGTATGACCTCCCCGAGGGGACGCGCCTGATGCTCCTGGCGCCCCTGATCCGTGACCGCAAGGGCGAGCACGAAAAGCTGCTGGCAGGGGCGAAGCAGGCAGGGTTCGTGCGAGTGCGGGTCGACGGCGAGCTGCGCGACCTGGACGAGGAGATCGACCTCGACAAGAAGTTCAAGCACTCGATCGAGGTCGTGGTCGACCGCCTGGTCGTGCGCCGGACCGATGACGATGGCGCGCCCCGGCCGGACGCCTCCCGCATGGCCGACTCGATCGAGACCGCCCTGCGGCTCTCCGACGGGACGCTCCTGGTTCACCTGCCGGACGAGGGGCCAAAGGGCAGCGACCGGCTGTTCAGCGAGCGCTATTCGTGCCCGGAGCATGGCGGCAGCTTCGAGGAGCCCGCGCCGCGCAACTTCAGCTTCAACTCGCCGCACGGCGCCTGCCCCGCCTGCACGGGCCTCGGCAACCGACTTGAGATCGATCCTGATCTCGTGCTGCCGAACCCGGCGCTCTCGCTGGCCGAGGGCGCGGTCGTTCCGTGGCGACGCATGGTCGCGACCGCGTCATGGTTCTCGACCATCCTGGACGCCGTGGCCGACAAGTACGGCTTCCGCACCGACACGCCGGTCGGCGAGCTCAGCGAGGAGGCCCGCGAGATCCTGCTGCGGGGCAACCATGGCGAGCGGGTCACGGTCCGCTACAAGTCTCGCCAGGGCCAGGAGCATTCGTTCTCGACCACGTTCGAAGGCGTGCTGCCGAACCTGGAGCGTCGCTATCGCGAGACCTCGTCGGAGACGACGAAGACCGAGATCGAGCGCTACATGACCACGCGGCCCTGCCCCACCTGCGGCGGGATGCGCCTCAAGCCCGAGTCGATCTCGGTGACCGTCGGGGGGCGGAACATCATCGAGACGACGAGGCTGGCGGTGACCGATGCGCTCGCGTGGTATGCCGGCCTGCCGGACCTGCTCACCGAGCGGGAGAACCACATCGCGCGGCAGGTGCTGAAGGAGATTCGCGCCCGGCTTGGCTTCCTGGTCGACGTCGGTCTCGACTACCTGACCCTCGACCGCGCCAGCGGCAGCCTGTCGGGCGGCGAGGCCCAGCGGATCCGCCTGGCGACCCAGATCGGATCGAGCCTGATGGGCGTGCTGTACATCCTGGACGAGCCATCCATCGGCCTGCATCAGCGCGACAACGCGCGCCTGATCGCGACCCTGATGCGCCTGCGCGACCTCGGCAACACCCTGATCGTGGTGGAGCACGACGAGGAGACGATCCGCGCCGCCGACTGGGTGATCGACATCGGGCCGGGCGCGGGGGAGCACGGGGGCGAGCTGATCCATTCCGGGTCGCTGCCCGAGCTGATGCACAGCGAGCGCTCGATCACGGCCGCGTACCTGCGCGGCGATCGCTCCGTCCCGGTGCCGTCGGAGCGTCGGCTCGGCAGCGGCAAGTGGCTGACCGTGCGGGGCGCGCGCGAGAACAACCTGCGGGACCTGGACGTCGCGTTCCCGCTCGGCCGCTTCGTGGCCGTCACCGGCGTCAGCGGATCGGGCAAGTCCAGCCTGGTCACGCAGATCCTGTATCCGGCCCTCGCGGCGCGCATCTGGAACGCCCGCGAGCGGCCCGGCGCCCATGACCGGATCGAGGGGATCGACCAGGTCGACAAGGTAATCGAGATTGACCAGAGTCCGATCGGGCGCACACCCCGCTCGAACCCGGCCACCTACACCGGCCTGTGGGCGCCCCTGCGCGAGCTGCTGGCCGCCGTCCCCGAGGCGCGTCTGCGCGGCTACCGGCCAGGGCGCTTCAGCTTCAACGTCAAGGGCGGCCGCTGCGAGGCGTGCGAGGGAGCCGGCATCGTGCAGATCGAGATGCACTTCCTGCCCGATGTCTACGTCCAGTGCGAGGTGTGCAAGGGGAAGCGCTACAACCGCGAGACGCTCGAGATCCACTACAAGGGGCGCAATGTCGCGGAGATCCTGGAGATGACAGTGGACGAGGCGCTCGCCTTCTTCAGTGCGGTGCCGTCGATCCGCAACAAGCTGCAGACCCTGCATGACGTCGGGATGGGGTACGTCCACCTGGGCCAGCCGGCGACCACGCTGTCAGGCGGCGAGGCCCAGCGGGTGAAGCTGGCAACCGAGCTCTCCAAGCGCGCGACCGGCCAGACCCTGTACATCCTCGACGAGCCGACCACAGGCCTGCACTTCGATGATGTGGCCCGTCTGCTGCAGGTGCTCGGGCGGCTGGTCGAGGCGGGCAACACGGTCGTCGTGATCGAGCACAACCTCGATGTCATCAAGAGCGCCGACTGGGTCATCGACCTCGGCCCTGAGGGAGGGGCCGCAGGCGGGGATCTCGTCGCCGCCGGCACGCCCGAGGAGGTCGCCCGCACCCCGGCCTCGTACACCGGGCGCTACCTGCGCCACGTGCTCGGGATGAGCGACGAACCGCCGGCGCGGCGCGCCCGACGGCGCGAGCCGGCAGCCGTGGCGGGCTGACCGCCCGGTATCATCGATCGACTTGCAGACTCTGGAGCGACCGATCCCATGAGCGAGGGCAAGGTGATGCCCACCCGCGCGGAGGCGCTCGCCCTCCTGTACGAGTGGAACCACAACCCGTCGCTCCGCAAGCACGGGCTGCTGGTGGAGGCTGGCGTGGGCGGGTACGCGGTGGACGACGGGCTCGACAACGCGACGGTCGAGAGCTGGGGAATGGCGGGCCTGCTGCATGACCTGGACTATGAGCGCTTCCCAGATCCTGCCATGCACGGGGCAATCGGCGCCGATGAGATGGCCCGACTCGGCTATCCCGACGAGGTGGTCCACGCGGTGCGATCCCACAACGATGCCCTCGGCATCCCGCGCGTCAGCCGCCTCGACCACCTGGTCTACGCCTGCGACGAGATGGCCGGCTTCCTGG
>JALYUB010000009.1 GCA_030853945.1 Chloroflexota bacterium
CTCGGCCTCGGCGGCTGCCTGCATCGAGACCGAGCCGTCCCGCGATCGATCAGCCGCCATGTGCGCCGTTGCGACCCCGGCCCACCCGATGCCGGCGACCGCGACTGCGAAGATGGCCAACGCCCTCCCTCGCCTGCTCACATCGGCATCGTCAACCCGAGGTCAACCGCTCGCCCACGCTAGGCTCTTGACCGATGCCTCCCATCCTGCGCCGCGCCGACGACATCGACCGCCCCAAGTGGGACGCCTTCGTCGCCTCGCGCCCTGAGGCTGATCTCCTCCAGACCTGGGGCTGGGGCGAATGCACCGCCCTCGCCGGTGAGCCGCCCGCCCGCTTGCTCCTCGACGACGACGGCCGCATCCGCGGTGTCGCCCAGGCGCTGATGCGCCCGGCTGGCTTCGGCCGCCAGGTGGCGTACGTCCCCCACGGCCCGATCTGGGACCGATCGGCCCCCGACGCGGACCGGCTCTTCGCGTGGCTGCTCCAGGGTTTGCGCACGCTCGCCCGCAAGGAGAAGGCGCTCGTCGTCAAGCTCGACCCGCGCGCCGAGCCCGGCGACCCGACCGACGTCGCCGCCCTCGCAGCCGCCCACCGGCTCGGCCGAGCCCCGGATCTCCAGGCACCGACCACCCGGCTGATTGACCTCCGAGATGGCGCCACCGAGCTGGAAGCCTCCTGGCACGCCGATGCCCGTCGCCTCTCTCGCCGCGCCGAACGCGAAGGCACGCAGGTCACCATCTCCCGCAGCCCCGATCCCGCCGAGACCAGGATCCTCCACGACCTGCTCACCGCCACCGCAGAACGTGCCGAATTCCGCGTTCGATCACCAGAGTTCCTGGTCCGCCTGGCGACCGAATTCGCTGCTTCCGGCGGCTGGTACCTGGGCATCGCCCGCGTCGACGGCGCCCCCATCGCCGCCATGGCCTTCCCGCGCCTCGGCGACCGCGCCTACTACCTCTATGGCGCCCTCCTGCGCGACGAGCGCTACAAGCACCAGTACGCCGCTCACGCGGTCATGGCCCATATGCTCCGCGCCCTCGCCGCCGATGGCTGCATGACTGTGGACATGTGGGGCGTCACCGAACCCGATGATGTGAAGGCCGATCCTGCCTGGAAGGGCTTCTCCGACTTCAAGCGCACCTTCGGCGGCACCCCGCTCCGCCACCCCGGCCTGTTCGACCTGGTCACCGATCGGTTCTGGTATCGCATCCGAACGGTGCGCGAGAGGTTATTGAAACGATGAGGAACGCAAGACGGGAAACGTGGTCCTGACCGTCGCCGGTGATCACGGTCCTTCCTGAGCTTGCCTGCTACCATCGTCCGCACCATGGACCTGGCACGCCTCAGGGCGGCCCCGGCCGCCGTGGCGAAGCGCATCTCCCGAAATGCCGAGCCAGCGGCCAGCACGCCCACCATCGAGACCGTCGTCGCCGAAGCGCGGCGCCATCGGCCGAGCGTCAACATCGGCCTGATCGAACGTGCCCATGCGGTAGCCGCCACGGCGCACGAGGGGCAGCTCCGTGCATCGGGCGAGCCGTACATCACGCACCCGGTGGCGGTCGCGTACGAGCTGGCTGCCCTGCAGATGGACGCCGAGAGCATCGCTGCGGCGCTCCTGCACGACGTTCCCGAGGATACGGAGCTGACGATTCCCGACCTCGAGAAGCGCTTCGGTCGCGAGGTGGCGCGCCTGGTGGACGGCGTGACCAAGCTCTCCAAGTTCGGATCTGCCCGATCCATGGAAGAGCAGCAGGCGGAGAACATCCGAAAGATGTTCCTGGCCATGGCCGAGGACGTGCGGGTGGTCATCATCAAGCTCGCCGACCGGCTGCACAACATGCGCACGCTGGGCGCCCTGCCGCCCGACAAGCAGGTCCGCATCGCGCACCAGACGATGGAGATCTACGCGCCCCTGGCGCATCGGCTCGGGATCTGGCAGTGGAAGTGGGAGCTCGAGGACCTCTCCTTCAAGTACACCGATCCGGAGAGGTACCGCAAGCTGGTCGAGATGCTCGCGGACCGGCGCAGGGAGCGCGAGTCGTTCATCAACAAGAGCATCACCATCCTGCGCAAGGAGCTCGGCAGAGTCGGTATCGAGGCGGAGATCAGCGGCCGCCCGAAGCACCTCTACAGCATCTCCCGCAAGATGGAGCGCAAGGGCGCCGAGTTCAGCGAGATCTACGACCTGCACGCCGTTCGCCTGATCGTCGACGAGGTCAAGGACACGTACGCAGCCCTCGGCGTGGTCCACACCCTCTGGCGACCCATCCCCGGGCAGTTCGACGACTACATCGCGATGCCCAAGGCCAACCTGTACCAGTCGCTGCACACCGCCGTGATCGGGCCGGATGCCAAGCCGCTGGAGGTCCAGATCCGGACTCGCGCCATGCACGAGGTGGCGGAGGCGGGCATCGCGGCCCACTGGCGCTACAAGGAGGGCTCGCGCGGGGACCGGCGCTACGACGAGAAGCTGGCCTGGGTCCGCCAGCTGATCGAGTGGCAGCGCGAGGTGGTGGATGCCACCGAGTTCGTGGAGGGCCTCAAGCTGGACCTGTTCCAGGACCAGGTCTTCGTGTTCACGCCGAAGGGCGACGTGAAGGACCTGCCCAGCGGCGCGACGCCGCTCGACTTCGCCTACCGCATCCACACCGATGTTGGGCATCGCACCATCGGCTCGAAGGTGAACAACCGGCTGGTGACGCTCGACTATCGGCTGCACAACGGCGACATCGTGGAGATCATCACCACCAAGGCCGCGCACGGGCCGTCGCGGGACTGGCTGAACATCGTGCGCACCAACCAGGCCCGCGAGAAGATCCGCGCCTGGTTCAAGCGCCAGCAGCGCGACGAGAACATCGCCCAGGGCAAGGACATCCTCGACCGCGAGCTGCGGCGCCTGGCGCACGAGACCTTGGTCAGCATCGATGCCGACAAGCTGCTCGAGCTGGCCTCGCACGCCCACTACAAGGAGCTGGACGACTTCTACGCCGCGATCGGCTACGGCGCCGTCTCGCCGGCGAGCGTGGTCGGCAAGCTGGAGATCCACGATGACGCCGCGATTACGCTGCCCGAGGTTGCGCCGCCATCGGGCCAGCCATCGGCCAGCGGGATCCGGGTCAAGGGCGTCGGCGACCTCCTGGTGCGCTTCGCCAAGTGCTGCTCTCCGATTCCGGGCGACCCGATCACCGGCTACGTGACCCGCGGCAAGGGCGTGACCGTGCACCGCTCCAACTGTCGGTCGGTGCTGTCGGAGAAGGACATCGAGCGGCTGATCGACGTGGACTGGGAAGCGGTCGACCTGCAGACCTACCCGATCACGATTCGCATCCTGGCCGTTGATCGGCCCGGACTGCTGAACGAGATCACCACCGTGGTGGCCGAGGACAAGGTGAACATCGTGGCCGCCTCGATTGGCACGGACCCCGATGGCACTGCCACGATCAGCGCCACCCTGAAGGTGACGTCGCTGCAGCAGCTCTCCAAGGTGCTGACTCGCATCGAGCGGCTGCGTGACGTGACCAGCGTCACGCGCGAGGCGCGCTAGGTCATCTCGACGGCAGTGCCTGGCGCCTCGTCGCCTGCCCGCCAGGTGAGCAGCACGACCAGGGTGGCCGCAGTTGCCAGCAGGGTCAGCCCAATCCAGACCTCGGCCGTACGCGTCACCAGCATGTCGTGCAGCGTGGGCGGGATCGTGAACTCGGTGGTCGTGACCAGGGCGTACAGCATGGTCAGCGCAAATGCGACGCTCACGAGCACGAACGCCACTAGCACGCGCCAGCTGGTGGCAGCCAGCGGCGCCAGCACCGCGATCGCCGGAAACAGGTAGCGCTCGTGGATCCGGGTCGGCAGGAGGTAGAAGGCGAGGACCAGGAACAGCCCCACCGCCAGGATCGTGCGCAGGTCATGACGACGGCGCAGCGGCAGCAGCGATGCTCCGAGGCCGAGCAGCAGCAGGCCGCCGCCGATGAGCACGTACGGCGCGTCCGGGACCTTGTAGCCGACCAGCACGCCCCACAGGTTCGGCGCATTTGCGGACGTTATCGGCTTGTCGCCGGCGATCGAAACCGCCCGGCCGACGAAGCTGACCGGATCGAGCCGAAGTGGCATCGCCACGACGAGGTACGTGACCGCGGCCCCGACCAACGCCCTGACCAGCGGCGCCACGGAACGCGTCGCGCGCCATGACTGGAAGGCGATCATCCCGACCGGCAGGGCCACCAGGCCGAACTGCGGCTTGAGCAGCATCGCCAGGGCGGTAAGCACGCCTGCCAGGCCGAAGCGTCGCGAGGCGAGCGCCAACAGCGCCCCAAGGTAGGCAAGCGTGCCCGCCGCGTCGACCTGGCCCCAGACCGGCCCTGCCAGGATGACGGCAGGGTTGAGCAGGTAGATGGCCGGCGCGATCAGGGCGCGGGCGCTCCCGACCATCCGTCGAGCGGCGAAGAACACGACCAGACCCAGCGCCAGGTCGAAGGGGATCGAGATGCCCTTGACCGCCCTCGCCAGGTCGGCGCCGTCGAGCAGGAGGCCGAGCGGCCAATAGGCGTACAGCAGGGCCGGGTAGACGGCTCCGTCGTGGCGATAGAAGCCCCACGGGCCATAGGCGGCCATGTTCTCTGCCCAGCGGGTCATGACCACCCCATCCCCGTAGTGGCCGGGCGCGTCGAGCACCGCCAGCCGGATGATCAGCCCCACCAGCAGCAGCATGCCCAGCACGGCTGGCACCGCCCAGCGCTCGAGGACCTGCCGCCCTGTCACGCCCTCAGCCTACCCGGCCGCGCGGGTAGACTCCCGCCATGTCCCGCCCCATCGCCGCGCCGCGCGGAACCCGCGACCTGCTGCCCGAGGAGACGGCGCGCTGGAGTGCGGTCGAAGCGGTCGCGACGGACCTCTCGTCACGGTACGGCTTCGAGCGGATCGAGACGCCGCTGTTCGAGCGGACCGAGCTGTTCGCCCGGGGCCTGGGTGAATCATCCGACGCGGTCGAGAAGGAGATGTTCCGGGTCAGCGGCGCGGCCGGCAGCCAGGAGGAGCGCGCGGAGTGGGCGCTGCGACCCGAGCCGACGGCAGGGATCGTGCGCGCTTACGTGGAGCATGGCATGCATGTCCGGCCAGGACCGCTGCGCCTGTGGATGATCGGCCCCATGTTTCGCTACGACCGCCCGCAGGCGGGTCGCTTCCGCCAGTTCACCCAGTGGGACGTCGAAGCGCTCGGCGACCCAGGACCGATGGTCGACGCGGAGCTGATCGAGCTCGGGCATCGCTTCTACGCCGCGTGCGGGGTGGAGAACGTGGTTGCCTACCTCAACTCGATCGGCGATGACGCCTGCCGTCCCGCCTACCGCGCCGCGCTGGTCGCCTACTTCGGCGCTCACGCGGAGCGCCTGTCGGCTGACTCGCGCCGTCGCCTGCAGGTCAATCCGCTGCGCGTGCTCGACGACAAGGACCTCGACCCCGGACTTGCGGCCGATGCGCCGCGCTCGCTCGATCACCTGTGCGATCCCTGCCGTGCCCATTTCGATGCGGTCCGCGCGCTGCTCGATGCGCTTGAGGTGCGCTACGAGCTCGACCATCGGCTTGTGCGGGGCCTCGATTACTACACCCGCACCACGTTCGAGTTCTATGTCGAAGGGAGGCGCGGCCAGCAGCAGGCGCTCGGCGGCGGCGGGCGGTACGACGGCCTGGTCGAGCTCCTCGGTGGCCGGGCGACGCCGGGCATCGGCTTCGGGATCGGGATCGACCGGACCGTCCTGGCGGCAGGAGAGCAAGGCAGCGAACCCCTTGCGAAGGCTCCACTGGTCGCGGTGGTCTCAGCCGTTGACGAGCTGGAGCCGCGGATGCGAGTGGCAACCGCACTGCGCGACGCTGGAGTTCGCGTACGCGCCGATGGCAGCGAGCGCAAGCTCGGCAGGCAGCTCGAATCGGCCGTCAAGCTCGGTGCGCGCTGGGCGGTCATCGTCCAGGAGGCGCAGGCCGCCTCCGTCATCCTGCGCGACCTCGTGGCCAGCGAGCAGCGCGAGATGCCACTTTCCGAGGTCGCCGCCGCCGTTCGGTGAGGCGGGCCACGCGTCCGCCGCTCGGCTACCATCAGCGGCCATGGCCCAGGCCTTCCGGACCCACACTTGCGGTGAGCTCCGCGCCTCCCACGTGGGGGAGCGAGTGACGCTGTCCGGCTGGGTGCATCGGCGCCGAGATCACGGCCACCTCACCTTTATCGACCTGCGCGACCGGTATGGCCTGACCCAGGTCGTCACCAATGCGGACGAAGCGGCTGATGCCCACGCCGCCGCAGAGCCTGCGCGCAACGAATGGGTGGTGCAGGCGACGGGCGTCATCCGACTTCGGCCTCCGGGGACCGCCAATGCGGAGCTGCCGACCGGGGAGGTCGAGGTCGCGGTCGATGAGTTCACCGTGCTCAACCCGAGCAAGGTGCCGCCCTTCTATATCAACGAGGAGCAGCTCGGCCTCGATGAGTCGCTGCGTCTGACGTATCGATACCTGGACCTGCGCCGCCCCCCGTTGCAGCAGCGGATGCTCCTGCGATCGCGCCTGGCCAGCGCCGTGCGCCGCCGCCTCGAGACCGTCGGGTTCGTCGACATCGAGACGCCCACCCTGATTCGGAGCACACCGGAGGGTGCGCGCGACTTCGTCGTCCCCAGCCGCGTGCAGCCGGGCAAGTTCTACGCGCTGCCGCAGTCGCCCCAGCAGCTCAAGCAGCTGCTGATGGTGGCCGGCTACGACCGCTACTACCAGCTCGCTCGGGCCTATCGCGACGAGGATCTGCGCGGCGATCGGCAGCTGGAGCACACCCAGGTCGACATCGAGATGAGCTTCGTTGCGGCCGAGGACGTGATGGCCACGGTCGAGGAGATGGTGACCGCCGTGACTGCCGAGGTTGCTCCGGATCGGCCAATCATGCAGAGCCCCTTCCCGCGCCTCACCTACGAGGAGGCGATGAGCCGATACGGATCGGACAAGCCCGATCTGCGCTTCGGGATGGAGCTGGTCGATCTGGCCGACGCCGTTGGTGAGGTCGACTTCAGGATCTTTGCCGAGGCCTTGGCTGGGGGAGGCGCGGTATATGCCATCCGCGCGCCGGGCTGCGGCGACTATTCGCGCCGCCAGCTCGACGAGCTGACGGACCTCGTCCAGCGGCACGGCGCCAAGGGCCTCATCCACGTCGCGGTGCAGCCCGATGGATCCCTTCACGGGCCGCTTGCGAAGTTCCTGTCACTGACCCAGGCGCAGGGAATCCTGGAAGCGACCGGGGGCGAGGCTGGGGACCTCCTGCTGGCGGTGGCCGACGCCGATCGCCTGGCCGCCGCCGGTGCACTCGGCCACCTGCGCCTCGAGATAGGACGCCGCCTGGACCTGCGAGACGCCAGCATCCTGGCCTACGTGTGGGTCTACCCCTTCCCCATGTTCAAGTGGGACGCCGACCTGGATCGATGGGACGCGACCCACAACCCTTTCAGCGCTCCTGTCTGGGAGGAGGAAGCAGGCATGGAGGCCGATCCGGCGGCCGTTCACGCGCAGCAGTACGACCTCGCCATGAATGGCTGGGAGCTCGGCGGGGGATCCATCCGGATTCATCGCCGGGACCTGCTCGAGCGCGCCTTTGCCCTCATGGGGCACAGCGTGGAGGGCATGCGCGACCAGTTCGGCGCGCTGCTCGATGCGCTCGAGTTCGGGGCGCCGCCGCACGGCGGGATCGCGATCGGCCTGGACCGATGGTCTGCCCTGCTCGCCGACCAGGACAACATCCGGGAGGTCATGGCCTTCCCGAAGACGCAGTCCGGCAGCGACCTGATGATGGGTGCTCCCTCCCCGATCACCGACGAGCAGCTGGCCGAGCTGTCGCTTCGGATCGAGGAGCCGCCGCGCAAGGCCTAGTCGCTGGGCGGGAAGCTCCCATCGGCGTCATGCGTCTCGCCGCCGGCCAACGCCGGGTTGAAGACGCACACCAGGTGAAGATCGGTCCGGACCTTGAGCGTATGCCGGTCGTGCTGGTCGAGGGCATACATCGTGCCGGGCACGACGGCGTGTCGCTCGCCACTCGTCATGTCGGTCAGCTCGGCCTCGCCCTCCAGGCAGTAGCACGCCTCGAGGTGGTGCCGGTACTGCAGCTTGAGCTCGGATCCAGCCGCAACGGTGGTGTCGTGCAACGAGAAGCCCATCTCGTCGCGTCGTAACAGCAGGCGGCGGCTGCGCCAGCCCTCCCCGGCAACATCACGTTCACTGCCCGCCACCTCCTCGAGGGATCGCACGATCACTGGTGACACCTCCGTCTGTAGAGCGTCGTAGACTGCCGCCCGTGGCGCCACGCGTGATCGCGGCGATCCGGCACTCCGCCGTTCTCGCTGCCGCTCTCTCATTCATCTGGCCCGGCCTCGGTCAGGGCTGGGCCGGTGCGCGTCGCCGGGCGCTGCTGTTCGCACTGCCGATGATGCTCCTGCTGGTCGTTGGCGTTTTCGTGTTCGTGGTCCAGGGCAGAGCCCGGGTGGCCGGGCTTCTCCTGCAGCCAAGCGTGCTGCTGGCCCTGCTGGCGCTCAACATCGCCGTGCTGGCGTATCGCGTCTTTGCGATCGTCGACGCCTACCGGATCGCGCATCGCCGCTGGCCATCTGTTCCTGAGCGTGGCCAGACCGCGCTGGGGGCTGTTCTGTTGGGGACGGTGCTGGGCGGCACGCTGCTGATGCATGGCTGGCTTGGCCTGGTCGGCTTCGAGACCTACGACCTGGTGGCGACCGTGTTCCACTCTCCGCAGTCGACGCCGACGCCGGTTCCGACTGCCACCCTCGGGCCGAATGAGACGCCGGGGCCGACTCCGGTACCGACGCCGGTCCCCACGCCCGAGCCGGTCTGGTCGGACAACGGTCGCCTGGACCTCCTGCTGATCGGTGGTGACGCGGGCCCAGGCCGCTTCTCGGTGCGCACCGACACCATGATCATCTTGAGCGTGGACATCGCCAGCGGGCGAGCCGCGCTCTTCGGCGTGCCCCGCAACCTGATGAACGTGCCACTCCCCGACGGGCCGGCGAAGGCGTTCAAGTGCGGGTGCTATCCGGATCTGCTGAACTCACTGTACGTGTATGCCATCGCGCACCCCGACGTCTTTCCGGGAGCCGATGAGGATCGAGGCTATCGGGCCGTCCAGGACGCGATCGCCAAGCTCACCGGGCTCCAGATCGACGGGCAGGTGGTGGTGACCCTGAACGGCTTCGTGAAGCTGGTGGACGCGCTCGGCGGACTGGACATGACGACGCCGTACTCGGTCTATGACGCCAACTACCCGCCACCCGACGGCAGCCACAACGTCGTCCTGTTCATACCGGCCGGCCACCATCATTTCGATGGATGGCATGCGCTGGCGTACGCTCGTTCCCGGCACCAGGACAACGACTACAACCGCATGGATCGCCAGCAGGAGGTCCTTCGCGGACTGCGGGCGCAGCTCGATCCATGCGCGATCATCCCGCGCATATCCCAGCTGCTCGACATTGCCAAGAAGTCACTCTGGACGAACATCCCGGTGACGCAGCTGCCCGACCTGTTCGAGGTTGCGGCGCGCATCGCGCCGGGCTCGATCGCGCGGTTCCAGTTCTGGCCGCCCGATATCCACGAGAGCCTGGACATCGAGAGCATCAACCGGGTC
This sequence comes from Chloroflexota bacterium, assembly GCA_030853945.1. Lineage (GTDB taxonomy): Bacteria > Chloroflexota > Limnocylindria > QHBO01 > QHBO01 > CF-167. The sequence continues at coordinate 9,654 of JALYUB010000009.1, forward strand.
CGACTGATGGTCCGCGGCGCCTTCGCCGCCCCGTCGCCCACGCCGGCGCCTTCCGTCACGAGCGCACCGTCCAGCCCCACACCCAGCCCCGGACCGATCTGCTAGGGTCGCGCATGAGCATCTACCTCGACCACGCCGCTACCACGCCCCTGCGCGAGGAGGTGCTGGCGGCCATGCTGCCGTACCTGACCGACCATTTCGGCAACGCCTCCAGCCTGCACGCCGAGGGGCGTCGGGCGCGTCAGGGGCTCGACGAGGCACGCGAGGGGATCGCGCGGATCCTCGGTGCCAAGCCACGGGAGATCGTTTTCACCAGCGGTGGCAGCGAGGCGGACAACCTCGCCATCAAGGGAGCGGCCTGGGCCGCGAGCGCCCGCGGCAGGCACATCGTGACCAGCAGTGTCGAGCACAAGGCCGTCACCAACACCTGCGCCATCATGGAGCGTTCCGGCTTCGAGGTGACGTACGTGCCGGTCGACCGATACGGCCAGGTCGACCCGGCCCAGGTGGAGGCGGCGATCACCGAGCACACGACGCTGGTCTCGGTCATGTATGCCAACAACGAGGTCGGCACGATCCAGCCGATCGCCGAGATCGGCGCCGTGTGTCGCAGGAACGGCGTCCTGTTCCACACCGATGCGGTCCAGGCCGGGGTCCACCTGCCGCTCGATGTCGACCGGCTGGGGGTCGACCTGCTCAGCCTGTCCGCACACAAGCTGTACGGCCCCAAGGGAGTCGGGGCGCTGTTCGTGCGCCAGGGCACGGCGCTCCTGGCCCAGATCCAGGGCGGGGCGCAGGAGCGGCAGCGACGAGCCGGCACCGAGAACGTGGCCGGCATCATCGGCTTCGCGCGGGCGCTGGAGCTGGCCCAGGGAGATCCCGCGGCCCGTGACGCGGAGAACGCACGGCTGGCCGGCCTTCGCGATCGCCTGCTTGCCGCGGTGCGCGATCTCCCGGGCGTGGAGGCGACCGGCCATCCGGTCGAGCGCCTGCCCCACAGCGCCAGCTGGCTGGTGAGTGGCGTCGAGGGTGGCGACCTGGTCGCTGCGCTCGACCTGGAGGGGATCGAGGCCAGCACCGGCAGCGCCTGCACCAGCGGCTCCGCGGAACCGAGCCACGTGCTGCTGGCGATGGGCTTTGGTTCCGAGCGAGCCCACGGCGCGCTGCGCCTGACGGCCGGACGCGGTACGACGGATGCCGATATCGATCGAGCGGCCCAGGTCCTGCGGGCGAGCGTCGAGCGGATGCGCGTCCCGGTCGTGCCGGGTCCAGCGGTGGCATCGGCCTGATGGCCCGCGTGGTGGCCGCGATGAGCGGCGGGGTCGACTCGAGCGTCGCTGCCGCGCTGCTGGCAAATGGGGCTGCCGCCAGCGGAGACGAGGTCATCGGGGTCTGGATGCGCCTGCACCCCGATGGCGGGGAGGGGTATGAGCAGAGCCGCAGCTGTTGCTCGCCGGATGCGCACGACGACGCTAGGCGTGTTGCGCAGCTGGTCGGCATCCCGTTCTTCGCTCTCAACCTGGAACGCTCGTTCGAGGAGCGGGTGATTGACGCGTTTGCGGACGGCTACCTCGCCGGTGCCACGCCGAACCCGTGCCAGGCCTGCAACCAGTACATCAAGTTCGACGAGCTGCTTCGCCGCGGGCTGGCCGCCTACGGTGCGGACCAGGTGGCCACCGGCCACTACGCCCGGGTCGAGCAGCGGGACGGCCGCTACCGGCTGCTGCG
>JALYUB010000013.1 GCA_030853945.1 Chloroflexota bacterium
CTGCGCGAGTGGTGATGTTGGGCCCGCCGTAGCCGCTCATCTCGCCGATGAGCCTGGCCCGAATCTGACGCACGACCGGTCGCCAGTCCAACGAATCATACCCGAGATGTGCAACTACCTGCTCGGCCGTCCATCCCTGTCCGCGGCTCCACGCCCGTTTCAGCGTCTCACCGGCGGCCGGGGCATACCACCATGCGTCGCCGTGGCGCGCCACCAGATGGTCGGTCAGCGCGGCGTCCAGCTGGAAGCAGCGCAAGTACGTGGCCGAGTACATCCCGTCATCGATGCCGAGGTAGCGCTCCTCGGGCTCACGGACGCCGGTCAGCAGGCCGGCCAGGCCCGCGTAGGTGGCCCGATGGAGCGCCGTGTCGCCGCCGCGGTGCATCCGCAGCTCGTGCAGGTGGCGCGCCGCGAGCGTGCGAATGGTGACGAGGTGGTAGAGCGAGAAGAAGTCGGCAAACGCGATCGCGTGCTCTTCCGGCATCCCGGTCTGCGCGACCAGCCATGCCGGCTCGGCCAGCAGCCGCTCGAACGTCATGGCGTAGCCCTCGGTGACGCTGCGGTCGCCAAGCTCGCGCAGCGACACCGGCAGCTTTGGGTCGACATGCAGGAAATGTTCCAGGTGTCCGGCCTCGTGGAGGACGGAGGCGTAGTCGCGCCAGCCGCCGTGCGGCTGGATCACCAGGCGCACGTCGCGCGGGGCGTTGACGACGGCAACGAAGGCCCGCGGTGACTTGTTCGGTCTCGGCTCAAGGTCGAGCGTTGCGCCCTTCTGGCCGCGCAGCTCGATCCCCAGCCCGCGCAGCGTCGACTCCAGGACCGAGACGATCCTGCGACCGTCGAACCAATGGTCCCAGCCCGTGCCACGCGCCACGTACCAGAGATCCGCGAGGCTGGCGTCGCCCTGCTCGATCTCGATGCGCGCCAGGTACCGCCGCAACGCGGCGAAATACGGCGTCTCCGACTCGGCCAGGAAGCCGCGGATCTCATCGCCGAGGAGGTCGGGATCGAATCCACGGGTCGTCTTGATCAGCTCGACGTAGTCGACGTAGCCGAGCTCCCGGGCAAGGTCGCCGATCCGCTCGAAGCGTTCCCGACGCAGCGGGTTGATCGCCTCCTCCGCCTCGAGATTTGACGCGTACAAGGCGTTCCGCTCGGCACGGCCGCTGATCTCCCCGATCCGGTTGCGCAAGGCCCGATAGGGAATTTCCTCGCCGCGCCAGACGACCACCGCGGTCGCCTCGGCCGTGCCCACGGCGTCGGTCAGGGCCACCACCGCATGATCGATGTAGCCGTCCGTCGCCACCGAGAGCAGGGCCCGGTTGTGTCCCGTCTCGTCACCGCCGGCTTCGAACAGGCGCCTGAGCGCGTCGACCATCTGCCGGCTGAACAAGGGGGCGTGGCGCTGGTAGATCGGGCCGAGGGCGAGCTCATCGCGGAGACCGGCCCCGTGCTGGTACAGCTCCTCTTCACGCTCGGCCAGGAAGGCCCCGAGATCGCGCTCGTAGGCAGACCGGTCGAAGGCCGGCCGCCGGCCGGCCGCAACCCGGGGGCTCATCGGGTCAGGGGTTGCTCTCGACGGGCCGGACGGCAGGATCCTCGACGACAGCACTGCCGCTGCCGAGACCCAGCCGTGCCGCAGCGGCGCCGACGAATTCGCGGAACAGGGGATGGGGCCGATTGGGACGGCTCTTCAGCTCGGGATGAGCCTGCGTCGCCACGAACCAGGGGTGGTCGCGCAGCTCGATGTATTCGACCAGCCGATCATCCGGCGAGACGCCGCTGAACCACATCCCGGCCGACGACAGCCGCTCGCGGTACGCGCTGTTGACCTCGAAGCGATGGCGATGTCGCTCGTACGCGATCTCCGTCCCATACGCATCACGCACCTTGGAGCCGTCCTCGAGGCGTGCGGGATAGAGGCCGAGTCGCATCGTGCCGCCCTTGTCGGTGACGTCGGTCTGATCCGGCATCAGGTCGATCACCGGATGCTCGGTGAAGACGTTGAACTCGGAGCTGTTCGCATCATCGGTCTCGAGTGCCATCCTGGCGAACTCGATCACCGCGCACTGCAGTCCGAGGCACAGGCCCAGGAACGGCACTCGCTGCTCTCGGGCCCAGCGGATCGCCCGGATCTTGCCCTCAACTCCCCGGTAGCCGAATCCGCCCGGCACGAGCACGCCGGCCACGCCCGCCAGCTCGTCGGCGACCTGCTCTGGCTCGACCCGCTCCAGGTGCTCGCTGCCGATCCAGCGCACCTTGACGTCGACCCGATGGTGGAGGGCAGCATGCTTGAGCGCCTCGCTGACGCTGATGTATGCGTCGGGCAACTCCGTGTACTTGCCGACGATCGCGATCTCGACCTCCGGACGCGGGGCGCGGATGCGAGCCACCAGCTCCTGCCAGTCGTGCAGGTCCGGCTCGCCGGCGGAGATCTCCAGCTCCCGGGTGATGAGCTTGCCCAGGCCGGCGCGCTCCAGCTGGATCGGCACCTCGTAGATGCTCCGCGCGGTCCTGAGCGGGATGACGGCGTGGACGTCGACATCGGTGAACAGCGAGACCTTGTCCAGCAGGTCGTCGTCGATCGGCTCGTCGCTGCGCAGGATGATGACGTCCGGCTGGATCCCGATGCCGCGCAGCTCCTTGACCGAGTGCTGCGTCGGCTTCGTCTTCAGCTCGCCGGTGGCCCCGATCTGCGGGAGCCACGTGACGTGCACGTACAGGACGTTGCGGCGACCGACATCCTTGCGCATCTGGCGGATGGCCTCCAGGAACGGGAGGCTCTCGATGTCGCCCACGGTGCCGCCCACCTCGACCACCACCACGCCATGCGAGGGGAGGCCGCTGGTCGCCACCGAGCCGGTGCCGTCGCGGGCGACGCGTGCGATTCGCTCCTTGATCTCGTTGGTGATGTGGGGGATGACCTGCACGGTCCCGCCCAGGTAGTCCCCACGGCGCTCCTTGGCGATGACGCTCTGGTAGATGCGTCCGGTTGTGACGTTGCTGGCCTGTGACAGGTTCTCGTCGATGAACCGCTCGTAGTGGCCAAGGTCGAGATCGGTCTCGGCCCCGTCATCGGTGACGAACACCTCGCCGTGCTGGTATGGCGACATGGTGCCCGGGTCGATGTTGATGTACGGATCGAGCTTGAGGATCGAGACCGGGATGCCGCGCGCCTTCAGGATGCGTCCGATCGAGGCGGCGGTGATGCCTTTGCCGAGCGAGCTGGTCACTCCCCCGGTCACGAAGACATACTTCGGCATCGCTCGGTTCCTCTGCCTCGTGGCTCAAGCGTGCCTGGTCCAGGAACACGCGAGCACCGGACGCCAACGCCGCACTCGGGAGGTCAGTCTAGCGCACCGGTCACCGGCTGTCGCCGCCGACGCGCGATGATAGGGCCGATGCTTGCAGCGCTTCGCGTGATCCATCCGGCCCCCGCCGCGGCGGTGGTGGCCCTGTCGGCCGCGCTTGGCGCCATCCTCGCCAGCCAGGCGGGCATCCCGATCGGGGAACAGTGGGCGCTCACCGTACTGGCCGTGGCGGGCTCGCAGGTCTTCACCGGAGCGACAAACGACATCGCCGATCGCGACCGGGACGCGGCGGCGCGCTCGGAGAAGCCGATTCCGGCCGGTCAGCTGAGCCTGAACGCCGCCGCCTGGATCGCGTCGATCGGCCTGGCCGTGCAGCTGGCCGCCTCGTGGCGCACGGGCGGGCTGGCCCTGGCAGTGGGAGCGGTCGCCTCCGGATCCGCGCTCGCCTACAACCTGGCCCTCTCGCGCACACCCTTCTCGGCGATCCCCTACCTCGTCAGCTTCGGGCTGCTGCCGATCTGGATCGCGGCCGGCGTCGGGGTGCCGATCGAGCGAGTGCTGCCCGCCATCCCGTTGGTCGCGCCGTTCGCGATGGCGGCGCACCTGGCGAACACGCTGCGCGACTTCGAGGCCGACGCGGCTGGCGGTTCTCGCAGCCTGGCGCAGGTGCTCGGACGCCAGGCAAGCCGCCGACTCGCTGCCGGCCTGGCGCTGGCAGTGGGGCTGGGAGTGGGCGGCGCGCTGCTGATCGGGGGGCGCGCGACGCCGGGGAGCATCGGGCTCGGGCTGTCCGGACTGCTGGCCGTGGCGCAGGGCGCGACGAGCGAGCGGCGCCTGTGGTACGGGGTGCTGGTTGCGGCGGTGTGCTGGACTGCCGCCTGGGCGCTCAGTACTGCCTAGACCGCGTCCTCGATCTCGAGATCGTCCTCATCGCCCTCTTCGGTCAGCTTGAGCCAGACGAAGAGTCCGGCAAGCACGGTCAGCGGGATGACGATCATCGCGGCCAGCAACGCGCCGATGGTGAGGAACAGGATCTTGATGAGCCTCATGCGTGTCTCCCCGTCATTCCCGCAGCTGTGGTGCGGCTGAGATCATAGCCATGATGTCGTCCTTCGTGAACTCGATCAGCTGGTGGCCGCTGACTGCGCCGCCCGAGACCGGCAGCAGCACCCGCAGCACGAACGCGCCATCCTGCTCGAAGAAGAAGACGTCGCGTGGCTTCTGCCCGTCGAGGTAGGAGCCGATCACGCGCAGGGCCTGCTCGTAGTAGTTCGTGATCTCCGCGTGGGGCGTGGAAGCCGGGCCGGGCGTCCGCTTCGCGTTGGCGGCGTCCATCAGCTTGCCGATCTCATCGTCCGGCAGCTCATGGGTCGCCTTGGTCAGCATCCCCTCCGACTCCGCCCAGGCGCTCGACGCCGGCAGCGCCAGTCCCTGCAGGATGAACCCCGCGTCGAGCTCCATCAGGAGCAGCTCCTTCAGGCGCTCGCGATCGGCAAAGGCGCCGATGCTGCGCAGCACCTCCTCCCAGTCCTGCCGCGGGCTCCCCTCGTAGATGCGCATCCGACCTCCGCTCTGCGTGGCGGCCCGCGGTGCGGGCAGATGCGCAGGATACCAGCCACCCAAAGTCGCCAGCCTCAGGGGACCAGGGCTTCCCGCCTGCCTGCGTAGGCGACTGCGATGCGAGCGGCCGTGCGCGCGTTGTTCACGATCAGGCCGATATTGGTGCGCAGTGTCCGGCCGTCCGACAGCTCGGCCACGCGACCGAGCACGAACGGCGTGACCGCCCCGCCGCGGATCCCCTGCTCGGTGGCGGCCGACGTGGCCGCATCGATCCAGCGCGAGACCTCGGCCAGCGGGATGTCCAGGTCCGCGGGCGGAGGCTGGACGAAGAGGATCGCGCCCGAGCCGGGCAGGGAGAAATGGATCGCGATCACGCCTGCCGCCGCTGTCGGAGAGTCGACCCGCTGGGGAAGCGGCAGACCGGAGCTGCTGCTGTAGAACGCTGGTAGCTCGTCGACCCCGAACCCGATCACCGGAACCCGTCGCGTCTCCAGGAGCTCGAGCGTCGCCGGCAGGTCGAGGATCGCCTTCGCACCGCTGCTCACCACGGCGACGCCGGTCGCGGCCAGCTCATCGATGTCGCTGCTGATGTCGAACGACGTGGCGGCTCCGCGATGCACGCCCCCGATTCCGCCGGTTGCGAACAACCGAATCCGGGCCATCGCCGCGACGCGAAGAGTGGCGCTGACGGTCGTCGAGGCCAGCCCCCCTGTCGCTAGGAGCGGACCGAGGTCGCGGGAGGCTGCCTTGGCAACGCCGCTCGGCGGGCGAGCCAGCCGCTCGAGCACGTCCGGCGGTGCGCCGACCAGCAGGCGTCCGCGCTCGATCGCGACCGTGGCCGGCACTGCGTGCTCGTCGCGCACTGCCTGCTCCGCGGCCATCGCGGTCTCGAGATTGTGCGGCGCCGGCAATCCCTGCGCGATCAGGCTCGACTCCAGCGCGACCACCGCCCGTCCGTCGGCGATCGCCGAGGCGACCTCCTCGGAGATCCAGAGGGCCGAGGTCTCGCTCACCTGGCCGCACCCGTCTCGTCGGCGACTCGGGCCTGCGCCCCGATCACCCGCGACACGAGCCCGCCGAGGTGGGAACCGGCCTCCATCGCACGGCGCAGGGTCGGCACGTCGGGTGGCCATACGGCTGGGGCCAGCGTCCCGATCAGGGCGGCGGCGTATGCGTCGCCAGCGCCGGTGGCATCCACGACCGGCGTTGCGGGGTCGTGGGCGGGCACCGACAGCGCGAAGCCGGGCCCCGCGGCGGAGGAACCGCTGGAGCCGTTGGTCACGACCGCGATGACGCCGGGAAACGCCCCCGCCACGGCGTCTGCGGCGGCCGCCATGGACGGCAGCGGCTGGTCGAGCAGGGAGGCGGCCTCGTCCCGACCCAGGATCAGCAGTCTCGACCGCGCCGTAGCCACTCGATGTCTGACGCGAGCGGCTCTGGCCGCATCGGGTGGGAGCGATCCCCCGCCGGCGCTGATCGGGGTCGTATCGGGCAGCGACCCGAGCACGGTGGCCAGCTCGTCGCCGACCGCATCGTCGAGCAGCGCGTAGCCCGAGCAATGCACCCAGTCGGCTCCGACGCACGATGCCCCGACCGCCTGTGGCGCGAGGCTGACCCGGTCGGACAGCATGGAGCGCTCGCCCTCGGCGTCGAGCAAAGCGACCACGGTGGCGCTCCGCTCCGCGGGCAGCCGGTCGACCGCGACGCCATCGGCGTCCATCGCCTCGGCCAGCAGCCGACCGGCCGCGTCGCCGCCGATGGCCGCGACCAGCCGCACCGAGAACCCGGCTCGCGCCAGGCGAACAGCCACGTTTGCGCCCTGGCCGCCGGGTGAGAGGGCGATCCGGGCAGGAACGTCCCCACCTGCGCGAGGTGGCGTTGCGGGGCGGACCGTGACGTCCAGCGTGCAATCGCCGATCACGGTGACCCGCATCAGCCCGGCGTCACCATGGCCTGCGGCTGGCGTAGCCCTCGTCGGTCGGGTGCCAGAACGCGACACTTGGGTCGGCAAGCCGCCAGCAGAGCCACACCGGGGCGCCGTCGCGCTCTCCCGGAAAGTCAACCAGCCCCATCTCCATGTCCCGCAGCTCGACCCCCATCTCGTTCAGATGGACGAGCAGCGTTCGCATACCCTCGCGGATCTCGGCGACCTCGGATTCCTGGTGGCTGGCCGCCAAGGCGCTGTCGGGATCCCCGTTCGCGTCCAGCTGCCGATGCATCTCCGCGTGCGAGGCATCCAGCCGGCGCTGCTCCACGGCGAGCTGCAGGAGCACCGCGCGCACCTGGGGAATGAGGGCGTTCGCCTCCTCGATGCTGTAGGAACGACGCGCGTCCGACATGGCCGTCGGATGGTAGCAGCACCTCCGGACACCGCTTGCTCTGCTAGCATCGGCGCCGCTTCAGCTGCGGGCCTGCTCCGCGCCGCGACGGCGCCCGCCACAGCAGGAGGGGGCCAGCCATCACCGATGGCCGATGAGACGCGCCACCACAGCGGACCCAACGACGAGGACCCGGCGGCCGGGCTCGACCCGTACACCGAGTGGGACGACTTCGACCTCCCGGCCTACGTCGGCCGAACCAGCTTCCAGAAGCTTCCCGAACTGACCGATGCCGACGCACTCAACGCGCGCCGCCCGGACGTGGCGATCGTCGGGGCGCCACTCGACGACGGGGTGAGCCACCGGCCGGGCGCGCGGTTTGGGCCGCGCGCCATACGTGCCGCTACGTATCACGCCGGCTCGCCGAACTCGCTCCAGCTGGGCATCGAGCCGTTCGAGTGGATGGACGTCGTCGACGCGGGCGATGCCCCGATCGTGCCGGGCAACCTGGAGCGTGGCCACGCGGTCATCCTGCGCAAGGTGCTGGAAGTGGCCCGGGCCGGCGCGATCCCGATCGTGCTCGGGGGCGACCACTCGATCACCTATCCCGCGGCCTCGGCGGTCGCACAGGCCGTGGCGCCGCGGCGTCTCGGGATGGTTCATTTCGACGCACACGCCGATGCCGCCAACAGCACCTGGGGCGTGCTCCGCTCGCATGGCACCCCCATGCGCCGCCTGATCGAGTCCGGTGCGATCGAGGGTCGCAACTTCGTGCAGGTCGGGCTGCGCGGCTACTGGCCGCCGCCGGCAACCCTCGAATGGATGGAGCGACACGGCCTGCGCGTCCACTTCATGACCGAGATCGAGGAGCGCGGAGCCGAGGCCGTGGTCGCCGATGCGATCGCCCAGGCGCTCGACGGGCCGGAGCTGATCTACCTGTCGGTCGACATCGACGTGATCGACCCGGGGATGGCGCCCGGCACGGGCACGCCGGAGCCGGGCGGCATGCTCTCGCGCGAGCTGCTGCGCGCCATTCGCCAGATCGTCGGCACGGTCGAGCTGGCAGGCATGGACGTCGTCGAGGTGGCTCCGGCCTATGACGTCAGCGAGATCACCGCGGCTGCCGCCCATCGGTGCGTGATGGAGGCGATCAGCGCGCTGGCGGTACGGCGCCGGGATGCCGGTGGCGCGCCACGGCCGAGCGGGCGCACGCGCGACGGCTAGCCGGTGACGGTGAACGGCGCCTCGGCTGCCGGCTGGCCGTTTCGATTCACGCGTATCGTGTAGTTGCCGGGGGCGAGGCCTCCGAACTTGAAGCGAGCCCAGCCGCTGCAGGAGTCCGTACAGCCGATCGACGCCAAAGCCAGGCTGCCATCCCCGACGGAACTCCCGGAAGCATCGAAGACACTGATTCCAAGCACGTCAGAGCTGTTGCCCTTCTTGAACCCGACCCAGGCCCACACCGTGCCTCCTGACACGCTGGCCCCACTCGAGGCGCAGCCGTCCGCGCTCGCCGGCTGGTCGACACATGGCTCGGTGCGGGCCGTGAAACCGTCCGGGAAGGTGCCGGGCGGGCCAGGTGACGCGTTCGGCGAGGCCGGGACGGAGGCCGGAACCGAGGGTTGGGACGATCCCTGGGGCGTCGAGTTCGAAATGCCCGAGGCGGATGGAGTCGGCGATGGCGAGCCGTTGGCGACGCCTCCGCTGAAGATGCCGGAGACGAAGGCACCGACCGCGATGGCCAGCACGCCGAGCAGGACGAAGCCACCGATCGCCAGCGGGCTCAGCCCGGGGTTGCGCCTGTCCCAGTCGTCGTCTCGCGGGCGGTAGCGATTGTCGTACGGCTCATCCGGAGGGTATGCATCGTACGGCTCCTCTGGCGGCGTCCATCGCGGAGCGGGAGGCGGCGGCTCAGCCGTCGTGGGAAGAGGGGTCGGAGCCGGAATTGGAGTCGAGGGGAACGTGGGCGGCGGGGCAGGAGTCGGCGCTACCGGCGGAATCGGCGCCGGGACCGGAACCGGCGTGGCGGCCGACAGCGGTGCGGGAGCGGGCCGCCATGAGGCCGGCGGAGGCTCCTGGGCAGGAGGCGGCACGTTCGGCTTCGCCGGCGGCGGAGGCGGCGGCTCGTCGAAGCCCGGCGGCGTGTGGTCGCGATGGCCAGAGCCGGCTTCTGCCGGGTCAGCTCCTCCCGGGATGACCAGCTCGTCCTCCGGCTCGGGCCGAAATGGCTGGTACGGTGAGTATCCCTGCTCGGGCACTTCACCCACCGGCGAGCCGCGTCGGAATGCGGCATCGCCCGGCCGGTGGGTGCGGATCCGACCCTGGAGCTCCTCGCGGTCCATGCCCCGCGGTCGAGCTCGCGCGGAGGCCGGGATCGGCGAGCCGCATTGGGTGCAGAAGGCCGCCGGCGGTGTCGAGCGGTGGCAGGTGGGACAGCGAATCTGTCCGGGCAGCGGGATGGACATACTTCCGCAGGGTACATGAGCACGGTCGAGGTCCGCCAGCGGTCAATATGGCAGGCCCAACCTGGGCGAACGGCAGCGACGGCGAGCACCTGGCGGGTCGTTGCGATGCAGGAAGGAGTCTGGATGCCGTATCCGACGCTGACGGAGCCATCGACATTGCCCCGCTTCACAGCGCGTCGCATCAACGTCGTCGGAACCAGCTCGGTGGGCAAGACGACGCTGGCCGCGCGACTTGCCGAGCTGCTGAACGTGCCCCATGTGGAGCTGGACGCCCTGCATTGGGAGCCGAACTGGACCGAGGCTCCCACCGACGTCCTGCGTGAACGGGCATCGGCTGCGATCGCCGGCGAGGGATGGGTCGTCGACGGCAACTATGCGAAGGTGCGCGACCTGGTATGGGCGCGGGCCGAGGCGGTCGTCTGGCTGGACCTGCCGCTGCGGCAGATCCTGTCGAGATACCTCCGCCGCACCGTCCGTCGGGTTGCCGGGCGGGAGGAGCTGTGGGCAGGGAATCGCGAGCGCCTGTCAATGCATCTCGTCAGCCGCGACTCATTGCTGTGGTGGATCCTGAGCACCTACCGGCTCCGGCGGCGCGAGTACCCGCGGCTGCTGGCTGCGCGGCCGGACCTGGTGACAGTTCGCCTTCGATCCGCGGGGGCGGCCGATCAGTGGCTCGCCGGCCTGGTGCCAGCGACCCGCTAGGCGCCCGGGCGCTTCCATTCGCTGCCGTCCGCGAAGCGCTCCCGCTTCCAGATCGGCAGCCGCTCCTTGATCGCTTCGATCACGAATCGGCTTGCGTCATAGGCATCGGACCGATGGGCAGCGGCCGAAACGATCGCCACGGCCGCCTCGCCGAGCGGCACGACGCCGACCCGATGCATCACCGCGACGCAGCTCCCGCCCCATCTCCCCTCCGCTTCCGCCACGATCTCGGACAGGACGCTGCCGGCCATCTCCTGATAGGCCTCGTATTCGAGCTCGAGCACGCCACGTCCCTCATCGGAGTGATCGCGCGCTCGGCCCACAAACGTGACCAGTGCTCCGTGGCCACTCCCGGCCACGGCCGCCTCCAGGGCTGCCACGTCGATCGCGCCCTCGGTCAGACCGCTCGGCCCTCCGCCGCTCACCGGCGGCAGGAATGCGACCTGGTCCCCATGGGCCAGTGGCGCATCCCAGGCGGCGTACGAGCCGTTGTGGGCTGGCCGCACGAATGGCCGATGCGCGACCAGCCCGGGGTATGCATCGGCCAGCGCCGCCCAGGCGTCAGCCAGTGTCGCGTCGGACGGCAGGGCCAGCTGCGTTCGGTCGACCGCAACCTCCCGCAAAGTGGCGAAGCAGCGAACCGTGACCTCCATCGGTCGTTCAGACCGGCACGCCGGTCAGGTAGGCGAGGCTGGCGCCAGCGATCGATCCCGCCATCACCAGCGCCAGGCCGATGTACAGGAGGCCGGTGCTCGCCTGCAGCGATGCCGCGCCGCTGGCCAGCAGGGCAAGTGCAGCGACCCCGATCGGCAGCACGATGCCGGCCAGCAGCCGAAGCCAGGTGAGCCAGCCGATCGGGCCGCCCAGCGGGCCGCTGCTGACCGCGATGACGGCCACCCCAAACAGGAGCGCCTGCACGCCCAGCGCCGCGAGCAGGAGCCACATCATGCGGCGCAGCGGCGCGGGGGACAGCTTCGGGGTGACGAGATACCAGTGGCCGAGGAGCATGGCCGCCGTGGCGGAACCCAGGACCAGGGCGATCACGATCAGCTGCGCGGCGAACAGCGGGGCGCTGCTGGTGCCCCCGGCGGCCGCAAGCGCGGCCAGCGCGACGATGCCTGCCGACCCGGCCGCGATCGCCAGTCCACTGCGGGGTAGACGAGCGATCGAGGCGAGCAGGTAGGCTGCCGTCAGCCCGCACACGGCCCAGACCAGGGAGCGCCGCAGCGTGGCCGTCTCGTCCGCCACCGTGCCGGGCGACAGGTTCACCTCGGAGAGCAGCAGGATCGCTGCACAGATCGCCAGCAGGCCCGCCATGAAGAGCCGGTAGCCGCGGGTCGTGCCGCCGAGAAGCTCGGTGCCGCCGACGACCAGCAGCGTGCCTGAGGTCAGCGTCGACCAGAAGATCCAGTTGACGAATGGGAGCGCCTCCAGGTCCATGCGTCCGGCTCAGGCCGAGAGGCTGCCGGTAAGGCCGATCTCGACCCAGCCGTCGGCGCTGACCCGCACCGGAAACACCTCGACCGGCTCGGTGGCCGGAGGGACCACCGCGGCCCCCGAACGGAGGTCGAAGCAGCCGCCATGCCAGGCGCAGACGAGCACCTCATCGCGCGCGTCGAAGCCGGCCTCCGAGAGCGGGAAGTCCTTGTGCGAGCAGTTGTTCTGGACCGCGTAGAAGGCGCCGGCATGACGCACCAGGACCACGGGGCTGCCGTCGATCTCGACCGGGATCAGCTCTCCGTCCCGCAGCTCGCTGGCAGGCAGCACCCGCGCGTAGCGAACGACGCGGCCCGCCGGCGCCGCGGCGAGATCGGTCACCGGCGACCTACAGTGGCCGTGCGAACGCCAGCAGGCGCGGCTCGGTCATGTCCTCGATCGACCAGCGCAGGCCCTCGCGCCCGATTCCCGAATCCTTGACGCCGCCATACGGCATCGAGTCCGTGCGCCAGGTGGGGACGTCGTTGACGATCACGCCGCCGACCTCCAGCTCGTCGTGAGCCAGCAGCGTCCGCTCCAGGTCATTGGTGAAGACGCCGCACTGCAGCCCGAACCTGCTGTCGTTGAGCTCACTCATGGCAGCCGCAAAGTCCGGCACGGCGAACAGGTTCACGACCGGCGCGAACACCTCCTCGCCACAGACACGCGCATCCTTCGGCACGTCCACGAGCACGGTCGGAGGATAGAACAGCCCATCCGGCTCGCCACCGACCAGCGCACGCGCGCCACGGCCCAACGCCTCGCCCACCCACTCGTGCGTGCGAGCGACCGCCTTCGCGTCCACCATCGGCCCGAGGTCGGTTACCGAATCGAGCGGGCTGCCCATCTGCACCTGCCGCACCTTGTCCACGAAGCGTCGCTGGAACTCCTCGTAGATCGCCTCGACCACGTAGATGCGCTGGACGCTGATGCAGACCTGTCCCGAATAGGCGAAGGCGCCGTACACCAGCCGGGCGACTGCCCAGTCGAGGTCGGCCGTCTCGTCGACGATCGCGCCGGCGTTGCCGCCCAGCTCCAGGACGACCTTCTTCTTGCCGGCCTCGGCCTTCATCTTCCAACCGACCGATGGACTGCCGGTGAAGCTGAGGAGCTTGAACCGATCGTCGGCGACCAAGCGATCGCCGGTCGGCCGGTCCATCGGCAGGATCGATACGGCGCCCTGCGGCAGGTTCGTCTCGGCGAGGTAGGTGGCGACGCGCAGCATCACCAGCGGATCCTTGGAAGGGGGCTTCAGGACGATGCTGCAGCCCGCCGCAATGGCTGGCGCGACCTTGTGCGCGGCCAGGTTGAGCGGGAAGTTGAAGGGACTGATGCCGGCGACCGGCCCGATCGGGTAGCGGCGCACGATGCCGCTCCGCCCCCGATTGGCGGCCGACCAGTCGAGTGGGAGCCACTCCCCGTTGATGCGGAGCGCCTCCTCCGCCGCCGTACGGAAGGTGAGCGCGCCGCGGGCCACCTCGGCCTTCGCGTCGCGGATCGGCTTTCCCGATTCCCGCGTCAGCAGCTCGGCCAGCTCGTCGGCGTCCCGGCCGATGCGCTCGGCAACGTGCGCCAGAGCGTCGCGTCGCTCGAAGCTCGCCAGCCGTCGCGTCGCCCCGAACGCCTTGACCGCGGCGACGGTCGCCCGCTCCAGCTCTTCGGGGCCTGCCTGCCACGTGGTCGCCACCAGCTCGCCGGTGGCGGGGTTGCGAACCTGGAGCGGCGTCCCGGCGCGCACGAACTCTCCGGCGAGGAAGATCGGGACCGTCTCCGAGGTCACCTGGGTGGTCATGCGGCGGATTCTACGCCGAGCGCATCGTGGGCTTGACTTTGCAGTCACTACAAGGATTAGGCTACGCGTATGAACATATCCGTCTTCGCTCGTCGCGCCGGCATCTCCGCCTCCGGCGTGCGCTGGTACGAGGCCGCCGGCATCCTGCCGCGGCCCGAGCGCCGTGACAACGGGTATCGGCAATACACGGATGGCGACCTGGCGCGGTTGACGATGATCCTGACCCTGCGCCGGCTGGGCCTCACGCCGGCCGAGGCCGGGCGCCTCGCCGAGCGCTGCTTCGCCGGCGACGTGCACGATCCCGCGCTCGCCGCGACGCTCGCCCAGCAGCATCGGCGCATCGCCCAGCAGCGGGAGGAGCTCGAGCGCCTGGAGCTGGAGCTGGCCGACCTCGAGCACACGATGGAGGTCGCCGACCCGGCGCGCAGGCGTCCCCCGCTGGAGCCAATCAGCGTCCTCTTCGTCTGCAACGGCAATTCGGCCCGCAGCCAGATCGCCGAGGCGCTGCTCGGGCACTTCGGCGGCGCAGAGTTCGAGGCCGCTTCGGGTGGCACGGAGCCCAAATCGGTCCATCCGCTGGCGGTGCAGATCCTGGCGGAGATCGGCATCGACTGGCGCGGAGCCCGTGCCAAGCCGGTCGCAGAGCTGATCGATCGGCGATTCGACTACGTGATCACCCTCTCCAACACGGCCCGCGAGGCATGCCCGACCCTCCCCGGCCCGCACGGCGCGCTCCATTGGCACCTGGAGGATCCCGCTGCAGTCGAGGGATCGCCCGAGGAGCGCCTCGACGCCTTCCGCGCCACGCGGACCGAGCTGTCGGTGCGGCTGCGGCCATTCATCGAGATCGCGCGACGCGCCGCGGGACGCCTTCCCGCTATCAGCGGACCTGTCCCCAGAGGAGAACACTGATGGAGCTTCCGTACGTCGAACCCCTGACCGTCCGCCAGCTCAGCGAGCCCGTGATCCCCGAGCCGCCGCGTCGCGGCGAGCTCGGCGGGGAGCCATGCGGGATCTGCGAGGGCGGCGCCACGGCGTCCGTCTGGGGGGATGAGCACTTCACGCTGCACCCGCCGGTCGGCGGCAGCCTGGCCGGCGTCGTATGGCTGGCCAGCCGCGAGCACGTGGACTCGTTCAAGGACCTCTCGCCCCAGGCAGCGGCCGCCTTCGGGCCTCTGGCGGCGCGCATCGAGCGCGCCATCCTTGGGCTTGGCGATGTCGGGCGCGTGCACCTGTACCGCTGGGGCGACGGCGGCGCGCACTTCCATGTCTGGTTCATGCCCCGCCCGCTTGGCATGCTGCAGGCCAAGAACTTCATGCTGCCGCTCTGGGAGGACGTGCTGCCCAACGTCACCGACGAGGAGCTGGCGGCGGCGGCGCGCCGGGTCGCCGCCGCGCTGTGACCGTCACTGCCCTGGCCCGGCGCCTCGGCATCGGCGACGCGGTCGTCATCGGGCTCGGCTCGATGATCGGCGCGGGAGTCTTCTCGGCCTTCGCCCCGGCGGCGGCCGCGGCCGGCAGCGCCCTGCTCATCGGACTGGCACTGGCGGCGGGCGTTGCCTACTGCAACGCGGTCGCCTCGGCGCAGCTCGCCGCCCGTTATCCCACCTCGGGCGGGACCTACGTCTACGGCCGCGAACGGCTCGGCGCGTGGTGGGGCTTCGCGGCCGGCTGGGGATTCGTGATCGGCAAGACGGCCTCCTGCGCCGCCATGGCGCTCACCTTCGCCGCCTACGCCATCCCCGGGCCGACCTGGGTGCAGCGAGTGGCCGGCGTACTGGCGGTGCTGGCCCTGACGGCGGTCAACCTGCGCGGCATCACCCGCACCGCCGCGCTGGCGCGCATCCTCGTGACCGGCTCGCTGCTGTCGCTCGCCGTGGTTGTCGCCGCGTCGGTCGCGGGCGGCCAGGCCGACGCTCACAACCTGGCCCTCGGCGATCTGCCGGCGGGCCCGTACGGCGTGCTGCAGTCAGCTGGGCTCCTCTTCTTCGCCTTCGCCGGCTATGCCCGCATCGCGACCCTGGGCGAGGAGGTGCGCGAGCCCGAGCGGACGATCCCGCGGGCCATCCCGATCGCGCTCGGCATCGTGGTGGCCACGTACCTGCTGGTCGGCGCGGCCGCCCTGCTCGTTGCCGGAAGCAGTGCGATCGCCGCCAGCACCGCCCCCCTCGCCACCGCGGTCGAGGCGGCCGGCGCGTCGTGGGCGCTGCCGGTGGTGCGCGTCGGGGCGGTGGCGGCGAGCCTCGGGGCGCTGCTGGCCCTCATCGCGGGGATCGGCCGCACGACCCTGGCGATGGCGCGGGAGGGCGACCTTCCGCGCACGCTGGCAGCGGTCGACCCGCGCCGCCAGGTGCCGCATCATGCCGAGCTTGCCGTCGCGGCCGCAGTTGCCGTCCTGGTCGCCAGCACCGACCTGCGCGGGGCCATCGGCTTCAGCTCGTTCGGCGTGCTGACCTACTACGCGATCGCCAACGCGGCGGCGTACACCCAACCGGCAGCCGATCGTCGCTGGCCCCGGGCGCTCAACGTCGCGGGGCTGATCGGGTGCGTCGTGCTGGTGGTCACCTTGCCGCTCCAAGCCGTCCTGGCGGGGCTGGCCATGTTCGCCATCGGCCTTGTCGGGCGAGCCGTGCTTCGCAGGCGGACGCCGCCGGTCGTCTCTGCCCTGGAGGGCTAGAGCGGACGGGAGTCGTGGGCCGATATGATCGGTCTCGAATGAACCCGCTCTACGTGCTGATCGAGGTCTCCGCCTCGCTCTTCTTCATCGGCGCCGCGGTGGCCGCCCTGCGGCGCGGTCGCCTGCCGTTCCTGGAGCTGCTCTCGGCGGCTGCCTTCGGGATCCTGCTGGAAGAGGGGGACCAGCTGGTTTTCCAGACCTACCACTACTCGCCGGACTGGATCCTGACCATCCATCTGGCACCGGTCGTCATCGGGCTGACCTGGGCCCTGATCATCGCGGGAGCCATGCGCCTGACCGATGCCCTCGGCGTGCGGCGGCGGTACGCCCCGTTCGTCGACGCGGTGCTGGCGATCAGCCTGGACCTCGCGTTCGACGCGATCGCGATCCGCATGGGCCTCTGGACCTGGCGCGGCATCGGGCCGACCGAGGGATGGTTCGGCGTGCCAGCCGGCAACTTCTACGCCTGGCTGTTCGTGACGCTCGGCTTCAGCATCATGACCCGTTGGCTGCGCGACGCCTCGCGCGGGCGCCCGGCCCTCGAATGGCTGCAGCTGGCCGTCCCGCTCCCGGCCTGGCTCCTGCTGCTCGGCGGGCTGGTGCCGTTCTCGATCCTGCGCCCCCTGGTCGACGCCGAGGCGGGCGGCGGCCTGTGGCTCTTCGGCGTGGCGCTAGCGGGGTTCGTCGCTATCTCTGCGTGGGGCGTCTGGGGGCCGGATCGTGTCGCGCCCGACGGTGCCCGCCAGGCAATCCTGGAGCTGCGTCTGGCGCTCGGCACCCGGATTGCGATCCACGGCTTCTTCCTCATCTCGCTGGTCGCGATCGGAGCGGCCTGGCAGCTCCCGGTGCTGCTGGTCGCGGCCCTCGTCCTGCTGGCCGCCGAGTGGCCGCTCGGACGGCTCGTCCAAGCCCGCCACGCCGAGTCCCATGCCTCGGCCCCGCGTCCAGTCCCTGGCACTGACCAGGCGCCGGCGCAGAGCTACCCCTGAGCGCCGTGCAGGCAACGTCGCCGGAGATCGACTGGGATCGCGCCAGCACCGAGTGCGTCGAGTTCCTGCAGGCGCTGATCCAGATCCCCAGCGTGAATCCGCCGGGGATGGCGGACGGGGCGGCAGGGCGAGATTCGACCGGCGGGGAGACCGCGGCGGCCGCCTACTGCGCCGAGGTCCTTGGCTCGGAAGGGATCGTCGCGCAGGTGCTGGAGCCGGTGCCGGGACGCGGCTCGTGCTTCGCGCGCCTGCCGGCAACGATTGCCGATCCCGAGCCTCCGCTCGTCCTGCTCTCCCACATCGACGTGGTGCCGGTCGACCTCGAGTCGTGGAGCCATGACCCGTTCGGAGGCGAGCTGATCGATGGCGTGATCTGGGGTCGCGGCGCGGTCGACATGAAGGACATGGTCGCCATGGAGCTGAGCGTGATGCTGGCGCTCGCGCGGTCCGGCGGCGAGCGGCGCCGGGAGGTCATCCTCGCCGCCGTCGCCGACGAGGAGGCCGGCGGCACCTTCGGCGCGCTGCACTGGGTGCAGACTCGGCCGGAGCTCTTCGCCGACCCCCTCGGTCGTCCAGCCGCGGCCGCGCTCAACGAGGTCGGCGGCTATTCGATGACGGTCGGCGGCCGGCGCGTCTACACGATCCAGGTCGCCGAGAAGGGGATCGCCTGGACCCGCATGACCTCGACCGGAATAACAGGGCATGGATCGATGCCGCACCCCGACAACGCGGCGATCAAGCTGGCCGAGGCGGTGACGCGCCTGGCGGCCACGACCCAGCCAATGCGGATCACGCCGGTGGTCGACGGCTTCCTCGTCGCGCTCGGCCTTGGCGCGGTGGCGGACAGGGTGCGAGCCGGGGACGACGCCGGCGCGCTCGACGCGATGGATGCTGTGGTCGACGACCCGGTCCTGCGGCGCTCGTTGGCGGCGATGCTGCGTGACACCGTCACCCCCAACATGATCCATGCGGGCAAGAAGATGAATGTCATCCCGGGCAGCGGCGAGGCCGAGATCGACGTGCGGACCCTGCCCGGCACGGACCAGGAGGTGCTCCTGGCGCAGATGCAGGCCACCGTCGGCGAGCTGGCCAGGGTGGAACCGGTGCTGCTCATGCCCCCGACCGAGGCGCCGGCCGATGCCCCGATCGTGGACCTCATGCGGCGCGCGCTGCTCGACGCCGATCCGGAGGCCCTGGCCGCACCGATGATGATCACGCCGGGGACCGACGCCAAGGCACTGGCCCTGCTCGGCATCCCGACCTACGGCTTTGCTCCACTCCAGCTGTCGGCCGAGATGCCGTTCCTTTCGCTCTTCCACGGCCACGACGAGCGCATCCCGGTGAGCGCCATCCGCTTCGGCCTGCCGGTGCTGCACGAGGTGGTGAGCCGCTTCGTGGGCGTTGGCGAGACGGGCACCTGATCGGCGTTTCGAGCGTGCTCGGCTATACTCGCGCCCAATTCAACTGACCAGATGCGAATGACCGACCAGACAGATCCGACCGCTGACCCGGCTCCCGAGCCGCGAGCCCATGCCTTCGTGTTTCCCGGCCAGGGCTCGCAGTACGTCGGCATGGGGGCTGCGCTGCTGGAGCGATCACCGGCCGCGGCGGAGGTCTTCGGACGCGCGGATGAAGTACTCGGCTTCCCGTTGAGCCGGATGATCGCCGACGGCCCGGCGGAGGAGCTCGACCTGACGGTGAATGCGCAGCCGGCCATCCTGGCCACCAGCGTCGCCTTCCTGGAGGCGATGCGGGCCGAGGCGCGTGAGGCCGGCATCGAGCTGGCGCCACTGCGCCTGGCCGGGCACTCGGCCGGCCAGTACGCGGCTGCGGTTGCGGCGGATGCGATCGACTTCGAGACCGCGATCGGCCTGGTTCGCGAGCGCGGCCGGATCATGCAGGAACGGGGCATCGAGGGTGGCATGGGCGCCGTCATCGGCCTGACCGACGAGCAGGTGCACGAGGTCGTCGACGCGGCGCGCGAGCACGGGGAGATCGGGGTCGCCAACGCCAACGCACCTGGTCAGATCGTGCTCTCCGGGGTCATCCCGGCGCTGGCATTCGCGCTCGAGATGAGCAGGACCATCGGCGCACGCAAGGCCGTGCGGCTGACCGTGAGCGTCGCCAGCCACTCGCCGCTGATGCGGCGCGCTCGCGACGAGTTCAGCCAGATCCTGGCCAAGGTGCCGTTCCGCGAGCCGCGCGTGCCGATGCTCGGCAACGTGCACGCGACGCTGATTCGCACCGCCG
>JALYUB010000016.1 GCA_030853945.1 Chloroflexota bacterium
GGCCGAGGAGCCGCGTCCGACGGAGGAGGTGGCTACCCCCGACGCGCCGACGATCGCGGCGCTGGCTGCCCTGCTTGGGGTCGGTGAGGAGCGCACCGCCAAGGCGACCTTCTTCGTCACTGGCGACGGACGGCTCGTGACCGCGATCGTGCGAGGCGACTTCGAGGTCAACGAGACGAAGCTGAGCAACGCGGTCAAGGCGATCGGCGGGCTGCGACCTGCGCACACGGAGGAGATCGCCGCGGCGCGGATGGAACCCGGCTATGCCTCCCCGATCGGCGCCACCGGTACGACGGTGGTGGTCGATGACCTCGTGGCGCGCTCACCGAACCTGGTTGCCGGCGCCAACCGCCACGGGTACCACCTGCTGAATGTCAATGTCGGGCGCGACTTCACGCCCGACCTGGTGGTCGACATCACCAACGCCCGCGCCGGAGATGCGTGCCCGAGCTGCGGAGAGCCGCTCGTCCTGCGCCAGGGGATCGAGGTCGGCAACATCTTCAAGCTCGGCACCGACTTCACGGAGAAGATGGGCGCCACCTACCTGGCCGAGGACGGAAGTCGGCGACTGATCGTGATGGGCAGCTACGGGATCGGGCTGGGCCGGGCGATGGCCTGCATCGTGGAGGCGCATCACGACGAGAAGGGCATCGTCTGGCCGGCCTCGGTCGCCCCCTATGCCGCCCAGCTGGTGAGCCTGAGTGCCTCGCGCGACCCCGCGGTGGCCGAAGCCGCCGACGGGCTCTACCAGCGCCTGACCGATGCAGGGATCGACGTCCTGTACGACGACCGCGACGAATCGCCGGGGGTGAAGCTCACCGACGCCGAGCTGCTCGGCATGCCGATGATCGTGACCGTCTCTCCCCGATCCCTGGCCGCCGGCGGCGCGGAGGTCACCGATCGCGCCAGCGGCGAGCGCTCGATCCGCCCGATCGCGGAGGTCGAGGCGGAGCTGCGCGGCTAGCTCAGTGCAGCTGCGGCAGAACCTCGGCTCCGATTCGCTCCAGCCTGGCCACGTCGCTCACCCCGCGGACGCTGATGAGGATGTGCTGAGCGCCTGCCTCCGCCAAGGAGCCGAAGCGCTCGACGATCTGGTCGGGCGACTGCGACTCCAGGTCGATGGTCTGCAGCGTGCTGCGCTCGATCTCCTCGTAGGGACGCCCCAGGCGCTCGCAATGCTCGCGCAGCACGGCATATTTGTGGGCGATGCGCGCCGCGTCTCCAAACACGTTGCAGGCGTCGGCGTACTGCGCCACCAGACGCAGGGTCTTCCGCTCCCCGCCGCCCCCGATCATGATCGGGACCCGGGGACGCGAGATCGCCTGGGGCGAATTCAGCAGCCGCGTGGCCCTGAACTGCTTTCCGGTGAATGATTCTCCGCTGCCGCTGCCGCCGGACCACATGGCGTGTGCCATCTGCAGCGTGTCCTCGAGCATCTCGAAGCGCTCGCGCAGGGGCGGGAACGGGAAGCCAAGTGCCGCTGACTCCTCCTCGTTCCAGGCCGCGCCGATGCCGAACCAGGCCCGGCCGCCGGACAGGATGTCGAGCGTGGTGACGGCCTTGATCCAGAGGCCCGGCTGGCGGTAGTGGATGCCGCCGACCATGAGGCCCAGCCGCGCCTTCTCCGAGTTGGCTGCCATGAAGCCGAGCGCGGTCAGCCCCTCCAGCATCGGCGCCTCGGGTGGGCCGAGGCCGCGGATCTGGAAGAAGTGGTCCATCACCCAGATCGAGTCGAATCCGACGTCATCGGCGGTCCGAGTGACCCGCGACAGGGTTGGGCCGATGGCGGCCGGGCCGCCAGGCCAGGTGAAGGAGTTGACCTGGAGGCCGAACTTCATGCCGGCAAGCGTATCTCACCGCTAGGATGTCGCCATGTCGAGCGGATCGATCGGACTCAGCCAGGAGCTGAACGCCTATCTCGAGCGAGTCGGCGCCCGTGAGCCCGAGGTCCTGCGCCACCTGCGCGAGGAGACCGCCGTGATGCCGCAGGCGCAGATGCAGATTGCGGTCGAGGAGGGGGCCTTCCTCTCACTGCTGGTGAAGCTGCTCGGCGCCCGACGGATCCTGGAGGTCGGCACCTTCACCGGCTACTCGTCGACAGCGATGGCACTCGCCATGCCGGCAGACGGCCGCATGGTGTGCTGCGACGTGTCCCGCGAATACACCGATGTCGCCCGCCGCACTTGGTCCGCGGCTGGAGTCGCCGACCGCATCGAGCTGCACCTCCGCCCTGCGCTGGAGACCCTCGATGCGCTGCTTGCCGACGGCGCGGCGGGGACCTTCGACCTGGCGTTCATCGACGCCGACAAGGGCAACTACGCCGGCTACTACGAGCGAGCGCTGCGGCTCGTCCGGGCGGGCGGGCTGATCGCGATCGACAACGTTCTGTGGAGCGGCCGCGTCATCGATCCTGCAGACGACGACGAGGACACGCTCGCCATCCGCGCGCTCAACGAGGCGATCGCCGACGACGAACGGGTCGACGTGGCGATGGTCCCGATCGCTGATGGCGTGACCGTCGCTCGCGTTCGCTGAGCAAGGCGAAGGCGCCGGGCCAAAGCCCGGCGCCTTCATCGGTCCAGAGGGCTAGACCGCGACCGCCTCCCGCTGCGGCTCGTACTCCACATCGACCAGCTCCCCCGCCAGGTAGGCGTCGTAGGCAGCCATGTCGAAGTAGCCGTGGCCGGAGAGGTTGAACAGGATCACGCGGCTCTCCCCCGCCTCGCGAGCCTCGAGCGCCTCGTCGATGGCCGCGCGGATGGCGTGGCTCGACTCGGGCGCCGGGATGATCCCTTCCGTGCGTGCGAACTGGACCCCAGCCTCGAAGCAGGTGTTCTGCGCATACGCCCGAGCCTCGATGAAGCCCAGCTCATAGAGGTGCGACACCATCGGCGCCATGCCGTGGTAGCGGAGCCCGCCGGCGTGGATCGGCGCCGGCCGGAAGCCGTTGCCGAGGGTGTGCATCTTGACCATCGGCGCCATGCCCACCGCGTCGCCGAAGTCGTACCGGTACTCCCCCTTCGTCAGGGACGGGCAGGAGGCCGGCTCGACGGCCAGGAACCGGGTCTTGGAGGTGCCGTTCAGCTTGTCGCGCAGGAACGGGAAGGCGATGCCGGAGAAGTTCGACCCGCCTCCCGCGCAGCCGATCACGATGTCGGGCGCCTCGCCGGCGAGCGCCATCTGCTTGATCGCCTCCTGGCCGATCACGGTCTGGTGCAGCAGCACGTGGTTCAGGACGCTGCCCAGCGAGTACTTGGTGTCGTCGTGGGTCGCCGCCACCTCGACTGCCTCGCTGATCGCGATCCCCAGGCTGCCGGTCGACTCCGGATCGGCCGCCAGGATCGTGCGGCCGGCATTGGTCTCGGTCGACGGACTGGGCACCACGCTGCCCCCGAAGGTCTCGATGAAGCTCCGCCGATACGGCTTCTGCTCGTAGCTGACCTTGACCATGAAGACCTTCACGTCGAGATCGAACAGGCTGCCGGCGAACGCCAGCGCGCTCCCCCACTGCCCCGCCCCGGTCTCCGTCACGAGGCGGTTGATCCCCTCCGCCTTGTTGTAGTAGGCCTGCGCGATGGCCGTGTTCGGCTTGTGGGAGCCGGCCGGGCTGACCCCCTCGTACTTGTAGTAGATATGGGCCGGGGTATCGAGCGCCCGCTCCAGGCCGAGCGCCCGGATGAGCGGGGACGGCCGGTAGATGCGGTACGCCTCGCGCACCAGCTCGGGGATCTCGATGAGGCGCTCGGTGCTCACCTCCTGCCGGATCAGCTCCATCGGAAACAGTGGCGCGAGATCCGCGGGTCCGACCGGCTCGCGGGTGCCGGGATGGAGCGTCGGCGGTAGGGGCTCGGGCAGATCAGCCGCGATGTTGTAGAAGTGTGTCGGCAGCTCGCTCTCGGGGAGCATGAACCGGCGCTGCTGTGGCTGGGACATCGATGACCTCCTGAGAACAACAAACCCCTTCGTCTCGAAAGGACGAGGGGGTCTTCTCGTGGTGCCACCTTTGTTCCCCGGTGTTCTCGCCCGGGCTCATTCGACCACGGTCCGCCGCTGCCGGCTGGCGATGGTCTCGGCTTCGCTATCGGTGCCTCTCCGCCGGTCGCTACTGGCGTTGGCCGATGCCGACGCGTTCTCGTCCGGAGCTCCCGGGTCCATTCGCTGGTTGCGCCGCCGCCGGGGTCCCACTGCTCCCGGCTCCCTGTGGGCTCGCCTGACCAAGTACTCGTCCCGATCGTCGCCGTATTCACCTGTGGCCGCGAACGCTACCCCGCGGCCGGAATCTCTGTCAAGGCTCTGCGCCGATTGGCCAGGAAATGGTGACAGGCCCCCGGTTGCCCGGGGGCCTGTCGACGTGAACGAACGGTCTGGACTAGCGGCCCCTGCGCAGCGCTTGCACGTTGGCGAAGGCCAGCGCGCCGAGCGATGTGACGAGGAGCAGCGTGAACACCACGACCGGGAGAGATCCGCCGCCGAGCAGATCCACGGCCGTGTCAGGCTGTGACGGCGCCGGCGTACCGGTTGCCGCCTCCACGCTCTGTTCGGGGGTTGGCGTCCCGACCGGAGTCACCACGGGCGTCTCCATCGGTGTCGCCACGGGCGTGGGCTGCAGGACCTCGACGGTCACGTCATCGCAGGCGCTGTCATGGCCGCCGCCGATGAAGTTGCCGTCGGCACACGCTTCATTCTTGGTAGTGGCCTGGAGCGGCATGGTGCACTGGTAGACCCAGATCTCACCCTTCTCCAGGAGGTTGTTGCCTGTCTTGCCGGAGACGAGGACGACCGGCGAGCAAGTGTCGTCGGAAACGGTGACGTTCGTCAGCGGTGTGTCACCGCTGTTCGAGACCTTGTAGGTGTAGGTCACCGAGGTCCCAGGATCGACCGGACCGGCCGGATCCGCAGTCTTCTTGATATGGATATCCCCACACAGCAGCTCCTGCTGGATGGAGGCGAACAGGTTGGGCAGGCTGGCTGCGTCGACCACGTGTCGGTAGTTGCCGCCCGCGAAGTCACCCGACCCGTTGGACGAGCCCGCCGGATTGGAGATGTCATTCATGAGCGCAAGGTCCGGCGCCGTGGTGGCGTTGCCCTGGCCGGCAGGTCCGATGGCGATGCCATATGCCTGGTCGGCGGCCGCCAGGTAGGCGGAGATGTCGCCGCTGGACGGGCGAGAGCCCGGGGCCGGGCTGTCGGGGTTCGGCCGGCCGTCCGAGAGGAAGATCAGCACCTGGAGGACGGGGACGCCGTCGACCTCGGCCCGATCGCCGGCCAGCATGTTGGCTGCTCCATCGGCCATTCCCTGCCGGAGCGGGGTGTTGCCGTTGGGGGTCGGCGCGTTGATGGCCGCATGAACGGCTGCCGCATTCGACGAGCCGAGCTGGATGTTGCGGGTCACGGAGTCGTTCCCGTAGGTGGACAGGCCCACCTGGTGGAGGCCACTGCCCCCGACTCCGCCGTTGGCGTCGAGCCCGTTCACGAGGGCGTTGGCCGCGTCCTTGGCCCACTGGAGCCGGGATTCGCCACCGGTCACCTCGGCCATCGATCCAGAGCGGTCGATGATCATGACGATGTCGAGCGGTCGCTCGCAGGCTGGCTGGTCTGCCGCCTTGGTGCGCGACACGTTGGTCCCGAGCATCAGCGATGCGAGAAGTAGTCCGATCGAGACGAGCGCGAGAGTGCCGACGCCGCGGCGTTGGACTCTGGCTGCGGAGATGGTCACGCGATCCTGCCCTCCTTGGCTATGAATTGCGCCGAGAGATGAAATCGGCGATGAAAACCGGATACCGCTCGAAGGTAACAGCGGGTACCCCCAGCGCCTAGTACTCGCGGATGAGCCGCCGGATGGGGTACGGGGCGGGCAGTGGCGGTGCGGTGCAGTCGGTCGCCACGAAGCGGTGCGGCAAGGCACCGGGGGGGGCTACCCCAGAGGTACTACCGGGCGCTCAGGAGGCTGGCGCCGATGCATCGCTGGGCACGGTCCCGGGCAGCGTCACAGTGAAGCAGGTGCGACCCGGCTCCGACGCAACGTCGATCCGGCCACCGTGGCGCGCCACCACGCTGTGGCTGATGTGCAGGCCCAGTCCGCTGCCCACTCCCGGCGGCTTGGTCGTGAAGAATGGCTCGAACATCTTGGCCGCCACCTGGGGCGGGATGCCCGGACCGCTGTCGCAGATCGAGACGGAGACGCCGCCACCGGCGGCGGCCTCGGCCCGGATCGAGATCGCTCCACGCCCGTCCATGGCATCGGCGGCGTTGTCGATCAGGTTGGTCCAGACCTGGTTCAGCTCCGAGCCCCACGCCTCGATCTCGGGCAGCTCGGGGTCGTAGTCACGGGTGACCTCGATCCCGGCTTTGAGCTTGTGGCGCAGGATCACCAGCGTGTCGTCCAGCCCCTTGCGCACGTCGATGCGCTGCACGGGCGCCTGGTCGAGGTACGCGTACGATTTCACCGAGCCCACGATCTCGCTGATCCGATCCCCGGCCATGCGGACCTCCCCCAGCAGGGCCTCGACGTTTGCGGTCGCGGCCAGCCAAGCGGCCGCGTCCCGCGCCGCAGCCGCGTCCATGCCTGCGAGTGCGCTGCGCAGCTCGTCGATGGTCCAGCCGGCATCCACCAGCGCGGCGGCCATCTCCGAGTCCCCGATCAGGTCGCCGATCTCGTCGGCGGCGTCGGAGCGGGCGAGCGCGTCGAGGGTGGCGTGGCCCGCAGGTCGCAGCAATGTCAGCGAATGCGGGGGGTGCAGCTCGTTGCGCGCCTGGATCGCCTCGTCGAGCGCGTTCACCGATCGCCGGATGGCCGCCGCCGGGTTGTTCAGCTCGTGGGCCAGCCCGGCAGCCAGCGTTCCCAGGCCGGCCAGCTTCTCGCGCTGGCGAAGAGTTGCCTCCATGCCGCCCAGGCGACTGATCACAGTGCGGATGATCGCTAGCGCGGCGTCCGGACCGCTTGCGAGCAGGTCGAGCACGGCGCCGTACGGGATGCGCAGCACCTCCGCCGGTGTGAGCGCTCGCACCGATGCCGTCCGCTGGCCACGCTCGAGCGCAGCGAGCTCGCCCTGGATCGCTCCGGGACCGACGCGTGCCACCGGAATATCGCTGCTGCCGGAGCGCTTCGTGACCTCGAGCTCGCCCGAGACCACCACGAACACCTCGTCGGCCTTGTCCCCCTCGGCGATCAGGAGCTCGCCGGGCTGCAGCGACATCGGCTCGGCCTGAGCCGCGAGCCGTTCCAGGAGCTTGGGCGGCACCTCGGAGAAGATCGGCGTGGCGCGGAGTGCGTCGAGGGCCATCGGCCTACAGCCCGGCCAGGTACTGGTGCACGAACTGGACCGCCATCGCGCCCTCGCCCACCGCGCTCGCGATGCGCTTGACTGACCGATGGCGGACGTCCCCCGCGACGAACACGCCGGGCAGGCTGGATTCGAGCAGGAATGGGTCGCGGTCAAGGCCCCAGCCGGCCAGTGGCTTGCCGCCTTCCAGCAGCGCCGCGCCGGTCACCACGAAACCGCCGGGGTCACGGGCGACGATGCCCTCCAGCCAGTCCGTACGCGGTTGCTGGCCGATGAACACGAAGATGGCAGCCAGCGGCATCTCCTCCTCAGCCCCCTGTCGGGTGACAGTGACCGACGACAGGTGCCCCTCCCCGCGGGCGGCCGTCACCGCGGTCTCGTACCGAACCTCGATGTTGGGGAGCGCCGCGATCTGGTCGATCAGGTACTGGCTCATCCCCGACAGCTCGGGAGTGCGCACCATCAGCGCCACGCGAGTGGCGAAGCGCGACAGGTAGACCGCCGCCTGGCCTGCCGAGTTGCCGCCGCCGACCACCCCCACCTCCTGGTCGCGGTACAGCACCGCCTCGGTGGTGGCGGCCCCGTAGTAGATGCCGGAGCCAGCCAGCTCCGCGGCCCCCGGCACATCGAGCTGCCGGTAGCTGACCCCGGTCGCGACCACGACCGTCTGGCAGGACACGTCGCCCGCAGCGGCGAGCGTCACGACGCGGTACGGATCCTCGCGCCGGATGCCGGTGACCTCGTCGGGCGACAGGATCTCAGCTCCGAGCCGTCGCGCCTGCGCCAGGCCCCGTCGTGCCAGGTCGCCACCCGAGAGACCGGCGGGGAAGCCGAGGTAGTTCTCGATGCGGCTGGTCGTCCCGGCCTGCCCACCGGGCGCCTCCTGCTCGACCAGGATCGTCTTCAGCCCCTCGCTGGCACCGTACACGGCCGCCGCCAGGCCGGCCGGCCCGGCTCCCACGATCACTACGTCGTAGAAGGGCAGCGCGGCGCGGGTCTGGAGTCCCACCTTCTCGGCGATCTGACGCGTCGACGGGCCGCGGAGGAGGGTTCCGTCGGCGAACAGGACCACCGGGATTGCCGGGTCGATCGGCTCGCCGTCATCCAGGGACGCGGCCAGCCTGCGGCCCTCGTCGTTGCCCTCCGGATCGAGCCACGCATACGGGACCTGGTTGCGCGTCAGGTAGTCGCGAATCAGATGGCCGCCCGGCGCCCAGCGACCGGCCAGCAGACGCACGCCTTCGAACGCCGGCCGGAAGGTCGCGCCCCAGTCGGAGAGAAGGTCGTCGAGGATCGGATACAGCTTCTCGTCGGGCGGATCCCAGGGCTTCAGGATGTAGTGGTCCAGCCGGATGTCGTTGATCGCGCGGATCGCCACGTCCGTGTCCGCGTACGCGGTGAGGAGCACGCGCCGTGCGTCCGGCTGCAGCTCGACCGCCTGGGACAGGAACTCGATCCCGGTCATGTTCGGCATGCGCTGATCGACCATGAACAGCGCGACGGTGCTGCCCCGCAGCGTCAGCTGCCGGACTGCTTCCAGTGCATCGGCGCCGGAGCTGGCGGCGACGATCCGATATCCGTCACGGTACCGGGCGCGCAGGTCACGCTCCACGGCCCGCAGGACCGGGACGTCGTCATCGACGGTCAGGATGACCGGCTTGGTGGCCATGGAGCATCGAGTCTACGATGCCCGCCGCGGCTCCCGGGAGACTGGACGCATCGGCGCCGGTTGGCACGCGCTAGCATCGGCCCTGTGAGCGATGCGGAGCGGGCCGACGTGGTGATCGTCGGGGGTGCGATCGTGGGCAGCGCCGCCGCAACCTTCCTGGCCCGTCGGCCCGACTGGCACGGCCGCATCGTGGTCGTCGAACGCGACCTGACCTTCCGTACCTCGTCCACCACGCTCTCCGCGGCGTCGATCCGCCTGCAGTTCAGCACCCCGCTGAACATCGAGATAAGCCGCTTCGGGGTCGAGCTGATCAAGCACCTTGACACCTGGCTCGAGGTGGAGGGCCAGCCTCCCCCGGCGGTCGACTTCGTGGAGGGCGGCTACCTGTTCCTGGCCAGCGAGGCGGGTCTGCCGATCCTGGAAAGCAATCACGCCGTGCAGCGCGAGCACGGCGTGCAGGTTGTGCTGCTGACGCCGGCCGAGCTGCTCGAGCGCTTCCCATGGATGCGGGTCGACGACCTGGCGGGTGGCTCCCTGGGCCTGGCCGATGAGGGTTGGTTCGACGCCTACGCCCTGCTCCAGGCCTTCCGACGCAAGGCCCGCTCGCTCGGTGTCGAGGAGGTTGCCGGCGAGGTGGTCGAGATCGACAGCGAGGGCGGGCGCGCCACCGGGGTGCGCCTGGCCGATGGGCGGCAGATCGAGGCGGACTGGGTGATCAACGCGGCCGGACCGCGAGCCAG
Organism: Chloroflexota bacterium; assembly: GCA_030853945.1. Lineage (GTDB taxonomy): Bacteria > Chloroflexota > Limnocylindria > QHBO01 > QHBO01 > CF-167. The sequence goes on from JALYUB010000016.1 coordinate 9,693, forward strand.
CACCGTGGCCGCCATGGCCGGCCTTCAGCTGCCGGTGAGCCCCCGCAAGCGGATGGTGTTCCACTTCGACTGCCGGACGCGAATCGACTCGCCCTTGACCATCGACACGTCGGGCGTCTATTTCCGGCCGGAAGGCCCGAACTACATCGCCGGCTCATCCCCGCACGGCGAGCAGCCGGATCCCGACACGCTGGACCTGGATGTCGACCGGTCGTGGTTCGAGGAGGTGGTCTGGCCGGGGATGGCGCACCGCGTGCCGGCGTTCGAGGCTATCCGCCTGCTCGATGCGTGGGCCGGCCACTACGAGGTCAACACGCTCGACCACAACGCGGTGATCGGGCCGCACCCCGATCTGCCGAACTTCCTGTTCGCGAACGGCTTCTCCGGCCACGGCCTGCAGCAGGCGCCGGCAGCAGGGCGCGCGCTCGCCGAATGGATCGCGACCGGTGACTACGAGACGATCGACGTGCGGCCGCTGGGCTACGAGCGGATCGCGGCCAACCAGCCGTATCGCGAGCTGAACGTCATCTAGCCGCTGTCTACTGGCACTTCCTGTCGTACGGCGCCGCGTCAATGAAGGTCAGGTATCTGGCCTCCTGCCGGTCGAGGGCGCCCGCGGTGATCTGCGACGTGTCGATGATCACCACCCCGTCGTCCCGGATCGAGACCGCGAAGCGGTCCATGCCGCGCTGCGCCGGCCCCTGCTTGAGCTTCTCGCCCAGGATGTTGTAGGTGCTGCCGTGGCAGCGGCAGGTGAAGCGCTTCAGCTCATCGCACAGACCCGGCACCTGGCAGCCGAGGTGTGGGCACTTGCGATACAAGGCCAGCAGCTGATTCGCCGCCGGGTTCGGGATCGAGGCCTCGTGGCCGAGCGCGAGCTCCTTGGCCGCCGGCACGTTGATCAGGAAGCTGCGCGCCGTGCCAACGGCGTATGGCCAGCCGTTGGCGAACGACGGCTGGATCACCAGGATGTCGGCGACCGTTCCCACGGCGAACTTCCCACCGAGGCCGGCCCGGATCTGCGGCCACAGGAACGCGATCGTGCCGCCGAGGAACTCGAGCGCCAGGATCCCCGCTCCCACGCCGAGCATGCGGCGCAGGAATCGGCGACGGCTCAGCTCGCCGATCGGCTGCTTCTCGACCAGGCCGTACGTCGGGCGGGCGGGAACCATCAGGACGACTTCCCTGCGCGGCATCGCCGCCACCAGCTGGGCCGGCGGTCGCACGAGCTTGTGCAGTCGCGCGTCCACGGCGCCCCGCCACAGGTCGAGCAGATCGCCCCAGCCCGGGGCGCGATCGGCGAGCAGGCCAGTCATCTCGGCGCCGTACCGATCGCGCCAGCTGTGCGGATAGGCTCGGAGAACCAGGCGAATTGCCGGCGTCGGCGCGCGCATGCTCAGATCTCCGCGGCGCCCAGGCGGGCACGGCCGACCTGCACCAGCCGGCGCATCTCCGCCAGGTGGGAGGCGAGCGCCTGCGAACCGGCGGCGGTCAGGCGGTAGGGCCGACGCCGATCCTCCGGGCCCATCGGCTCGATCAGGCCGCGCTTCTCCAGGCGCGCCAGGGCCGCATACAGGGTGCCCGGTCCGATGGAGTTGGCGGCGAACGCGTTGACATCGGTCATGATCGCGTAGCCGTGCTTGGGCGCCTCGGCCAGGCTAACCAGGATGAGGAGCGCCGGCTCGGCGAAGCGCCCGAGGTCGCTGCTTGGTCCGTCGCCCGGCATCTGCCCTCCATGTCTCGCGGCGCGTTATAGCGCGTTCCGCTATAGCGTCCCGCGTACTATGCAGCTCGCCCTCGGGCTCGTCAAGGACTTGTTGACCTCCAAGGGTCACCCGGGCGCGGCGACGCGGCTAGCATGCCGGCATGGACCGACCACGCATCGTCGTTACGCTCGCCAACCCGCTCGGCCGGCCCAACGTCGACGTCGCCGCGCTGAAGAACCGGCGCTACCTCGAAGCGCTGGAGCGCGCCGGTGCCGACCCGCTGCCGCTCGACGAGCACGCCGCGCCCGAGGCTCGGGCCGCGGCCTTTGCGGCTATGGACGGGCTGTTGATGTCCGGTGGCGCGGATATCGACCCGGCACGCTACGGAGAATCGCCAGACGGCGTGCGCGACGTCGAACCGGGCCGCGACGCACTCGAGGACGAGGCCTTCCGGGCCGCTTACGACGCTCGCGTGCCCGTGCTCGGCATCTGTCGCGGGCTACAGGCGATCAATGTCTTCGCCGGCGGTTCGCTGTTGCAGCACCTGGAAGGACACGAGAGCGTGGCCTACCCCTCACCGGCGGTGGTCCGGCACCAGCTCGACGTGGTCGGCGGCACGCGCCTCGAGGTCATGCTCGGCGAATCGCAGGACCTGGAGGTGAACAGCTACCACCACCAGGCGATCACGCCCGATCGGCTGGCTCCCGGCCTGCGGATCTCGGCGACCGCAGCGCATCCAGGCATCGGCCAGCTGGTCGAGGCGGTCGAGACCACCGACCCGGATCGCTGGCTGATCGGCATCCAATGCCACCCCGAGCGCACGGAGTCGTCCCCGCCGGTCTTCGAACGGCTGTGGAGCGAATTCGTGGCTGCCTGCGCGACGCGCGCCGCGGATCGAGGCGCAGCCCGAGTCGAGACGAACATCATCCGCTGACCGGCGTCACGCCCCGATCGACGGGCCGAGCAGCAGCGGCATCCCCAGCCGATGGCTGTACAGCGGCCGGAAGCGCTCGGTGCTGTACATCGTCGCCACATCGACATGCCGCGCTCCCAGCGCAGGGTCGGGCAGCGGCGCGTGCGCGTACTTTCCGTCGCGGATCGCCACCATTCG
>JALYUB010000025.1 GCA_030853945.1 Chloroflexota bacterium
CCCCGATCTCGAAGCGACCGGCCAGCTCCTCGAGGGAGAAGATCTCCTCCTCGGTGCCCGGCGACCAGCCCAGGAAGGCCAGGAAGTTGACCATCGCCTCGGGCAGGTAGCCCTGCTCGCGGTACGCCGTGATCGCAGTCTGCGATTTGCGCTTGCTCATCTTCGACCGATCCGGGTTCAGGATCAGCGGGATGTGCCCGAAGCGCGGCTCGCGATAGCCGAGCGCCCGCATCAGGGCAATGTGCTTGGGCGTATTCGAAAGATGGTCCTCGCCGCGGATGACGTGGGTGATCGCCATCGCCTCGTCATCGACCACCACCACGAAGTGGTAGAGCGGCATCCCGTCGCCCCGCACGATCACGAAGTCGCCGAGGAGCGCGTTGTCGAACTCGACCTCGCCGCGAATGAGGTCGTCGAAGCGGATCCTGTCCGGCGAGACCTTGAAGCGGAGTGCCGGACGGCGGCCCTCGGCCTCGAAGGCGGCGCGATCGGCATCGGTCAGTGAGAGGCAGCGACCGTTGTAGCGCGGCGCCTCGTGGTTGCGCTCCTGCTCGTGGCGCACCGCCTCCAGCTCTTCGGGGGTGCAATAGCAGTGATATGCGTCGCCGCTGGCCAGCAGCCGATCCGCTTCGCGCGCATATAGCTCCATTCGCTGGCTCTGGCGGTATGGCCCGTGGGTCCCGATATCGGCGCCGCCCGCCGCCTGCGGCCCCTCGTCCCAGGCGATGCCGAGCCAGTGCAAGTTGTCGATGATGTCGCTTTCCCAGGCCTCCGTGCCACGGGCGACGTCGGTGTCCTCCACGCGCAAGACATAGGTACCGCCGACATGCCGCGCGAACAGGAAGTTGTAGAGGCTGGTGCGGGCCGTCCCGATATGCAGCGGGCCGGTGGGGCTGGGCGCCATGCGCACGCGGATCGCGGTCGAGTCAGGGGTGCTCACGCTCATCGGTCGCCCGATGGTAGCAGGGGCGTATCCTCGCGCCCATGGCCCGGCTCAGCCTCGACGACGTGCTGCCGCTGCTCGAGGCGCCGTCGCCAGCCGCGCTGGCCGTATATCGGGCCGATGGCAGCGTCCACCTCTCCCCGGTGTGGTACCGCTGGACCGCGGACCGCGCCTTCGAGGTCGTGATCGCCCCCGGCGACGGCAAGCTGACGCACCTCGAATCCGACCGGCGCGTCTCGCTCCTCATATTCGAGGCGGTGCCGCCATTTCGCGGCGTGGAGGTGCGGGGCGTCGCCGACCTCCGAACCGATGGCGTCGCGGATGCCCGCCTGGCCATCGCGTCCCGCTACCTGGGGACGGCCGGCGGGAAGGCTCTCGTCGCGCGGCGCGGTGATCGGGGAGTGGTGCTCAGCCTCCGCCCTGTCGATTCGCGGGTCTGGGACCTGTCGGAGCTCGGGTCGCCACACCTGGACGATCAGCCGCCCAACAGCCCCTCCACGACCGGCTGAATCGCGTCGACCCAGCGCGCGTACTGCGCGCCCGACGGGTGCAGGCCATCTCCGGCCACGAGGGATCGGTCGGTGGCGGCTGCCTCCGAGATCGCGAAGATCTCGGGCACGAAGCGAATGCCGCGCCCGTCGCACGCCTCACTCAGCTGCCGGTTGACGCGCTCGATCCCGGCCCGTTGCTGGTCAGGCGCTCCGAAGGCTGCGCCCTGCGGCGTCACAGTGTAGTCCGGCGTCGCGACGCACAGCACCCGGTCGCTGGGCAGCAGGGCGAGGATCGCGTCCAGGATCTCCTGCAGGTTGGCCCGATAGGCTGCTTCGGGCACGCCCTGGACGACATCGTTGACACCGATCATCAACGACACGAACTGCGGCTCGAGGCCGACCAGCGCGGGCAGTTCCGCGTCTATCAGGTCACGCGAGGTGTAGCCATTGACCCCGAGGTTGGCTATGAGCTGCAGGGCCGGCACCCGTGCCGCCAGCTGGCTGGGCCAGCTCTCCGGGGCGCTCACGGAGGTCCCGATCGTGTACGAATCGCCGAGCGCCACGTAGCGCAACGCACCCTCCCGCACCGATGGGGTGGCAGCCGCGGTGCAGCCTGCCAGCGCAACGATCAGGGCTGCGGCACCCAGTGCCGCTCTCACCGCCCGAGCGTCGGATTGCCCTTCGCGGTGTTCAGCGTCACCGCCTGCTTGACGAGGTCGCGCAGCGCATCGGCCGGGATCTCCTCGACCGTCGTGATCTTGATGTGCCGCATCCGCTCGCCGTCGCCGGTCAGCACCTTCTTCGGATCATCCATCTCGGTGCCGCGCCAGAAGCCGATGTTGACGTGCTTGGGGTAGGCCTTCATCCAGATCATCGGGCCATTCCATTCCCATACTGGCTGGGCCCATTTGATGCCGACCGCGGAATGCGGAGCACCCTCCTTGACGACCTCGCGCAGCCGCTTCATCGCATCCGTGCGCCAGTCGTCAAATGCGGCGATGTACTCGTCAACGGTCTTCTGCCCGTTCATCGGTCAGGTGGTCCTCATGCGTTTGCGCACAATGTAACTCCCGACATCGCATGCCGATCGCGCGCAGGGTCAGGCGGCGTTGGAACGCGCGGCCGGGCGCTTCGCCGATCCTGGGCGGAGTGAGCCACCCTTGGACAGGATCCGGGCCATCTCGGCGGCGTCCTTGGGGCGACACAGGTGATAGCCCTGGCCGAGGGTGCAGTGGAGGCCCCTCAGGATCTCCGCCTGCTGCTCGGTCTCGATTCCCTCGGCCGTGACCTCCAGGCCAAGAGCCGAGCCGAAGGCCACGGCCGCGGCAACGATGGCCGTGTCTCCAGCTTCACGCCCGAGGCCGTCGATGAACAGCCGATCGATCTTGAGCGAATCGACCGCGATCTTCCGGAAGTACCCGAGGGAGGAGTAGCCGGTGCCGAAGTCGTCGATTGCGAGCCGAACGCCGAGGCCACGCAGGACCGATAGCGCCTCGGTGCCAGGACCTCCCTGGTCCAGCGTCACCGTCTCGGTGATCTCGAGCTTGAGCCGATGCGGGGCCAGCCCGCTGTCGGCGAGAGCCGAGCGGACGTCCGCCACGAAGCTGGGCTCGCGCAGCTCGCGGGGCGAGACGTTGACGGCGATGGTGAGGTCGCGGGCGCCGGCAATCGTGGCGTCCCACGCGACGAGCTGCGTGCACGCCGAGTGGAGGGCGATCCTGCCCAGGTCGACGATGAGCCCCGTCTCTTCGCAGAGCGGAATGAAGTCACTCGGCAGCAGGAGCCCGCGTTCCGGATTCTGCCAGCGCACCAATGCTTCGAGCTCGCGGATCCGTCCGGTCTCGAGATCGATGATCGGCTGGTAGTGAAGGATGAATTCGTGGGCTGCCAGTCCCTGGCGAACTTCTGACTCGAGCTCGAGGCGATGCCAGATGTGCGTCGTCATGGTGGGGTGGAACGTCTCGTGGCGGTCCTTGCCGTTTCTCTTCGCCTCGTAGAGCGCGATGTCGGCCGAACGCAGCAGATCCTCCGGCATGTCCGATCCTGCCTCGCTGATGACAATCCCGATGCTTGCCGAGACGGTTGCCTCGTGCCCGTTGAGGACGAATGGCTCACGCAGGCGCTCGAGCAACCGGTCGGCAACCATGCGGGTCTCGGCTCCCTGCACGTTTTCGAGCAGGATCGTGAATTCGTCCCCTCCCAGCCGGGCGGCGGTGTCGCCGGGCCGAAGGGACTCGTTGATGCGTTCGGCAACGGCCACCAGCAGCTCGTCGCCCGTCGGGTGGCCCATGGTGTCGTTGATGAGCTTGAAGTTGTCGAGATCCAGGAACAGGACGGCGTGGCAGGCTCCGTCCGGCGAGCGCGGTCGCTGCGCTCGGTCGAGGGAGTGACGGAGCCGGTCCTGGAACAGGACCCGGTTCGGCAGGCCCGTCAGAGCATCATGCAGAGCCTGATGTGCAAGCTCCTCCTCGAGTCGCTTTCGATCCGAGATGTCGCGCACCACGAACGCCGCCCGGACCACGGCGCCATCGTCGTCGCGAATCGGCGACGCCGTCACGGAGGCATCGAATGCGCTCCCGTCGACGCCCTGATGGATGGTCTCGTGGCGCTGGACAGGCTCGCCGCCTGCGACCGTCGCGAGCAGCTCGCTGACCTCTTCGACACGATTTGGCTGGAACAGCTGCTCGACTGACGAGCCGACCGCTTGGGACGGGGCGAGCCCGTACATCCGATCTGCTCCGTCATTCCAGGTCGCGATCGTCCCGTCGAGGTCCACGCTCATCATCGCGTCGTCTCCGGCCCGCACGATCTCGGCGAGCTCGGAGCTGGCGCGACTCGTGTCCGCCAGCAGCTCGTTCGTCGTCTCGAGGCGACGATTGGCGCCGGTCAGTCGATGCGTGAACCAGCCGCTGACGAGGATGATCAGCAGGATCAGCGGCCCGACCGTGACCCCCAGGATCAGGCGATCCCTTTCAGCATCGGCATACAGCTCCTTGGTTGGGCTGACGACTGCCACGACGCGGTCGGAACCGGGAATGGAACGATAGCTGGCGCGGTACGAGACGCCTCCCTCGTCGAACGCGACGTTGCCCGAAGGGCTGCCGAGCATCGATGCGACTGCCTGGCGCCAAGAGGTGGAGCCGGAGCCGCCGGCCAACGGGAAGGGGGCTGTCCGGGGGTCGTTCGGGATCCCCTGCGCGGAGCGAAAGTGAGCCAGCTGCGGTCCGGACAGCAGGTGTCCGTCATGGTCGAGCAGCAGTCCGTAGGAGGATCCGCCAAAGGCCGCTCCGGCGAGCTCATCCACGAATCGCTGGATAGGAATCTCGAAGTGGAGGATGCCGGCGTGCTCGCCACTCGGGAGGACGATCGGCGTTGCGGTGCCGATGACCCAGCGGTTCGAGTCCGGTGAGATGTACGGATCGGACTGATAGAACGCGTCGTCCGGGAGCGGCACGGTGGGAAGCACCGCCGGGTTGTTCAGACGCTCATCGGGAGACAGCTCGCTCACCGGAGCGACGCCCCTGCCTCCGACCCAGCGAGCCGTTTCGAGCCCATCGGCGCGAATCACGCATATCTCGTCGACCTGGTACCGATCGCCCAGGTACGTGATGGCCGCTTCAATGAGCTGCCGATCCGCAGGCAGCAATTGCCCGGACGTGTGCGCCAGGGCCTCCTCGAAGATCACGTTCTGCCGAGCCAGCCGGATATCCCGGGAGGCTGCCGCCATCAGCTCTTGCAGGGCAGCGGACTCTTCACTCGCGTGCCGCTCGAGTAGGGACTCGCCCTCCTGGGCCACCTGGTCCCCGACCCTGGACACAATGACCAGGCCGAGGACGACCGCGAGGCAGGTCGTGATCGCGATGACGAGGACTGCGGGCGAGCGCAGCCCAGCCCATCGTCGGACCGGCGATCGCGGTTCCTTCGCCTCAGTGGCCTCGTCTGGCAAGTTCCCTGACCTAGCTGGACGACCTTCGGCCGTCGCTCGGACGAAGGTAGTGGCGATGTGCCAGACGGGCCATGAGACGCAGGTCCTGCCCCCCCGGACCTTTGTCCGTCAGGTTGGCGTCGTGGCCCTCAGACGAGCTCGAAGGCGGGGCGGACCTCACCGGACGGGGCGCCGCGTGGATCGCGGATCGGCGGCGATGCAAACTCGGCCAGGCGATCTACGGCGTCCGCATCGAGCACGCCCACCTGGCGGAGCGCCTCCACGGTCGCCACGTTGCGCCCTCGGCGCGCGCGATCGCCATCCTCGATCTTGATCGCCAGCCCGGCTGCGCCCTGAGCGCCCCCCCGCGCTTGGGCCAGCACAGCCACCGCCTGCACGCCCTCGGCTCCGCCCTTCGAGACGAGCATCCCGGGCGCGGCCCGCATCAGCGCGGTATCCAGCTCCCGCCGTTCCCCTGCGATCAGCTCGGGGTGCGCCATCATCGCGTCCCGAATGCGCTCCAGGGCCTTCCGCATTGCCATACCGGGGACTCCGGACGGATCCGCCAGGCGGGCGAACGCCAGCGCCAGCGCGCGCAGCGGCAGGCCGAAGGTGACCACACCACAGCCATCCGTGGCGGTGACGATCCGCGCGGTCGGCGTGTCGGTCAGTTCAGCCACTGTCTCGAGGGCGAGCAGCTGGATGGGGTGATCCGGCTGCCAGTACGTTTCCACCGGCCAGCCGGCTGCCTTGGCGTGCAGCGCCATGCCGGCGTGCTTGCCGGAGCAATTGTGGCGAATGGCGCTCGGCGGCTCACCGTCGCGCACGAGGCGCTGGGCGGTCTCGACGTCAGACGGAGCGGCTTCGCCGCAGGCGAGCACTTCGCGGATCAGGCCGCCGGCGCGCAGGACTGCCTGGACCGTCCGCACGTGACGATCCTCGCCGGCATGAGATGCGGCCATGATCGCCAGCGACTCGACCGGCGACGGGAAGTCGTAGCCGTCGAATCGCCCGGACGCGACAAACGGCGCGACCTGGAATGGCTTGGCCGACGAGCGCAAGTAGATGAACCCGTCGGGGTCGCCGACCGATGCGATCAGGTCTCCCGTGGGCGAGACAACCGCGATCGAGCCGCGATGACGCGACTCGACCCGATCGCCCCGGGTGACCTCGACGAGCAGGCGGGCCACGCTGGCGCGTGACCTACGCGATCAGGAGTTGTCGGTGCCGGTTGCGCCGCGATCCGCTGGCGCCGACGCGTCGCGATCCTTGTTGAAGATGCTGCCCTGGGCGCCGGCGGGGGCGGGCGGCACGGCAACGGGACCCTTGGCCTGGCCGGACGCCTGCGCCTGGGCCGGTGCGGGGGCGGGAGCAGAGGACGGACGACCATCGGGCGTCATGAGCACGCCACCCTCGAAGTGCGCGCCTTCCTTGACGACGAGGACCTGCGCCTTGACCTTGCCCTTCACGCGACCGGTCGAGCCGATCTCGAAGCGGCCGCCGCAATCGACGTCCCCCTCGTAATCGCCGTTGATGATCACGTTCGCCGCCGTGATCGAGCTGCGCACCTTGGCCTGCGGGCTGATGATCAGCGTGCCGGAGCACTCGATCTCACCGCTCGCCTCGCCTTCGATCCGCAGGTCGCGGTCGGATACGTACTTGCCATTGAACCTGGCATGCGGATCGATGACGCTCTCGTTGCCCGGATCGGGCCGGCGGAATTCCACGGGGCTGGGCGTCATGTCTGCCTCATCTGGAAAGCTATCGGGATAAAGGTTGCCGACAACGTCCTCGCGGAGGCCAGCGTCGGCCTTGGTGTCTCGCTTGGTTCCGAAGACCACGGCTGGGCTCCTTCCTCTGCGTCGCGGGGCCAAAATAAAAATAGCCGGCACAGGCGCGACGAATCGGCGTAAGGACGAATAGCCTAGCAGCACAATAGAAATCGAGGTAGTGGGTAGTCAAGCGGCCGCCTAGAATTCGCCCAGATGGACGCCGCGCGCTTCCCGAACCTGCACGTCTCGCACCACCCGCTGGTGGAGCACAAGCTCTCCCTCCTGCGTGATCGCACCACCGAGCCCAAGAAGTTCCGCGAGCTCGTACGTGAGCTCTCCTGGCTCCTCGGCTACGAGGCGATGGCGGACCTGACCACGCAGCGCATCACGGTCGAGACTCCGCTCGAGCCGATGGCCGGCGCCGAGCTGGAACCGAAGGTCGGCCTGGTTCCGGTGCTGCGCGCCGGCCTGGGCATGGTGGATGCCATGCTCGAGCTCATGCCGACCGCCGAGGTGTGGCATATCGGCCTGTATCGCGACGAGCGCAGCCTTAAGCCCGTCGAGTACTACAACAAGCTGCCCGACGCCGCCACGGTGCAGGTCTGCCTGATCCTGGACCCGATGCTGGCCACCGGCGGCTCGTCATCCGCCACGGTGGACATCCTCAAGGCCTGGGGCGCTGCGCGCATCAAGCAGGTGTCGCTGATTGCCGCGCCCGAGGGGGTGGCCACACTTTCTGCCGCCCACCCCGATGTCGACATCCACGTGGCCGCCGTCGACCGGGCATTGAACGAGCGCGGATACATCGTGCCGGGACTGGGGGACGCGGGAGATCGCCAATTCGGAACGTTCGCCGGGCCGGCATCCGAGCCGGGCCACGATCCAGCTGACGAGACTGCAGAAGTGGTGCGTCGCCTGCAGCGCAACCTCGCAGGCGACCGATAAGGTTTCGCGGCAAAGAAATGCCCCGAAGGAACCGCCGCCGGTCCGTTGATGCAATCTCGGGTGCCCTTGGCTGCCCCTTCGGGACAACCGAAGAGTAAGGCCGGGCCCCAGCCGGGACAAGCCCATTTATCCCCGAACTTCAGGGATGTTTCGGAACTTGTCCACACGCCGTCCCCGAAGCGCCGGTAGGCTCCTCCCGTGAAGAAGCGCCGCGTCCTGTTCGTGTGCGTGCACAACAGCGCCCGATCCCAGATGGCAGAGGGCATGCTGCGTGCATGGGCCGGTGACCGCTTCGAGGTTTCCAGCGCCGGAACGGAGGCGACTGCGGTGCGCCCCGAGGCGATTGCCGCGATGGCCGAGCTCGGGATCGATATCAGCGGTCACGCCTCAAAGACGATCGAGCGTTTCGTGGGACAGAGCTGGGACTGGCTGATCCCGGTCTGCGAGGAGGCAAGCCAGGCCTGTCCCTATGTCCCGGGCGCCAAGACGGTATTGCGCTGGACATTCGACGACCCGTCGCCAGCAACCGGGACCCAGGAGCAGCGGCTTGCCGTCTTCCGCCGGGTGCGCGACGAGGTGGCAACCCAGGTCCGGGACTTCATCGCCGCGGCGGGCTGAATGGTTGGCCGGCCCGGTTGGCCACCCGGACCGGCCGCGCGGGTCATCGCTTCAGCAGCAGTCTCCGGTCTTGCAGCAGTCTGGATCGCAACATGCTCGTGGCATCGGGCTCACCTCCTTTCAAGGGCATCATATCGACAAGTGTCAATATTGACTGTTGCCGATATACTGTGCGAATGAAGTCCGCCGATCCCGACGTCCTGATGCTCGCCGCGCTGGCCGATCCAAACCGCCTGGAGATCGTCCGCCAGCTTGGGCTGCAAGCGGGTCTCACATGTGCCTGCGACTTTACCGACTGCTGCGCCGTGAGCCAGCCGACCGTGTCGCACCACCTGAAGGTGCTCCGGGACGCCGGCGTGGTCGTCAGCGAGCGGCGAGGCACCAACATCTACTATTCGCTCGCGCCTGGATTCGCCGACCGCTTCCGATCGCTCGGGGCCAGCATTGGCGGCCTGGTGCAGATCGGCTGACCCGGGCGCCGGTGTCCCGCGGCGGGGTGCATAGCGCTAGACTCCCGCCGATGCCCGATTCGCATGCGAAGGTGGCGGTCACCGGTGCCGCCGGACAGATCGGCTATGCACTCCTGTTCCGCATCGCGTCTGGCCAGATGTTCGGCCCACGCACCAGCGTCGACCTGCACATGCTCGAGCTCGAGGCTGCCCTGCCGGCTCTCGATGGCGTCGCGATGGAACTCGAGGACTGCGCCTTCCCGCTCCTGCGCCGAATGGTTGCCACCGCCAGCGCCGATGAGGCTTTTTCCGGCATCGACTGGGCGCTGCTCGTTGGCGCCGTGCCGCGCAAGGCGGGCATGGACCGCAAGGACCTCCTCACCATCAACGGCGGCATCTTCTCGGCGCAGGGCAAGGCGATCGCCGCCAACGCGGCCCCCGACGTCCGGACCCTCGTGGTCGGAAATCCGTGCAACACCAACTGCCTGATCGCCGCGGCCAACGCGCGGGACGTCCCCGCAGACCGATGGTTCGCGATGACCATGCTCGACGAGAAACGCGGCCGCTCACAGCTGGCAGCGCGCGCGGCGGTGCCGGTCGAGGATGTACGTGACCTGGCGATCTGGGGCAACCACTCGTCGACCCAGTTCCCCGACTTCTATCACGCCAGGATCGGCGGGCGGCCCACCATGGAGGCCATCCCCGACGAGGCGTGGCTCCAGGGTGATTTCATCGCGACGGTGCAGCAGCGTGGCGCGGCGATCATCGCCGCCCGTGGCCAGTCGAGCGCCGCCAGCGCAGCGAACGCGGTCATCGACACGGTGCGCAACATCTCCCAGCCCAGCGGGGAGATATTCAGCGCGGCAATCCCGGCGCCGGAGGACGGTGGCTACGGGGTCCCGCCCGGGGTGGTGTTCGGCTATCCGCTCCGCGCCACCGCGCCCGGCGCGGTCGAGATCGAGCAGGGAATCGTCCACAATGGCTGGGCACAGGGCAAAGTCGACGCGACGCTCGCCGAGCTGCTCGAAGAGCGCGAGGCAGTTATGGAGCTTATCGGATGACCAATGAGACGCTGACGGCCGCGGAGACCGCCTCCATCACCCTCGCCGGCAAGAGCACGGATCTGCCTGTTGTCCACGGCACCGCGGGCGATGACGGCGTCGACATCGGTGAGCTGCGAGCGCAGACCGGCGTCGTGACGCTCGACAACGGGTATCGCAACACCGGCTCCTGCACCAGCGCGATCACCTATCTGGACGGCGATGCCGGAATCCTGCGCTATCGGGGCTACCCGATCGAGCAGCTCGCCGAGAAGAGCACCTTCCTGGAGGTCGCCTACCTGCTGATCTACGGCGAGCTGCCGAACAGGCCGCAGCTGGACACCTTCGTCGACAGCATCACTCGCCACTCGCTGATCCACGAGGAGATGCGTCGCTTCTTCGACAGCTTCCCCAAGAACGCCCACCCGATGGCGGTGCTGTCGGCCGGCGCATCGGCTCTTTCGACCTTCTACCAGGACAGCCATGACCCGTTCAATCCCGACCACGTCGAGATCAGCACCCACAGGCTGCTGGCCAAGATGCCGACCATCGCGGCGTGGGCCTACAAGAAGAGCATCGGGCAGCCGTACGTCTACCCGCGCAACGAGCTGGACTACTCGGCCAACTTCCTGAACATGATGTTCAGCGTCCCGGCCGAGCCGTACGTGGTCGATCCGGTGGTGGCCGAGGCGCTCGACCTGCTGCTGGTGCTGCACGCCGACCACGAGCAGAACTGCTCGACCTCGACCGTGCGGATGGTCGGGTCGAGCCACGCCAACCTGTTCGCCTCGATCAGCGCCGGCCTCGACGCCCTGTGGGGGCCGCTGCATGGCGGCGCGAACCAGGCTGCGATCGAGATGCTTGAGCAGATCGCTGCCGACGGTGGCGACGTGGCCAAGTACGTGGCCAAGGCCAAGGACAAGAAGGACCAGTACCGGCTGATGGGCTTCGGGCACCCCGTGTACCACAACTTCGACCCGCGGGCCAAGATCATCAAGGCCG
>JALYUB010000029.1 GCA_030853945.1 Chloroflexota bacterium
GAGATCACCACATTGGCGCTCGCGGCCAGCTGCCGGACCCCCTGCACCACCAGCTCGCGGATCAGCAGGGTCGCCACGATCCAGGTCGGCAGCAGCCCCACCTCGACCATCGCGATCAGCACCCCGGCGATCAGCACCTTGTCGGCGGTCAGGTCCAGGAAGATGCCGAGGGCCGAGACCTGGCCGCGGGCCCGCGCGATGCGGCCGTCGAAGTAGTCGGTCGCGGCCGCAACGGTGTAGACGACGAAGGCGATCAGCCCGCCGCCGGCGAAGGGCAGCAGCAGGAGCAGCACCACGATCGGGGTGGCGGCGATCCGAGCCAGGCCGAGCATGTTCGGCAGGGTGGTGAGGCGCGGCTCGCGCGGAGGCGGGGCGGAGGTCATCGGCCGATCCTGCGCTCGGTGCCCGCTCGCAGCCGCGCGATGTTGTCCGCGTGCGCGGCGATCACCAGGGCAGCGCCTCCCACCCCCAGCGCCACGCCGGCCCAGGTTGCCTGGCCGAGCGGTATGAAGGCCGCGGTGACCACGGGCGCCAGGGCCGAGCCGATGAGCGAGCCGAGCGAAACGAATCGGGAGCGCGACACGACCAGTGCAACGATCGGGACCACGATCGCCACCGTCCAGGGGGAGGTAGCGAGCATGGCGCCGGCGAAGGTTGCCACTCCGCGCCCACCGCGGAACCCAATGAACACCGAACGGATATGGCCGGCCACGGCGGCGATGCCGGCCGCCGCGGCGATGGCCTGTGGCGATCCGGAGGCTCCCGCCTGGTAGAGCCAGAGGGCGAGCACCACCGCAACCACACCCTTTCCCACGTCCAGCACGAACGTCACGACGGCGCCGGCCAGGCCGATGGTGCGCAGCGCGTTGGTGGCACCGATCCGTCCCGAGCCGTGCTCCCGCAGGTCGACCCCGCCGGCCAGCCGCCCGACCAGCAGCCCGAACGGCAGCGCACCGATGAGATAGCCAGCCACGACCAGGGCAATTGCTCCGAGGATGCCGGTCATAGTCGGTCCCCCGATCGCCCGGGGCTAGCGTCCCGTGTCGCGGCCGGCGGCAGCTCGGCTGGCAGCGGCCCGGCCGGCGAGCGCGCGCAGCGCGAAGGCGCCGACGAGCCACGCCGCAAGGATGCCGACGCCGACGTACGCGGCCAGGGGCAACTTCGGCCAGGCGAGTGAGAACGCGATCAGGCCGGCCGCGGCTCCGCCACCGAAGGTCCACAGCAGGAACCGGCGGGACAGTGCGCCCGGCGGGGCTGCGGTCGCGGCGCGACGCGCCCTGATCCGTTCCTGGCGCTGCTGTCGCGCCCGCGCCGGACCCGTTGCGGGGAGCGCATACGGATCCTGCTTCCTGGTCATGCGCTGGTATGCGCGCCGCTCTTCGCGAGACATCGGGCTGAGTCTAATCTCTCGTCCGTCTGTACCATAGGCGCCCGCATGCATGAGATCTTCGACCAGTTCAAGCAGCAGCTGCCGGACATCGACCCGGCCGAGACCCAGGAGTGGCTCGACTCGCTGGACGGGGTCGTGTCGCAGGCCGGCCCGGAGCGCGCCCGCTTCATCGTCTACAAGCTCCTGAAGCGCGCCCGCCAGCTGCAGGTCGGGCTGCCACCCCTGACCCAGACCCGCTACATCAACACCATCTCGACCGAGCAGGAACCCGATTTCCCGGGCGACGAGGCGATGGAGCAGCGGGTCCGCCGCATGATCCGCTGGAACGCGCTGGCGATGGTGCTGCGCGCCAATACCCGCTTCGACGGGATCGGCGGACACCTGTCGACCTACGCCAGTGCCGCGACGCTTTACGAGGTCGGCTTCAACCACTTCTTCCGCGGCCGCGATGACGGCGGGGCGGGCGACCAGATCTTCTTCCAGGGCCACGCGGCGCCCGGGATCTACGCGCGCGCGTTCCTCGAAGGCCGATTGAGCGCGGAGCAGCTCGACCACTTCCGGCGCGAGACGGGGGGTATGGGCACGGGGCTGTCCTCGTATCCGCATCCCCGTCTCATGCCCGACTTCTGGCAGTTCCCGACGGTCAGCATGGGCCTCGGGCCGATGACTGCGGTGTACCAGGCTCGCTTCAACCGTTACCTGGCGGCGCGCGGCATCTCCGACACGAGCTCCAGCCGGGTGTGGGCCTTCGTCGGCGACGGCGAGATGGACGAGCCGGAGTCGCTCGGTGCCCTGGGCCTGGCGGCCCGCGAGGGGCTGGACAACCTGACCTTCGTGGTCAACTGCAACCTGCAGCGGCTCGACGGGCCGGTGCGCGGCAACGGCAAGATCATCCAGGAGCTGGAGTCGACCTTCCGCGGTGCCGGCTGGCACGTGATCAAGGTCATCTGGGCGCGCGAGTGGGACGAGCTGCTGGCGCGCGACCGTGACGGCGTGCTGCTGACGAAGATGAACGAGACGCTCGACGGCGACTACCAGAAGCTCTCGGTGGCCGACGGCGCGTACATCCGCGAGCACTTCTTCGGGCCTGATCCGCGCCTGAGGGCGCTGGTCGAGCACCTCTCCGACGACGACCTGACCAAGCTGCGCCGCGGCGGCCACGACTATCGCAAGGTGTACGCCGCCTACGCGGCCGCCGTGGCGCACAAGGGCGCGCCGGTGGTGATCCTGGCCAAGACGGTGAAGGGCTGGACGCTGGGTCCCGGCATCGAGGGACGGAACGTCACGCACCAGGCCAAGAAGCTGACCGTGGACGAGATGAAGATCTTCCGGGACCGCCTGGAGCTGCCGATCCCCGACGACCAGCTGACCGACGCCCCCTATTACCACCCCGGCGCGGACTCACCGGAGATCGCGTACATGCTCGAGCGCCGCCGCCAGCTGGGCGGCCTGATGCCGCAGCGCAAGGTGGTCTCCAAGCCGCTTCCCGCAGCAGTCGATGCCGCTTACGCCGAGCTGTTCGCGGGAGCGGATCGGCCTGCCAGCACGACGATGGCCTTCTCGCGCCTGGTGCGGAACCTGACGCGCGACCCGGAGATCGGACGACGAATCGTGCCGATCATCCCGGACGAGGCGCGCACCTTCGGAATGGACCCCCTCTTCAAGGAGGTCGGCATCTACAACCCGCTCGGCCAGCGCTACACCGCGGTCGACCAGGAGCTGCTGCTCTCGTACCGCGAGGCCACCGACGGTCAGATCCTGGAGGAGGGCATCACCGAGGCGGGCGCGATGGCCGACTTCACGGCAGCCGGCACCAGCTATGCCACCCACGCGGAGCCGATGATCCCCTTCTACACGTTCTACTCGATGTTCGGCTTCCAGCGCACCGGCGACCAGATCTGGGCGTTCGGCGACGCGCGCGGCCGCGGCTTCCTGATGGGCGCCACGGCCGGTCGAACCACGCTGACCGGGGAGGGACTGCAGCACGACGACGGGCACAGCCACATCCTGGCCAGCACGCTGCCCAACATCCTCGCCTACGACCCCGCTGTGGCCTACGAGCTCGCGATCATCGTGCGCGAGGGGATGCGGCGCATGTACGGCGAGCCCGGCGAAGACATCTTCTACTACCTGACCCTCTACAACGAGAACTGGGCCATGCCGCCCAAGCCGGACGGCGTCGAAGAGGGCGTGCTGCGCGGCCTCTATCTATACCGGGCAGCCCAGAACGGGAAGCGTCGCGTCCAGCTGCTGGGCTCAGGCTCGATCCTGCACCAGGCGCTGCGCGCCGCGGACCTGCTGGCCGAGCGCTACGACGTGGCCGCCGACGTATGGAGCGTCCCTTCCTTCCAGCAGCTGCGGAACGACGCGCTGAGCGTCGAGCGCTGGAATCGGCTGCATCCAGAGGCCGAGGCGCGGGTTCCCTACGTCGTCCAGCAGCTCGGGCAGGCTGACGGGCCGATCATCGCCGCCACGGACTACCTGAAGGCACTGCCCGACATGGTGTCGCGCTGGATCGACCGGCCGTTCACCGTGCTGGGAACTGATGGCTTCGGCCGCAGCGACACCCGCGAGGCGCTGCGCGTGCATTTCGAGGTGAACCCCGAGCAGATCGCGTATGCCGCGCTCCACGGGCTGTGCCTCACCGGCGCCGCGGACCGCAGCGAGCTGGTGCGCGCCATCTCCGAGCTCGGCATCGACCCCGAGCGAATCGAGCCGCGCGAGGCCTGATCAGCCGGACGGCCTGGGGCTGACCTGCAGATGCGTTCGCGCTGGCGCGCCACACGCGCCGCAGAAGCGATGGTCGGCCTCGATCCACTCGCCACACGAGCCGCATCGCGTGGGGTGAAGGGCGCGAAGGGCTGCCAACAGGCCGGCCATCGCGGCTCGAGCCGTGCGTGACAGCTTTGGGCGACCGGGCCCCTGGCGCTCCGCAGGCGCTTCGCGCGCAGGTCCGGCCCTGGTCGCGGGTCGGACAGTCGGCGTCGCATCGGCGGGTCGAGCAACCGTTGAGCGGGCGGCCCTCGACCAGAAGACGTGACGCTCGCGGTCGTATTCGGCCCGCGACTGCGGATCGGTGAGCAGCGCGCGCACGGCATTCACGACCTGCATCTCCTCGGTCGCGCGGCGTGAGTCGTTGCGATCGGGGTGGAACGCGCGCGCCAGCGTGCGGCAGGCGGCGGCGATCTCGGCGGTGCGGGCACTTGGGGGCACGCCCAGCAACCGGTAGACGTCGCGATCCGGTTGATACGGAAGGAGGCGGAGGTCCATCGGGCTGGGAGGATGGTAGCCCACGTGGCGCCGTGACGCCAACCCGAGGCTAGGATGTCAGTTACGGAAGTCGCTTTACCAAAATGCGAGAACGGGCTTGACAAATGGAAAGCGCCAGTCTATTGTCCAACAGAACCTACGAAAAACAGCAGGGCACATACCAAAACGGAAGGAGCGAACCACAATGTTGTACAACCAGTTCCAATTGACGATGCTGGCCACCGAGCAGCAGATCCGGGCGACTCGCTCGCGCAAGACTGTCCAGCAGGGTGGCATCAAGCGGATCTTCCGCCTGGGCGGCGACCGCGCAGCCCGGGTCGGGCGGCGATAGATGGCACGCGACGTCATCTCCACCTGCCCGGTCTGCGAGGGTGAGCTGGCGATCACGCGCCTTCACTGCCGCAGCTGCGGCACGGCACTCGAGGGCGAGTTCGGGGTCGGTCGCTACGGACGCCTCTCCCGCGAGCAGCTCTCCCTGCTGGAGAGCTTCCTGCGTTCGCGCGGCAACCTGAAGGAGATGGAGCGCGAGCTGGGCATCTCCTACCCCACCGTGCGCGGTCGGGTGGAGGCCCTGGTGCGAGCTCTCGGCCTGGCCGACGGCGACGAGGCCGCGCCCGACGAGCCGATGCAGGCGGACGCACCGAATCCACCCACCGACGACGACGCCTCCGAGCGCCGCGCCATCCTTGACCGCCTCGCGCGCCGCGAGATCTCGGCCGAGGATGCCGCTGAAGCGCTTCGCGCTCTCGGGAGTGCGTAGGCCATGGGCACCTACGTCCGCACCCAGTCCATCGATCACGACATTGGCGACCACGGCAGGGTCTCGCTGAAGGTCACCTCCGGTGACGTTCGCCTGGGCGGCATTCCCGGCGGCGAGGCGCACGTCCGAGCCACGTTCGAGATATCGGCCTCCTCCGATGCCGATGCCGATCGTATCTTCGAAGCGATCCAGCTCCGTGTTCATCGCAGCCCGGGCGAGCTCAGCATCGAAGAGGAGATGGGCACACCGTCGATCGGCGCCGTGATCAGCCAATTGTTCGGCGCGAGGGATCACTACGAGCTGACGATGCAGGCCGAGGTCCCGTCCGCGTCAAGGTTGGAGCTGACCGCTGTCTCCTCCGACCTCGACGTCAACGGCCTGTCCGGGGAGCAGAGCTACCGCACCGTATCGGGCGACCTGTCGCTCGACGAGGTCGGCGGGTCTGTCCGGGTCGAGACCGTGTCCGGGGACGCCACGATCCGCGCCAACCAGCCCCTGGCGGCCGATGCGCAGGCCGTCTCCGGGGACCTGCACATCACGGCAGCCACGCTTCGTTCGCTGCGGGCTAACACCGTCTCCGGCGACGTCGAGCTGGAGGCAGAGCTGGCGGAAGGCGGCGACTTCCGCGTGGAAACGGTCAGCGGCGACCTGGGCGTGGGCCTCGTCGGCAACGCGACGTTCGAGATCCACGGGCTCTCCACCGACGTGAGCAGCGAGCTCGACCATCGGCTGGAAGGGCAGGTCGATCGCCGTCGATTGATCATCGGCAATGGGGGACCTCGCCTGGTGTTCAATTCCATGTCCGGCGACGTCAGCGTGCGACGCCCGCGGCGCCTCACTGCAAGGCCGGCGGGGGCACCAGGGGCCGCATCAACCGGCGCGGAGCAGAGATCTGAGCTCGATATCCTCCGCGCGCTCGAGCGTGGTGAGATCGACGTCGATGAGGCGACTCGCCGCCTCGCCGAGCGCTCCTGACATGAGCGATGAGCTGACCACAATCCTGCGCCTGGTGAGCGAGGGGAAGCTGAGCGCCGAAGAGGCTGCCCCCATCATCGAAGCGCTGGGACGGCAAGGTTCCCGTCGGCCAGCAGAGCCCTCACCGGGTTCCGGGACGATTCCGGGCAAGGCCCGCGGCCGACGCGTCCGAATCCAGGTCACCGAGCGCGGCCGCCGCGTGGTCGACGTCCGCATTCCCCTCGCCTTCGCTGCGATGGCCGCGCGCATGGTGCCGGGCATCCCGGACAGCTACGCCGCGCTGATCGAGCGGGCGGTGGAATCGGACACTGTCGGCCCGATCGTCGACCTCGCTGAGGACGAGGATGGCGACGCCGTCCTGATCACCGTCGAATGAACCTGTTGCGGCCTCTCCGCGTTCGCGACTTCCGCCTCCTGTTCGGCGGCGAGAGCATCTCGGTGCTTGGCGACCATTTCCACTTCGTGGCGCTGGCCTGGCTGACCCTGCAGCTGACCGGATCGGGCCTGGCGCTGGGGAGCGTGCTGATGGTGGCCGCGATTCCGCGGACGGTCTTCATCCTCCTGGGCGGGGCCCTCTCGGATCGCTTCTCGCCCCGCAGCCTGATGCTCTATTCGAATGCATTCCGCGCGGTGCTGGTCGGCATCCTGGCGGTCCTCGTCCTCACCGGGAACGCGCAGCTCTGGCAGCTCTTCGTCTTCGCCGGCATCTTCGGCGTCGTGGACGCGCTCTTCTATCCCGCCGTCAACTCCATCCTGCCGATGCTGGTGGACGAGCCCGCGCTTCCTCCCGCCAACGCCCTCCTGCAGGGCAGCCAGCAGCTGGCCGGGCTGATCGGTCCCGCCCTGGCCGGCCTCCTCATCGCGTCGTTCCAGATCGGGACGGCGTTCGTGGTGGACGCCGTCTCGTTCGCGATCGCGGCCACGGCTGTCTCCCTCGTCCTGGGCGGGCGCCGTGCTGGGCACGCGGGAGCCAGTTCGGGCAGCCCGAGACCCAGCCTGCTGGGCACGATCTCGGCCGGCCTGCGCGTTGCCTGGAGCGACCCTGCAGTGCGCTCCCTGATCCTTCTGACGGCCGCCTTCAACTTCGCCTTCAACGGGCCCCTGCTGGTTGGCCTCCCCTTCCTCGCGCGGAACAGCCTTGGCGGCGGCTCAGCCACCTTCGGGATCCTGCTCAGCGCGTTCGGCGCCGGCTCCCTGCTGGGCGCGGCCGGAGCCGGCTCGGTCGGACGCGTGCGGAGGCTGGGCGCGATCGTGCTGACGATCGCGATCGGGATGGGTGGCGCCTTCGCGCTCCTCGGCGCGGCGCCGAACGTGGCGAGCGCGTCCGCGCTGTTGGCCGCCATCGGCGTTGGAGCGGGCTTCGTAAACGTCCATATCTTCTCGTGGCTCCAGAGTCGGACAGCCGAGGACATGCGAGGCCGGGTGATGAGCATGGTGATGCTCGGTGCGATCGGGCTTGCGCCAGTCAGCTATGCCCTGGCAGGCGCGGTCGTCGATCTTGGGGCCGCCACCATCATGTTTGCGACTGCAGGGGCGATCGTGGTGGCTGCCTCGCTGCTCGGCTTCACCTGGGGAGTCGCGGGGCGGATGACCTACGCACCGCTCGAGGCGCCTGAGCCGTCATCTCCAATCTGAGCTTGTCGGGCGTCTACAATCGGCCGTCGTGACCTCGCCCACGCAGGACCCATCTGCCCCATGGTGGGCGGGCGGCGTCATCTACCAGGTCTACCCCCGCAGCTTCGCCGACGCCGATGGCGATGGCATCGGTGACCTGCCCGGCCTCCTCGGCCGCCTGGACCACCTGGCCGGGACCGATGCCTCACTGGCCGTGGACGCCGTCTGGCTGTCCCCCATCTACCCCTCCCCGCTGGCCGATTTCGGCTACGACATCTCCGATTTCACCGGGGTCGCCGCCGAGTTTGGGACGCTCGCCGACCTCGATCGGCTCGTTGAGGCGTGCCATGCGCGCGGCCTGCGGCTGCTGCTCGACCTCGTCCCCTGCCACACTTCGATCGAGCACCCGTGGTTCGTCGAGAGCCGCTCGTCGCGCACCAACGCGCGACGCGACTGGTACACCTGGGCCGATCCCGGAGCCGACGGCGGGCCGCCGAACAACTGGCGCGCCAGCTTCGGCGGCTCGGCCTGGGAGCTCGACCCCGCCAGCGGCCAGTACTACCTCCATTCCTTCTACCCCGAGCAGCCGGACCTCAACTGGCGCAACCCACAGGTCGCCGCCGCGATCGGCGAGGCGATGCGCTTCTGGTTCGGTCGCGGCGTCGACGGCTTCCGGGTGGATGCCATCACGCATGCGCTGAAGGACCCGCTGCTGCGCGACAACCCTCCCGCCGGGCCGCCGGTTCCCCCGTTCCCGCGCGATCGCACCGGGCTCGACCCGGTCTGGAGCGACGACCAGCCGGGAATGACCGAGGTCGTCGGCTTCCTGCGGAGCGTGGCCGATGAATACCCGGACCGGCTGCTGCTGGGCGAGGCGTATCTGCCCGCCGAGCGCCTGGCGAGGTACCTGGGCAACGGGACGGGGGCCGGGTTTCAGCGCGCATTCGACTTCGAGCTGTGCCTCATCAAGTGGGCGGCGGAGCCGTTCCGGCGCACCATCGAGCGCGGCGAGCGGTTCACGCCACCTGGCGCCGAGCCGACGTGGGCGCTCTCCAACCACGACCTGTCGCGCCACGCCACCCGCTTCGGGGAGCGATGGGCGCGGCTGGCGGCGCTGCTGCTCCTCTCCCTGCGCGGCACGATCTGCATCTACGCGGGGGAGGAGATCGGGATGGTCGATGCCAGGCCGATGCCGGGGAAGGAGCACGACCGCGCGGGACGCGACGCGCAGCGCACGCCGATGCAGTGGGATGCCTCCCCCGCCGGGGGCTTCACCAGCGGGACGCCGTGGCTGCCGCTCGTGGACCCGGCGCAACGAAACGTCGAGCAGCAGTCCCCGGATCCCGCGTCGCTGCTCTCCTTCTACCGACGCCTGCTGGCGCTGCGCCGCAGCTCTCCGGCGCTGCGGCACGGTGCGTTGGCCCTCCTCTCCGGCCTGCCACCGGACCTCCTGGCGTGGAACCGCGAGACGGACGGCGAGCGGCTGCTGCTGGTCGCCAACATGGGCGACGAGCAGGCCGCAGTCGACCTCTCGAGCGTCGCGGCGGGAGGCGAGGTCATGGCCGGGACCGGTGGCCGCGAGGGTTCCGTGGTGCTCCACGACCTGGCGCTCGACGCTCGCGAAGGGCTGCTGCTGCGCCTGTGAGAGGCGGCGGCAGCCGCCGATCGGTGCTGTAATACCCGCCGGATGAGTTCCAACCGCCCACCGGATCGCGGCCGCAAGCCGGAGCCGCCACCCGTCGATTCCCTGCTGGAGGTTCGCGAGAAGCGCCGCGGGCAACGGCCCGGGGACTCCTACGTTCGCATCGTGCGTCCGTTCGAGGACGAGTTCGAGCGCGGCGAAGAGGGGACCTTGATCGCCTCGGAGAGCACCCTCCTGGGTCGCAGCGGCTTCAGGTCCGTGTTGCGGCGGATTCGCACGGTCCTCATCGGGCGTCCGATCTCGAGCGACCATGAGCTCCATGAGCGGCTGACCAAGCTCAAGGCGCTGGCCATCTTCTCCAGCGACAACATCAGCTCGTCGGCGTACGCGACCGAGGAGATGATGCGCATCCTGATCCTCGGCGGGATCGGCGCCCTCAGCCTGACCATGCCGATCACGGTCGGGATCGTGGTGATCTTGGCGATCGTGGCATCCAGCTACATGCAGACGATCAAGGCATATCCAAACGGCGCCAGCAGCTACATCGTGGCCAGCGACAACCTCGGCACCCTGCCGGGGCTGACCGCCGCAGCCGCCCTGCTGATCGACTACATCCTGACCGTGGCTGTCTCGGTCTCAGCCGGCGTCGCGGCGATCACCTCCATCGTGCCGAGCCTGGTCCCCGAGCGGGTGCTGATCGCCGTCGTGATCGTGCTGGTGCTGATGCTCGGCAACCTGCGCGGCATCCGGGAGTCCGGATCCATCTTCATGGCGCCCACCTACCTGTACATCCTCACCGTCGGCGCGATGATCGCCTTCGGCCTGGTGCGCCAGCTGCTCCTCAAGGACCTTGGACCGTTCGTGCCTCCTCCCGACTGGCCCACGGCTGGGGAGGGCGCGCAGCAGATGGTGGGCCTGGCGGCCATCTTCCTCACCCTGCGCGCGTTCAGCTCAGGCGCGGCCGGCCTCACCGGCGTCGAGGCGGTGTCCGATGGCGTGCCGGCCTTCCAGCCACCGGAATGGCGCAACGCCCGCATCACGCTCGCGTTCCAGGTCACCATCTTCGGCGCGCTGTTCCTGGGCATCAGCTACCTGGCAGGTGCGATCCACGTCATTCCTGATCCCAACGAGGTCCAGACCGTCCTGTCACTGCTCACCCGGCACGTGATGGGCGATGGATGGTTCCTGGTGCTGATCCAGGTCGCGACGGCGCTGGTGCTGGCGCTGGCCGCGAATACCTCGTTCGCCGATTTCCCGCGACTGTCGAGCTTCCTGGCGCGGGACGGCTTCATGCCGCGGTCATTCGGCTTCCGCGGTGAGCGGCTGGCCTTCACCACGGGCATCATCGCCCTGTCCGCGCTGGCCGCCCTGCTGCTGGTCGTGTTCGGCGCCAGCGTCACCGCCCTGATCCCCCTCTACACGCTGGGCGTTTTCGTCGCCTTCACCCTCTCCCAGTCAGGCATGGTCGTGCGCTGGTGGCGGCGCCGCGAGCCCGGTTGGCGGGTCGGCCTTGCCATCAACGGGCTGGGCGCGGTCACGACCGCGGTGATCGTGGTCATCGTGGCCAGCACGAAGTTCCTGTCCGGCGCATGGCTGGTGATGGTCATGGCTCCGATCCTGATCCTGCTGATGCTCTCGATCCGCGGCCACTACCGCTCGATGTCCCGCCAGCTGCAGGCGGTCCCGGGCACGTCTGACGATGTCGAGCCCGACCCGATCGTGATCGTGCCGCTGGCCCGCCTCGACCGGCCCGCGCGGCGCGCTCTGGCGTTCGCCCGCACCATCTCCCCGCGCGCCACGGCGGTGCACATCACGAACGACCCGCACACGGCCGACCGGTTGCGTGACGACTGGCAGACGCTCCGCGGGCCGATGGAGCTGGTCGTGGTGGAGTCGCCGTACCGTGCCCTGGTCGGTCCTCTGCTGCGCTACATGGACGCGCTTCAGTCGCTGCATCCCAGCCGCCCGATCGTGGTGGTGCTGGCCGAGGTGGTGCCGCGCCACTGGTGGGAGAACCTGCTGCACAATCAGACCAGCCTGCGCCTGAAGCTGCGCCTGTTCGGCCGCAAGAACACGATCGTGGTCGATGTCCCGTTCCACCTGGGCGGCGACTGACCGGCCGCTACTGGACGAAGTTGAGCACGTTCCAGACGAAGATGCCGTAGGCGTGGACGGCGACGCCGAACAGGATGGTGACCTTCGGCGGCCATTCCATCCGTTCCTTGAACACCATCGCCAGCAGGATCAGGAGCAGGGGCATCACGTCCAGGATGCGCCGATAGCCGAACTGCGCGAAGCCCCACGTGCCCCACGTCAGGTCGGGGATCATGACCAGCAGCACGCTGAGCCAGATGATCGGAACGAGGCGACCCCGCGCCAGCAGGCTCCAGAAGATGAATGGCATGGTGAGCAGCAGCGATGCCCCGGTCAGGTTCGGCTTGAGGAACGGTGGCTGGGACACGATGTCGAAGAACCTGAGGAACATCACCTCCATGTGGCGCGGGATGTAGGTGACGGACATCAGGCCTTCCTTGAACCATGGCTCGTCGGTGATGAGCAGGCCTGCGTCGCCGCTGGGGATGTGGGCGTAGCCGAAGTCAATGGGGCTGCCGAAGCGCGCGATGTTGTAGCCTGCCATCGCGAGCACCGGAACGGCGAGCCCGGCCAGCACCAGAATCCATTGGCGCCGCGATCCCCAGGTATCGCCGTACAGGGCCAGCACCGCGGGCAGCGCCAGGCCCACCGGCAGCCGTGACCCGGCCGCCAGGCCGAGCATCAGGCCGCCCACCATCGGCAGGCGTTGGCGCACCGCCAGGTTGAGCGAGATCAGGCCGAAGAAGACGGCCGTCGTCTCGGCGAAATGGTGCGGGCCGGCCATGCCGGCAACCCACCAGTGAGTGGTGAAGGCGAAGCCGAAGGTCAGCCAGCGCCGCGGCGAGGGCGCGACGCCCCATCCGCGCAGCAGCCAGAAGGCCAGGCCCACGTTCGCCGCTCCCACGATGCTGGCGTAGACGTTGCCGGGGATCTCCTGCGCGATCGAGGTCGGCTCCATGATCAGCGCTACCGGCACCAGCAGCAGCGCGGGCACCGGCGGGAACGGGACGTACTGTCCGCCGCCCGCGCGCGGCACCAGCTCGAGCCACGGCCGGTCCTCGGCGAGGTACAGCTTGCCGTGGGTGAACGCCTCGGCCAGCGGCGGCCAGACGTCGCCCTGCACGGGCGGCCCCGTGATCCAGTAGAGGATCAGCGCCGCCACCGACCACGCAATGGCCTCCGCGAACGGCGAAAGCTGGATCGCGACGCGCGACGTGAGGGCGGAAATGGTGCGTGCGCCCGCGCTCATGCGCGGCATGCTAGCAGCGGCGTGTAGCCCGCCTAGCTGTTGTGCGGGACCGTCGAAACCCCTCTGTCGCTGTCGGCCTTGCTACGACACGTCTGACACTGCCCGACGATCGTGACGTGCGACGCGTCGACCTCGAATCCCTGTGGAGCGAAGATCGTGGCGATCTCCCGGGCCTGGGGATCGGTGATCTCCCATTGGCTGCCACAGGTCGCGCAGTGGAGATGGCCATGCTCGGCAACCGATCCGACGTGGAATTCCTCGCGTCCATCGGCACCGTGGCCGTGCCGTACCAGGCCCATCTGCTCCAGAACATCCAGCGTGCGGTAGACGGTCGACGGGACGACGCCCGAGTCGAGCCGCCGACAGCGATCGATGAGCTCCGCGCCGGTGATGTGGCCACGCGTTCTGGCGAGGACCTGGATGACCGTGCGGCGCTGCGGCGTCCAGCGCAGACCGCGCTCACGCAGCCGCCCGGGGAGCGACGACCAGGGCTCTCGAAGTGATGCTTTCACGGCCACGGTTCGTAGTATAGGCAGGGTCTTGCTGCAATACGTTGCATCTACGACTGCTGGCAACTAACATCGTGCAGAGCGCGTCCCGGAGGTCCCATGGTCGACAGCTTCGTGCGTCTCCTGCGCACCCCCAGTCCGATCCGCAGCCGGATCGCACGCCTCTACGCCTTTCTGGCCGTGTTCAACCTGGTCGCCTGGGGACTCGCCCTGATCGCATCGGTGCAGTACCCGATCCTGCTGCCGACCGCCTTCCTGGCCTACACCTTCGGGTTGCGCCACGCAGTCGATGCCGACCACATCGCGGCCATCGACAACACGACCCGAAAGCTGATGCAGGACGGCCAGCGGCCTGTCGGCGTGGGCCTCTTCTTCTCGCTCGGACATTCGACCATCGTCGTGCTGCTGTCGGTCGTGATCGCCATCTCGGCCGGCATCATCAGCGACATCCCGACCTTCCGCGAGATCGGCAGCCTGATCGGGACGAGCGTCTCGGCGGCGTTCTTGCTGATCATCGGCATCATCAACCTGATCGTGCTGATCGACGTCTACCGCATGTTCCGGCGCGTTTCGCGCGGCGGCTCGTACAGCGAGGCGACGCTCGAGGAGTTCCTGAGCGAGCGAGGCCTCCTGGCGCGCGTGTTCCGGCCGATGCTGCGCGTGATCCGCAAGAGCTGGCACATGTACCCGCTGGGCCTGCTGTTCGGGCTCGGGTTCGACACCGCCTCCGAGGTGGCACTGCTGGGGCTCGCCGCGGCCTCGGGCGTCAATCACGTGCCGGTCGCCTTCATCCTGGTGCTGCCCGCCCTCTTTGCGGCCGGCATGTCGCTGGTCGACAGCACCGACGGCGTCCTGATGCTGGGGGCGTACGGCTGGGCATACGTCAAGCCAATTCGCAAGCTGTACTACAACCTGAACATCACCCTGGTCTCGGTCCTGATCGCGTTCGCCATCGGGGGCCTCGAGGTCCTCTCGATCGTGGCGCAGAGGCTCCACCTGTCAGGCGGCCTGTGGGATGCAGTGGGCAACCTCGACTTCGCGATCATCGGCTTCGCGATCATCGGCATCTTCGTCGTCAGCTGGACCGTGTCGACCCTGATCTACCGATGGAAGCGGTACGACGACCTGCCCACCCACGGGACGACGCAGACCAGCTGAACCGTCCGCGCGAGACCCTCACGCGGGGCGGGGGGAGACGATCCGGTCGCGCGCTACACTGCGAACACGGACGTCACGAAGACACAGATCGCGATCATCGGGGCTGGCCAGGCGGGGCTGGCACTGAGCTATCGCTTGACGGAGCTGGGCCGTCCACATCTCATCCTCGAGCAGCGCCGGGTCGTCGAGAGCTGGCGGACCAAGCGCTGGGACTCCCTGCGGCTGATCGCCCCGAACTGGTCGATGGTGCTCCCTGGCTTCGCCTATCCCGGGGATGATCCGGACGGCTTCATGGCCAAGCACGAGGTCGTCGAGCACCTGGTGGGCTGGGCAACCTCGTTCGGCGCGCCCGTCCGCGAAGGAGTCAGGGTGACCAGCGTGGAGCGCGATGCGATGGACGAAGGCTTCGTCCTGCGGACCGAGGATGGGACGCTCCATACCGAGCAGGTGGTCCTGGCGACGGGCGCGCTCCAGCAGCCGAAGATTCCGCCGGATGCGACCGAGCTGCCGCCGACGATCTCCCAGATGGTGGGGGCCGACTATCGGAATCCAGAAGAGCTCGCGCCAGGCAGCGTGCTCGTCATCGGCAGTGGCGAGACCGGCGCCCAGGTGGCGGAGGAGCTGGCGCGCTCTGGACGCGAGGTTTACCTGTCGGGCGGCAGGAGCTGGTGGGCGCCGCGACGGTACCGGGGTCGCGACATTGCTGCCTGGCTGCGCCTGACCGGGTGGTTCGATCGAAAGGCCGAGGACCTCCCCTCGGGCGTGCATGCCGGCAAACCCAATCCCCAGCTCACCGGCGCAGGAGGCGGCCACGACATCAATGCGCATTCACTCGCCCGCGATGGCGTGCGGCTGGTCGGGCGCCTCCGCGACATCAAGGATGGAGCGGCGTATTTCTCCGACGATCTGGCAGCGAACGTCGCCTGGGCCGATGCCGAGGCGCGGGCGCTCCTCGAATCCATCGACCGTGTCATCGAGACCCAGGGGCTCGATGCGCCTGCCGAGGAGCTGCCGGCCGACCTGCGGCCAAGCGGGAGCGGGGCGGTGTCAGCCGAACGGCAGGACGCCCCGCCTCTGCAGCTCGATCTCGGCAAGGCCCGGATCGGTACCGTGATTTGGGCAACCGGCTACCGGCCGGACTTCGCCTGGGTCCGGCTGCCGTTCGTCGACGCTGACGGGTATCCAATCCAGCGGCGCGGGGTGACGCCGGTGGCAGGGCTGTACGTCCTCGGGCTGGACTGGCTGCACAACGCCAAGTCCGGTCTGTTCGCCGGGATCGGCGACGACGCCACCTACCTCAGCGCTGTCATCGCCGCTCGGACGCAACCATAACGCGGCGCCGCAGGCCCCGGGGCTCGGCCAGCCCATGAGCGTTACGCACAGTCTTTGTCGAGCCTGTTTACAAAGTCACTTTTGGGCGTGGCTAGATCGCGAGCAGCCGGACCTCGTCCCCGTGGCGAAGCGGGCCGCCTCGCTGCACAGCGGCGTAGACGCCCACCTTCACGCGATTGTGCTGCGCCGCGGCCCGCAGGATGCCCGGGTCCTTTGGCAGGTCGTCCTGGGCGAGCGTCGTCATGACGCATCGCCCGCATGGCTTCGTGATCTGCAGGCGGACCTCCTCCCCGATTGTCAAGGTCCGTCCAACCCACGCATCCTCGATGAAGCCCTCCTCGCCGTTCGTCGAAGCGACGACGACGTTGGGTCGGAACCGGCGGACGTCGAACCGACCCTCGGGGTAGAGCTGGCCGAGCCGGGCGAGCGTGGCGGTCGTCAGCAGGTGGACGAGGCCGGCGTCGAAGAAGGTGCCCGGGAGCATCGCCTCATCGGTCAGCGCATCCCGGAAGTCGAGGCCGTCCATGTCGGGCCAGTATTCCTCGAGGCTCGGCGCCTCCGGCGCGGAGCGGTCAAGGGCGACTTCCCTGCCCAGGTCGGCCGAGAGGAGACGGTCGAGATCGGGACCGTCACTGCGGACGACACGGCCATCCGGCAGCGTGATCTGCACCGCCCGCAGGCCATCGGTTCCGGATGGCGGCTCGACGTAGGTCGCTCGATGCGAGAACAGGGTCGGCCACTTCCGCGGGAACTACGCGCTCGCCACCTTGCCGGTCTCGCGGTCGACGATGGCGTACGCCCGATCGCCGAGCAGGCCGCGGTCCGTCACCTCGGCCACGTTGAGCTGCTCCCCCATCATCGATTTCACGGGATACCGCCAGAGCGCCACCACGGTCGCGACCACGTCACTTGGCATGTCGGTCCCCCTGGGCCTCGACCGGGAAGGAGGTGGCGCGCCCGGCAGGAATCGAACCCGCGACCTGATGGTCCGAAGCCACCCGCTCTGTCCGCTGAGCTACGGGCGCGCGAGGCGACATTGTACGGGGCCCGCAAGAACGACCTTTACTGCAAACCCACGGTGTAGAGTCCGGCGATGAGTCGAGCAGGAACGATTTCCGGCCCATGCATCTCAGTTGAGCCGGGGCATCGTCTGCGCCCCTTCCGGACCTGGCCGTCATTCCTGAGCGTCATGCTCACCCTTGCTGTCGCGGCCTGCTCTTCTTCGAACGCGTCGCCTTCGGCGTCGGCGGCCGCCCCGTCGATCAGTAGCTCAGCGGCCTCACCCAGCTCGCCGACACTCACCACTGTCGCCGGCGGCGGCACCGCGCTGGGGAACGGCGGTCCGGCAACCTCGGCGGCTTTCTGCGGACCCGCTGACATTGCCCTCGACGCGGCAGGCACGTTGTACGTGGCCGATCCAGGAATCCTTTGCACCGGCCCTGGGGGCGATACCGTTCGCAGGGTGGATCCGAATGGAATCATCACCACCGTCGCCGGCTCTGGCGGCACGGGATTCTCGGGGGATGGGGGCCCGGCCACCGCGGCGCAACTCAACGAGCCACATGACGTCGCGGTGGACCAGGACGGCAACCTGTATATCGCCGACCTCTTCAACTATCGGATTCGCAGGGTGGACCTCCAGGGGATCATCACCACTGTGGCGGGCACGGGCGAGCGTGGATTCTCCGGAGATGGCGGACCCGCAACGGCAGCACAGCTGTTCAACACCGCAAGACCGGGCCTCAATTGGCCGGGTGGCATGGCGTTCGACGCCGAAGGCAACCTCTACGTGGCAGACGGTGGAGCGATCCGCAAGATCGATGTCAGCGGGACGATCACAACCGTGGCCGGCACGGGCGTTCCAGGCTTCTCCGGAGATGATGGGCCTGCCACCGACGCAACGATTGATGCCTGGGACGTTGCCGTCGACAGTGACGGCAACCTCTTCCTCTCGGAGTGGCACAACGAGGTGATCCGCCAGGTGAACCGAGCTGGCGTGATCACGACCGTGGCGGGCGGCGGCAACGGCCTATTCGGGGCTGAAGGAGTGCCAGCGATCTCCATTCCGCTCCAGGATCCCTGGGGAATCGCGGTCGACGCCAATGGAAACCTGTTCATCGCCGAGCATCACGCACGCCTGATTCGTCGGGTCACCAGCGACGGCATGATCACCACCGTGGCGCGTGGGCTCAGCGATCCGATCGGCGTGTTCGTGGATGCAGCGGGCGTCCTCTACATCGCCGATACGTTCAATGCCCGCATCAAGACGGTTCGCGTCAGCGGCTAGCGATCCTTCTCGCGCACCCAGCCAGGGTGCTTCCGGAACAGCCCGACGATGCCCAGGTCGTACTGGCGCTCCTCGTCGTGGACGGGCAGACCGTGGATCTCGGCCGACGTCAGCGCCACCCCCACGACTGATCGGGCGAGGAGCGAGACGTCGTCGGCCGCCACGAAGACATGGTGGCCGAAGCGCCCCAGGTGCACCACCACGCCGTGAAAGATGTCCTCCTGGCGGGAACCGAGCACGTCTGACAGCGTTCCAACCGTCTCTCCATCAGAAGTGCGCACGGGCGTGTCCTGCGGAACGGCCATCCACGCGATCGGCTGCTCGTCGTCGTTTTCCTGATCTGCCATCACCAACCTCGGTCTGACTGAAGCTCAACGATTGGGCATCAGTCTAGGCAGCCGCGCGCCCGGTGTCCCTCCCCCGATTTGCTAGGGCAGGACCAGGTGCACGGGGTTGCCGAGGATGGCCACCTGCCAGGTGGTCGTATCGTTACCGCCGCCGACGGTGTACTGGATCTTCCACCAGCCGGAGTTCTGGATAACGGTTCCGTAGCTGCTCGGCAGCGGGATTGTGATCGTCAGCCAGAAAGAGTCGAACTGATTGCCCGTGCCGTCGAAGATGGTTGGACACCCGGCGGGGATCGGGAAGGCGGGCGCGCTGCCCGGGTGGTTGGTCTCGATACAGGTCACGTTCGTGCCTGACGGCCCGGGATTGCCGGCCTTGGACACGCTGGTGAACGAGAACGTTGCCGGTGAGTAGCTGGCTCCATCGGGATTCAGGAACTGCAGCCAGGCTCCGCCGCCCACGTCGCCGGGATCGTAGAGCTCGATCTGGATGGTCTTGCCGCGTCCCGACGACCTGTCGATCTGGGCCAGGTAGAAGTTCTGCGTGCCGGACTGCATGTTGGTGTAGGCCGCCATGCGGCCGGCGCCGTACACGCGAGGAGCACCCCCCGCGCTGGTCACCTCGAGGGAGAAGCGATTCGCCGCGCCGACTGCATCGCTCGGCTGCAGGGCAGCAGCCAGCGTGCCGCCGCCGAAGCCGCTCGAGCCGATAGGCGGCAGCTGGACATTGGTGCTCGTGACCTGCAGGCGATAGATGCCCTGCGCGAGCAATCCGGTCGGAACCTGCCACCACTGCAGGTGATACTGGCTGCCGGCGCAGTCGGTGCTGGTTCCCGCGTATTGCGGGCTGCCGCTGCCGTGCGCGCCGC
This sequence comes from Chloroflexota bacterium, assembly GCA_030853945.1. Lineage (GTDB taxonomy): Bacteria > Chloroflexota > Limnocylindria > QHBO01 > QHBO01 > CF-167. Next base: position 19,494 of record JALYUB010000029.1, read on the forward strand.
TCAGGTCGACGTATTCGACGCCGTCGTTGTTCAGCCCGTTGACGAACAGGTTTCCTGACGTGTAGACGAGCATGTCGTCGGCGAGGTTGGGCGTGCCGTTGGTGTCCCACAGGTTGTAGTAGGTGGTCACGGGCGACGGGTTGCTGGCCCCGCCCAGCGCCCCGGTCCATTCGTCGCCCGTTCCTGCGCGACCCGAGCCGAGCGTGGGCATGCCGCAGAACATCGGGTCGAAGACATAGACCTTTCCACCGCCGGCGGCAGGAATCTCGACGCTGTAGCCGTAGCCCGCCGGGTCGTAGTCGAGGTTCGCCCCACCACCGCCGCCCAGGCCACCGCTGAAGTCCGTCGGTGAGAAGGCATCGCCGTTGCGACTGTCGCCGCCACGGGTGAAGACGGCCCCCCAGAAGCCCTGGCTGTCAAGCTGGGGCTGAGGCGCGCTTGCGCCGGTAACCGAACTGCCGAGCGTGGCATCCGGGACACCGCTGTCTCCGGTTCCGTTGCCATTCTGGGTACAGGGTGGCTCGTCGCCGTTGGTATCCATGCAGCCGACGCCGTAGTAGTTCAGCGGACTGCCCATCGGCACCGGCAGCACGAATTCGGCGCTCGAGTCACGCGTGGCGCTGATCGTATCCATCCCGAAGATCCGGATGAAATAGGTGGGCACTTCGGTCTTGATCGTGACGTTCAGCCGACGCGGGTTGCCCAGATCCTGGGTGGCCGTCACGGTCGTGACGCCGCCAGTCGTGTACCCGTTCTTGGTCGCCTCGGCATACGCAGTCGTCTGAGCCTGTCCCACGTTCGCAGGCAGGTAGACGACGCCGGCAAGGGCCGCGGCGTCTGCGCTGCGCTGAATGCTGAGCAGGTTCGACTGATACCAGCCCAGGTCGACGATGAGACCGACCAGCGCGATCAGGATGGTGAGGATCCCGGCAGTGATCACGAGGACCTGGCCCCGATGGGCGATCGTTCGGATCACGGGCTTTTTGGGCACATTCATTGGGTCGGGCACCTAGCTCGTTGGGTTCATGGCCATGATGGTGATGTCATACATCGGCAGGTTGGTGACGCCGGTGAACGCCAGGAATGGCGTCTGCAGCTGGTAGACGTATCGCACGCCAACGCCGATCGAATCCGCGGGCGGGCCGTAGTCTCGCGAGCAGGCCGGCCATCCCACGGTCGATTGGGTGAAGTCGAGGTTCTTTCCATCCACGATTGGCCCGGCGCCCGGAGTGGGGAGCCAGACATTCACGTTGCCCGGGACCTCGTTGCCCACCGCGTCAGTCAGGAAGAGCCGAATCTCGGTCACCCGGGAAACATCCAGCGGCGAGCCCGAGCTGGTGATCACGCGGTTCACGGCGGCGATGATCTGTTCGTCCACGCTGGGCGGTCCGTTCACAAATGGCGATCCGCCGACTCCGCATCCCAGCGCTCCCCCGCCGTTCACCAGCTGCGAAGCGACGCGCGCGCCCTCGCGCGACGCATATTGGAGCGAGATCCGGCTGTCGAACACGAAGCCGAACTCGATCGCGCCCAGGATGAGCAGCATGAGGAACGGGAGCACGATCGCGAACTCGACCAGGCTCTGGCCGCGCGCGGCTGCGTGCGCCCGCCGAGGTGTGAGCCATGACCGCAGCCTCATAGCACGGGCTCGATTCGCATCTGCTGCGATGCGGTGAATATCGGCGGACCGGCGAAGCCCAGCAGGTCACCGAGCGGTGTGCGCCAGTCGTAGGTATACGTGAGACGGACGCCGATCGTGTCCAGGCCCGGATGGCCGTACAGCGGACATCCCTTCGGCGCGCGCACGGGGCATCTCTCCGCCTCGGGATACGTGGCCGTGCCTGCGGTGTAGGGCAGGGTCTGGACCACGCCATTGATGTCCGTGCACGTCATGCTGCCGGTGCGGTCGTACTCGTTCATCTCGCCGGTGATGCGCGGATTGCCGTTGTCATCGGCCCAGTAGATCGTCACCGTGGAGATGCCGGCCACGTTTGAAGAGGCGCCGAATTCGCGCTCCAGGATCGACAGGACGCTGCAGTCGCTGCCCCCCTGGTTTCCGGCTTCGGAGGCGTACAGCGCGAGGTCGCGCGAGGTGAAGTTCAGCGAGTTCAGGGTGCTGAATGCGAAGCCGAACTCGACGAAGGCGAGGATCACGATCAGGAAAATGGGCAGCACGAGCATGAACTCGACCATCGACTGCCCGCGCTGACTGCGATCAGCCGCCCGGTGCCAGTGACGAATCACTTTCGGCTTCCCTCGATCTGTGACGCCCGGGCGATTCTGTTGCCCGGGCCGCTAAAGGTCCATCGCCCATAAGTACCAATGGCTGATCGGTGACGCTGGAAGAATTGTCATCGGCGCCAATTGAGGCTTTTCACCCAGTACTCGCACAGGACTATCGGCTGCGACGCTACCAGAGCGCAAGCCCGGTGGCCTCGTCTGGGGTGCGCTCCAGCACCACGCCCGTCATCTCGCGGATCGTCACTTCCGCGACAAAGACCTCGCAGCCTTTCACCAGGTGGCCACCGACCGCCACGCCGCTCGACGCGCAAAAGGTGGCGTGCGCGTGCAGGAACGGCGCTCCATCACGCATCGAGATGTTGCCGATGAAGCCGCTGATCTCGTGGTGCCCATCGGTCTTCAGCTCCATGTAGCGGTGCTCCTCCTGCTGGTAATAGGCGAACGCGGCCTGTCGCACGGCGCCGATCACGCTGACCCAGGCCGCCCTGATGTCCTTATCGGCGCAAACGCGCTCGATCTCCTCGACCAGGTCGTCCCCGACCTCCAGGCGCCCCACGAACGCCCGTCCAACTGATGCTTCCCAGAAGCGTGCGGCCATCGGGTCCTCTCCTTCACTCGAAATGCGAGATGCTGCCCACGATCGGAATGCGAGCGGCGAGACCTGCGGGATAGAGGCCGGCCAGGGCTGCAACACCAGTCCCCAGCAGGACGACGCTGATGAGCAGCGGCCACGGAACGGCCAGCTCCGCCCCGAAATCATGCGGTGCGGTGCCGCCCACCACGGCCCAGGACATGAGCATCCCGGTGACGACCGCCGCGATCCCGCCGATGGTGCCCATGATCGCGGCCTCCGCGACCACCATCGCCTGCACCTGGCCGGTGGTCATGCCATGCGAGCGGAGGATGGCGATCTCCCTGGCGCGCTCGGCGACGCTCATTCCCAATGTGTTGACGATCCCCAGTCCCGCGATCACCACTGCCAGCAGGGCCAGCACGTCGAACAGGCCGATCAGCCTCGACAGCGAACGCTCGAGCTCGCTGGCCAGGTCGCGGGCGGTCAGCACCTCGGCGGCGTTGGCCTGCGCCTTGGCAGCCACAGCGGCACGGAATGCCGCTTCGGTCATGCCCGGCTGCGGCACGAGGGCCCACAGCGAAGCCTTGGCGACGCCGAAGTGGTCGCGCGCATCGGCCAGGCTCATCAGGAGGGCGCCGTCGGGTGAACGGGCCGGCAGGGTGTAGGCGATGGTGCCCGCCACCGTGAACGTCTGAGCGGAGCCGCCGGGCTGCGCCAGCTCCAGGGTCGAACCGATGCCGAGATGGTCCCGTGTCGCCACCGGATCGGGAACGAGGACGGCTCCTCCGGCCTGCAGCGCCTGGAACGCGCTCTCGCGCGTGCCGTGCACGAAGATCAGCGAACCGGTGGCGTTGAACACGGTGGGGTCGATGCCCGCCACCGATGCCTCGCGCTGCTTGTCCCCCTCCTTGGCCACCGCCGGAAACTCCGCGATCGGGGTCGCCGCGGCGGCGCCCGTCGTCGCCTCGAAGTCCGCCCGCTTGGCGTCGATGTCGACCGGCACGCCGAGCCGGATCGCATATCCGCCGGGCAGGATCGAGCCGACCCAGCGGTCGGCGGTCGCGCGTGCGCTCTCGGCCACGACCCCGAGCGTGACCACCGCGCCCAGCGCGATGATCAGCGCGCCTATGGTCAAGCCGGTGCGGGCTCGGTCGCGACCCAGGTTGGCGCGCCCCAGCAATCCCTGCGCGCCGAAGAACCACTCGAACGGCCGGCCGACCACGCGGCTCAACGGCTCCAGTGCGATCGCGGTCAGGATCGTGCCGCCGAGCAGGATCGCCAATGCCAGCCCGACGCCGGCGATGCCGAAGTCGCCGCGATCGAGCGGGTAGAGGGCCGCACCCAGCAGGACCACCACCAACTCCAGCAGCACGATCCAGCGCAGCCGACCCCACAGCGTGCGGGCGGGCTGCCGCGACGCGCGAAGCCCGTCGAGAGGCGAGATCCTGGCGGCCGCGGCGGCAGGGAAGGCAGACGCTGCCAGGGTCACCAGCACGCCCATGCCAAATGCCAGCAGCAGGGCGATCGGGTTCAACGGCAAGCCGGTGACCAGCACGGCCCGCGTGCTCTGCAGGAAGCCGATGATCAGTGCGGCCAGCGCGATCCCGAGCAGCACCCCGATCGCGCTGCCGATCACCCCCAGCACGGCTCCCTGGCGCAGGAACAGACCAAGCACCTGGCGCTGGGTCATGCCTGCGGCACGCAGCAGCCCGATCTCGCGCGTGCGCTCGGTGAGCGTCATCGCCAGCGCGTTGGAGACGAGGAACGAGCCGACTGCCAACGCCACCAGCCCGAACAGGAAGGCGATCCCCGAGAAGCCCTGCTGGGCGCGGCCGAGCTGCCGCTGGGCGTCCGCCACGGTCTCCACGATGAACGGCTCGGTCATCTGGTGATCGAGCGCCGCCTGGACGTCCGGGGCACGGCCCTCGGCAACCACCAGATCGACGTAGGAGACCGGGGCGGGAATCTCGAATGCGTCGTTCAGGGTGGCGCGGTCCAGGACCAGCACGTTGCCCTGCTGCAGGGCGCCGACACCGAGGTCGCCGAGCAACCCCACGATGTGAAGCGGCGGCACGCCCGCACGGGCACCGGACAGCACCAGCTGGTCCCCGACCTTGAGCCCGGAGCGACCCGCCCAGGCGGCATTGACCAGCACGTCCGCGGGGTTGCCTTGGACGAGGAACGCGCCGGCTTCCAGATCGTAGGTGCGGACCGCGGCCTCGTCGGCCGGATCGACGCCGTAGGCCAGCAGCGGGCTGAACACGATCTCGTTCGGGCCGGGCAGGGTCGAGACCTGGATCCGACGCTCGGCAACCGCAGCTGCGTTCACCACTCCCGGGATCTGGCGCAGCAGCGTCACCGTTCGCGGCGTGAAGCCAACCGGGTCAAAGGCGCGCACCCGCAGCTCGGCCCTCCCCAGTATCTCGGCCGCGGCCCGCTCGACGGCCTCGCTGGCGGCCTGGTTGGCGAGCAGGGTGCCCGCCACCAGCGCGACGCCCAGCGCGACCCCGGCGATCGTCAGCGCCGTTCGCAGGCGCCTCGCGGTCAGGCCACGCCAGGCGAGGGTCGCCAGGCGCATCGGCCTAGAGGCCCAGTGCGGCCAGGCGGCTGATGAGCGGCCGCGCCTCGTGATCGGGACGTCGTCCGAGCTCGATCTCGTCGCGAATGCTGCCGTCGCGGACCACCATCACACGATCCGCGTAGGCCGCCGCCCGGGCGTCGTGCGTGACCAGCACGATGGTCTGGCCCAGACGGTCGCAGGAATCCCACAGCAGGTCGAGGATCTCGGTGCCGGTGACGAAGTCGAGGTTGCCCGTCGGCTCATCGGCAAGCAGGATCGCCGGCTCAGTGGCCAGTGCCCGCGCCAGGGCGACCCGTTGCTGCTCGCCTGCCGACAGTTGATCCGGCCGATGGCCCGCCTTGTCGGCGAGCCCCACCAGCTCCAGCAGAGCCTCGATCCGGGGACGGTGCGCGGCGAGCGAGTCGCCGGCGATCAGGAAGGGCAGGGCCACGTTCTCGGCCACATTGAGAAGGGAGATCAGATTGAAGAACTGGAACACGAAGCCCGTCTTGGCACGGCGCGTGAGCGTCGCCTCTTCGTCGTTCAGCTGGCTGACGTTGATGCCGTCGATCACCACGCTGCCGCTGGTCGGCTGATCCAGGCCGCCGAGGAGGTGGAGCATCGTCGACTTGCCGGAGCCAGAGGATCCCATGATCGCCACGAACTCGCCCTTGGCGACCGATAGTGAGACGCCCCGCAGCGCCTCCACCGAGCCTGCGCCGAGCGGATAACGCTTGACGAGGTCGTGAGCTTCGAGGATCACGGGCATCGCCGGCAGTCTAGCCCGGCCGCCCAGACCAACGCTCGCGCCATCGGCGAGCGCGTTCACCGGGATCAGCCCAGGAAGAAGCTGAGCAGCGAGCCGAT
>JALYUB010000031.1 GCA_030853945.1 Chloroflexota bacterium
GCTCGGCCGGCTGCTCGACTCGCCGCGAGCCCTGGAGCTCGCGGCGGTCGGCGGGATCGGCCTCGTCGCGATCCTCTACCTGATGGTGTTCAAGCCGTTCTAGGCGCGGCGCCTACATCGGCGTGGCGACCGCCCTGCCGGTCTCCAGCAGCTCCTTCAGGCCGCCCAGGATCGTGTCCCAGCCACCGGCCGTGTACTCCGTGGTGGCGGGGCCGCGACCGGTGTGCGTCACGGTCAGCCGGCATTGGTCACCGATCGGGGTGATCTGCCACTCGAGCCGGGACGGCGCTTCTGCGGCCGCAGCCGGGTCATGCACGACGTGCAGGGTGTGGACCAGCCGCCGGGGCGGGTCGATCTCCAGGATCTCGCCGTCGAGGTACACCTCGCCCTCGGCAGACTGGCTCACCCAGCGGCAGCCGACCTGCCAGTCGGAGATGCTCTGGGCGCCGAAGAAATAGTGCTCGGTGTCGGCCGGGTCGGTGATCGCCTCCCAGAGGCGCTCAGGGGTGGTCGCGATCTCGACCTCGTAGACGTTCTCGGGCGCGGTCATGGTGCCTCCAGGCGTGTCTTCAGCTCGGCCATGCGGCCGACGATCGGCTCCGCGAAGCGGCTGATCCAGCGGTCGTGGATGAGCCGGATGGGAACCGGGTTGAGGTAGTGAAGCTTCCGACGCCCGTCCCGCACGGTGGTGACCAGGCCGGCGCCGGCGAGCACCCGGAGGTGCTTCATGACGCCGAATCGGGTCATCCCCGGCAGGGCCTCCTCCAGTTCGGAGAGCGCCTGTCCGTCGCGTTCGCGAAGCGCGTCGAGCAGGGCACGCCGGCTGGGATCGGCGAGAGCTCGGAAGACTTCTTCCATGCCGCGACTATATGTGACCGATTAGTCACATGTCAAGGGGATCGGCCGTCCTAGCGCGCCACGCGGTAGCGCAGGTAGACGACTCTGGAGCTGAAGGTGCGGGTCTCCACGAGTTCGAGATCCACCCGAAGCTCGCGCCGGGGAAAGAACGGAATGCCACCGCCGACCAGTACCGGGTAGACCATGGCCCGGTATTCGTCGATCAGACCCAACGCCGCTGCCTCGGCGGCGAGCGTCGCGCCGCCGATCGCGATGTCGCCCTCCCCCGGCTCGGCTTGCAACCGGTCGATCTCCTCCTCCAGGTCGCTGGAGGCCAGGCGGGCATTGCCCTGCACCGCCGACAGGGTGGTGGAGAAGACCACCTTGGGGAGCGGATTCCAGAGCGCGGCCCACTCGAGCTCTGCGTCGTCGAGCGATGGATCCTGGTCGGCGGTCTCCCAGTACAGCATCGTTTCGTACAGCCGTCGTCCCAACAGGTGGACGCCGACTCCTCGTATCTCGTCGATCCAGAAGCGAAAGACCTCCTCGTCGGGCACCGTCCAGTCGAATCTGCCATCCGGCCCGACGATGTAGCCATCAAGTGAGACGCCCATCGAATAGGTCACGCTGCGCACCAGAAGTCCTCCTCGATGATGGGATCGACAATCAGAAGCGGCTCAGCGACCACGAGACCTGCGCCTGACCAACAACCGGTCAGCAGCCGTCAACGCATTCACCGGCGGTCACTGACTCAGATTCGGCGAACCTGGTCCGCCTCTCCCGCCTCGACTGGCCGATCGCAGGTCGGGCAGTACCAGCGCGCCTCGACGGGCGTCCCGCAGGCGGCATGCCGCAGCGGCTCGGATTCGCGCGAGACCCGCGAGCCCCAGTCGGCGAGCAGGCGCAGCGCCCCCGCCAGCTCGGCGCCCTCATCGGTGAGCGCGTAGGCGAAGCGCAGCGGGCGCTCGGAATAGGGGGTCGCGGACACGATCCGCTCCGATTCCAGGCGGCGCAGCCGATCGGCCAGGATGTTCGGTGCGATCCCGGTCACGGCCTCCGCCAGCTCGTTGAAGCGGCGAGGCCCGGGCAGCAGCGCCTCCACCAGCAGCAGGCTCCATCGGTCTCCCACCCGCTCCAGGGCCGCCGCCAGCGGTGAGTCATGCGCAGCCACAACGGGATCGTACGGCATCGGCCTTGACATTCCCTCCGCAGGTAGTAACTTGCGCATTGCAAGTCACACGCTACCAGATGGAGAACAGTCGGATGGGTCCAATGGATGAGCTCGGCAAGGCGATCGCGTCGGTCGCATCAACGGCAGGCGCTTCGACGGTCGGCCTCGGCAACCGCTGGCGCGGCGGATCGGGCGTCGTGGTCGAATCCGGCAAGGTGCTGACCAACGCGCACAACCTGCACGGCGACGAGGTGCATGTCTTCTTCGCCGATGGGCGCGAGGCCGAGGGCAAGGTCCTGGGCGCCGATGGCGACGGCGACCTGGCCGTAATCGGGGTCGACACCGGCGACGCGCCGGCAATCGGCTGGGGAGACGGGACGGCCCTGGCGATCGGGTCGCCGGTGGTGGCGATCGGCAACCCGGCGGGCAATGGGCTGCGGGTCACGTTCGGGTACGTCTCGGGCGTCGGCCGCGAGTTCCGGGGTCCGCGCGGACGTCGCGTCGCGGGCGCGGTGGAGCACACCGCTCCCCTGCTGCCCGGCTCCTCGGGCGGGCCGATCGTCGACGGCGACGGAAAGCTGCTGGGAATCAACACCAACCGCCTGGGGAGCGGCTTCTACCAGGCGATCGCCGCGGATGCCGCGCTGAAGGACCGAGTCGCGGCACTCGGCCGCGGTGAGTCGCCGAAGCGGCGACGGCTCGGGCTGGGGCTCGCGCCGGCGCACCTGGCACGCCAGCTGCGGCGCGCCGTGGGTCTCGATGAGCGCGACGGGCTGCTTGTTCGCGATGTCGAGGAGGGCTCCCCGGCCGCCGCAGCTGGAATCGCCGAGGGCGACCTGATCGTGGCTGCCGCCGGACGGCCGGTGGCGACTGCCGACGACCTGTTCGAGGCGATGGGCTCAGTCGCATCCGACGCGGCGCTGCCGCTCACCGTTCTGCGCGGCTCGGAGGAGCGGACCGTCAGCATCGCTGCCTGAGCTGGCTCAGGGCCTCGTTCGGGTCGCCGCCCAGGGAGCGGGCAGCGCCGGGAGGCGCACCTCCTCCGCCCCGATCCAGGCCGCCAGCTCGTCGATCGCGTCGCGGACCGCCGGCCAGGCATCGGCGCGCGCGTGCGGCTCGGCGTACACCGCGTTGACTGTGAGGGAACGCCGCTTTCGATCGAAGACCGGGTCGATTCGCCCGACCAGCCGATCTCCGTGCAGGATCGGCAGCACGTAGTAGCCGTACTCGCGCTTCGCCGCCGGGACATAGATCTCCAGGCGGAAGCGGAAATCGAAGAGCTGCTCCGCTCGTTCCCGATCGGAGATGAGCGGATCGAACGGGCCGAGCAGCGCGGTACGCGGCTGCCACCGCTCATCGAGTGCCGCCAGCAGCTCGCGATGGACGAGCCACTCGCCGGGCAGCCCATCGACACCCACCGGCACCGCCACGCCTTCGGCCAGGAGCGAGGCTTGGCCGATCTCGCGTGCCGGCAGTCCATAGTCGATGGCGGTCCCGAACCTGGGCTCGACCAGGCCGCGGGCGCGCATCTGCCGTTCCATGGTCTCGATCGCCACGACCTCGTCGGGGAGCGGCTCCGCATCGGCCGCGGGCAGGACGCGATCGAAGAGATCCCAGACCCGCTGCGTCCCCTCGCGACGGCTGATCGCGATCTCGCCGGCGCGCCACAGGAACTCCAGCATGCGCCCGAGGTTCTGGCCGTCGTTCCAGCCGCCGGTCTGCCAGGGCACGACAGCGTGGTCGTCCAGGTCGCGGGACAGGAGCGGGCCGCGATCCCGCAGCTCGTCGAGGATGTAGGCGCGGAACGAGGCGTTGTCGGCAAGCCATTCGCGAATGTATCGGCCGCGGCTGTACTCCGGTCGCGGGAACCGGAGCATCGCCGGACGCTGGAGAGACAGGTCTGCCGCCGCGATCAGGAATGCGTTGTACTCGAACAGCTGGCGCGGCTCGTCCTCGAGCATCGCGCGCAGCGCGTCGACGTCGTAGGCGCCGAATCGGCTGAAGAGCGTGAGCCGTTCCGCGCGGGCCGTGGTGGCGGTGGGGTCCACCTGCACCCAGCCGAGCCGCTCGACCACCTCCAGCAGGGTGGCGGGCCGCGGACCGGCCAGCATCGTGCCCAGGATCGCCAGCCGCCGGGCCTCGGTCAGCGTCAGCGTGCGCACGAAGGGCAGTGTGGCAGACTCCCCCGCATGATCCAGAGCGTGCGCGTGGTCGGCAGCGGGCGCGCCGGGAGCGCCCTGGCGGCACGCCTGGCCGAGCGCGGGCTGGCCGTCAGCAGCGGACGTGACGCACTGGCCGATGCCGATCTGGTCCTGCTGGCCGTGCCCGACGCGGCAATCGCCGATGTGGCGCAGCGCGTCCCGATCGGCCCATGGCTGGCTCACGTCAGCGGCGCCACGTCGCTGAGCGCCCTGGACCCGCACACACGACGCTTCAGTGTCCACCCGCTCCAGACGCTCACCCGCGAGCGGGGCCCGCAGCAGCTGGACGGCGCGTGGGCGGCCGTCACCGCCGAGACCGATGAGGCTCGGCGCGAGGCGCGCTGGCTGGCCGACACGCTGGGCCTGCATCCATTCGACCTGGCCGATGCCGACAAGCCGCTCTACCACGCGGGCGCCGCCATGGCCAGCAACTTCCTGGTGACGCTGCATCATGCCGCCGCGCGGCTGCTGGAAGAGAGTCACGCGCCGCCCGAGGCGTTGGTGCCGCTCATGACACGGACCATCGAGAACGGCTTCGTCCTGACCGGCCCGATCGCCCGCGGCGACTGGACCACTGTCGATGCCCATCTCCGTGCCCTGGAAGAGCGTGCCCCGGACCTGGTGCCCCTGTACCGGGCGCTGGCAGAGGCCACCAGGCCGTGAAGTTCGCCCGCAGTGTCGCCGACCTGCAGACCGCGCTCGACCCTGAACGACAGCGGGGCGCCCGGATCGGTCTGGTGCCGACGATGGGCGCGCTGCATGCCGGTCACCTGTCGCTCATCTCCGCGGCGCGTACAGGGTCCGACGTCGTCGTCGTCAGCCTGTTCGTGAACCCCGCGCAATTCGGGCGGGGCGAGGACCTGGAGCGCTACCCCCGCGACGAGGCACGGGACATCGCCGTGGCCGAGGAGGCGGGCGTGGACGTGCTCTTCGCGCCGAGCGCAGACCAGATGTATCCCGATGGCTTCGACACGTGGGTCGACCCCGGCAAGATCGGCTCGTTTCTGGAGGGCGCGGCCAGGCCCGGGCATTTCCGCGGGGTGGCAACGATCTGCACCAAGCTGTTTCTGATGGTGCAGCCGAGTCACGCGTATTTCGGGCGGAAGGATGCGCAGCAGGTGGCGGTCGTCAAACAGCTGGTCCGGGACCTGGAGCTGCCCGTCGAGATCGTGGCCTGTCCCACCGTTCGGGATGCCGATGGGCTGGCGCTGTCGAGCCGCAACGTGTTCCTGACGCCCGAGGAGCGAGAGGTGGCGCTCGCGCTGCCGCACGCGCTCGAGGCGGGCCAACAGGCGCATCGGTCTGGCGAGGATGCAGTCCGCGCAGCCCGAGCGGTGCTGGATGGCGAGCCGGGCCTGCAGGTCGACTACCTCGCGGAGGCCGACCTGGACGGACCAACGCTTGCTGCAGCGGTGATGGTCGGATCGACGCGTCTGATAGACAATGTGCTTCTTAGCGCAGAGGGATAGCGGATGACCACCAGCCATACCAACGTCGGCGAGTCCCAGGTCCCGGCCAAGCTGGCGATCACCGAGCTCGTCGAGATGAAGCGGCAGGGCACCCGGATCGCGATGGTGACCGCCTACGACGCCGCCGGAGCCCGCCTGGCCGAGGCTGCCGGGATGGACATCGTGCTGGTCGGCGACAGCGCCGCCATGGTCGTGCTCGGCCACGACTCCACTCTGCCGGTGACCATGGACGAGATGCTGTTCATGACCCGATCGGTCTCGCGCGCGGTGCGCCACCCGCTGGTGGTCGGCGACATGCCGTTCGGCTCATACCAAGTCTCCGACAGCGATGCGGTACGCAACGCGATTCGCTTCGTGAAGGAGGGCGGCGCCGACACCGTGAAGCTCGAGGGCGCCGGGCGGATGCTTCCCAGGGTGCGTGCCATCGTCGAGTCGGGGATCCCGGTGATGGGACACCTCGGCCTCACGCCGCAGTCGGTGACCGCGCTCGGTGGCTACAAGGCCCAGGGCCGGACCGCGGCCAAGGCCAAGCGGCTGGTCGACGACGCGCTGGCGCTGCAGGAGGCCGGCTGCTATTCGCTGGTGCTGGAAGCGGTGCCGACGGCGGTGGCGGCACGCGTCACGCAGGCACTGGCCATTCCAACCATCGGAATCGGGGCCGGCCCCGAATGCGACGGTCAGGTGCTCGTCTACCACGACCTGCTGGGCCTGACGGAGGGTCACACCGCGCGCTTCGTGAAGCGCTACGCCGACCTCGCGACCGTGATCCGCGAGGCACTCGCCGCGTTCGTGGCCGACGTCCGATCGGGCGCATACCCGGAAGAGCGCCACACCTACGGCATGCCTGCCGACGAGCTCGCCGAGTTCGAGGCAGCGATCGCCGAGAAGCCGTAAGCGCTAGGTTCGCAGCTCGAAGACGAGCTCCAGCCCGTCCTCGTCGTCCCACTGCTCGCCGGTCTGCCGGAAGCCGAGCTTTGAGATCAGGTTGAGGGAGCGCTCGTTGTCGGGCGCCACGCTGGCGCGGAAGAGGCGGATGCCATGGGTCCGCGTCGCCCAGTCGAAGGCGGCCATGACGGCCTCGATCGCATATCCGTGCCCGCGCGCCTCGGGGAGCAGGGTGTAGCCGACCTCGACCATCCCCCGCTCGTCCGGGCCGGCGTGGAAGTTCAGGTAACCGATCGCCTCGAGGCGCCCATCCGGAGCCCGGAGGAGGATCCCGCGCAGCAGCCACGGCGCATCGGCCGGGTGCTTTCGTACCTGCTCGGCTCGCATCGCGGCCAGCCAGCGGACCTCCTCAAGCCATACCGGGGGGAGCATTGCACCGAGCTCCGTGCCGACGCTCTCGCCGGCGCCGATCGCCAGGCGGTCGAGCTGATCCAGCGACAGGAGCGGGAGGTCCAGTCGCTCGGATCGGATGACAGGATCTTCGGCCACCTCAGCCGGCCCGCGCCAGCCACTCCGCCTGGAGCATGGCGTAGATCACCTCATCGGTCCATTCGCCCTTGATGAACTCGTTCTCGCGAAGATGGGCCTCGGAGCGCATGCCGAGCCGCTGCATGACGCGGATCGATGCGACGTTGCGGGCGTCCGCAGTGGCGACGATGCGGTGCATGCCAAGGTCCTCGAATCCCAGCCGCAGCAGCGCTGCGCCCGCCTCCGTTGCGTAGCCGTGCCCGTAGTGGTTCGGATGCAGGACATAGCCCAGCTCGCAGGTGGCGTGCTCCCGACTGGTTCTCCACAGGCTGATGTCGCCGACGACGACGCCTGATTCGCGCAGCACGGCCGCTAGCCTGATCGAGTCAGCCTCCTCGTCGATGGCAGTCATCTGCTCGAGGCGTTGCAGCTGCTCGCGCATCTCGTCCCGGGTGCGAGGCTCCGCATACAGGTAGCGCGTCATCTCCTCGCCGTTCTGCATCTCGAACAGCGCGTCGAGGTCGTCGTCGGTGAAAGGGCGCAGCGCGAGTCGCTCGGTGCGCAGCGGATAGGATGGCTTCGACATTCGGTCGCTAATGCTACCCATCGGATAGGGTCGGCCGGCCAGCGTAGAGTTCGCCCATGCCAACCTTCGAGATCGAACCCATCGGGCCGTTCAGCCTGGCCGCCGCACAGCGCTTCGCGGGTGGCTTTCCGGCCGGGATCGGCGGCGGCGGCGTGGCAGGCACCTCCATTGTGATGTCGTTCCCCGTCGAAGGCACTCGGTCGAGCGCCGCGGTCGAGCTGAGCCAGGCTGCCAGCGGGGTCGTCATCGGTCGGACCGATGCGGCGGCGGCGGATCTGCCCACTGTTATTCGCCAGGCTGCGCGCTCGCTGTCGCTCGACCACGATGGGTCCGGCTGGCCTGCGGTCGGTGAGCGCGACGCGGTGATCGGCCGCTTTCAGCGGCAGTACGAGTGCCTCCGACCGGTGTGCTTCTACTCGGCCTACGAGGCCGCGACATCGTTCGTGATCGGCCAGCGCATCTCGATGCGGCAGAGCGCTCGGGTGAAGGAGCGGCTGCGAGACCTGGCCGGCGATCGCCCGACCGTGGACGGGCATCCCTACCCAGCCTTTCCGCGGCCGGAACGGCTGTTCGAGCTCCCAGAGATCCCCGGCGTGTCCGCGCAGAAGGCGACATGGCTGCGTGGCATCGCACAGGCTGCGCTGGATGGGCGGCTCGACACCGAGGCGTTGCGAGCCCTGCCCAGCGATGACGCCCTCGCCCGGCTGCGGGAGCTGCCGGGAATCGGACCCTGGACGGCGGAGGCGATTCGGCTACGCGGCTGCGGCATGGCCGATGAGCTGTCGGTCAACGACGAATTTACCCCGCGTGCTGTGGCCGCGCTCTACGGCCGCGAATCGCTGGATCGCGCGCCGTTCGAGGAGCTGGCAGAGGCATGGCGGCCCTACCGGATGTGGGCTGTCGTGCTGCTCCGCTTCAGTTCGAACCGGGAGCCGAGCGCCTAGGGCAGTCCATTTCTGGTTCGATCACCCGGCCCGGGACGGTGCGGAAGGCGGCGCCGCCAGGACCCGCCCCGCCGGGCCGGGTGTCGCTTGCTACGCGTGCAGTCGGCCGCTACGTGACCGCAGGGCATGCCACGCCCACAGCACGATTACTGCTCCGCCGATCGCGATCAGGACGTTCCCCAAGTTGAAGCCGTCGACGGTGCCGACATGGAACAGGTTGGTGGCGATGAAGCCGCCGAGCAGGCCGCCGACGATCCCGACGACGATCGTCATCAGGACCCCTTCGCCTCCGCCAACGATCATGGTGGCCACGTAGCCGGCGATCGCGCCGAGCACAATCCAGGAGAGGAGTCCCATTGCCATGCTAGAGTCCTTCTTCCGAGGCTTCGCAGCTTAGTCGCCAACATGGCGATCATTCCTGCCAGACCATCCTATCACTATGGTACCGTCCATATCATGCCCACAAGGGATGAGTCCGCAGTCGCGGCCCCGCTGACCCCTACCTCGTACCTGGTGCTCGGTCTGATCGCCCGCGAGGGACCGTCGACCCCGTATGACCTCAAGCGTCATGTGACGGCCACCATCGGGCACTTCTGGTCGTTCCCGCATGCACTCCTGTACAAGGAGCCGCCCCGTCTGGCAGAGCTCGGCCTGTTGACGGAGAAACGCGAGCTGGCCGGCCGGCGGCGACGGTTGTTCAGCATCACCGCTGCCGGGCGACAGGCGCTGCGCCAGTGGCTCGGGAGGCCGGCCCGCCAGCCAACCGAGCTGCGCGATCTCGGGCTGCTGCAGCTCTTCTTTGCCGATCTCGAGCCCGCATCGGCGAGGCGCAGGATCGCCAGAGAGCAACTGGCCCAGCACGAGGCTCAGCTGGGCGAATACGAGGTCGGCCTGCGGCGTGAGGCGGGAGCGGGCCGCCGGGGATCGGTCAGCCCGACGGTGGAGCACTGGCGTGGGGTCACGTTGCCGATGGGCCTGCTCTATGAACGGGCAGCAGTCGAGTTCTGGACGGGCGTTGCGGCCCGGAAGGAAGAGAAAGAAGAGAAGGCGGACTCGGCCTGAATGCGAGCCCGAAGCCTAAGGCCGAGGGCAGCGCCTCAGATCCGCGACCACAGCCTGCGCAGCCCGAACAGGGTCCGCGACATCATGATCGCCAGGATGCCGATCAGCAGCAGGCTGGCCGGCACGCCATGGGTCAGTGGCCCGCCGCCCCGCGGCACGGTGCCTGCGTCCACCGCTCCCGCGGGGAAGGTCGATACCCCGGCCGTCACGCTGTCCCCGCCGAGCGCCGTGCCCACGGCCATCGAGCCGGTAGCTGAGCTCGCCGCGGTTGCCCGTGCCACCGAATCCTGGCCAGCGGCCTCATGAGTACGGCGAGCCCGACGAGGGAGCCGATGAGCCGCAGAATTCGCAATGCCCTCCCCAGTAGGGGTACTATCGTTGTTTATAAACCGTCCGGCGCATATGGTATAGTCTGGACTATGTCAACCGGCGAGCTCACGCCCACTTCGTACCTGGTTCTCGGACTTCTCACGCGTGAGGGGCCCTCGACCCCGTACGACCTCAAGCGCTACGCGGCAGCGGCGATGGGCCGTTTCTGGTCCTTCCCGCACGCCCTGCTCTATGCCGAGCCGGCGCGCCTCGTGCGGATGGGGCTGGCGACCGAGGCCAAGGAAGAGAGCGGGCGACGGCGACGCACGTTCACCATCACGGGCGCCGGAACCGACGCCCTCTGCACCTGGCTCGAGGCTCCATCACGCGAGTCGCCTGAGCTGCGAGACCCTGGACTGCTGCAGCTCTTCTTCGCGGACCTCGGGTCGGCCGGCGTAGAGGGCGTCATCGCCCGTGAACAGCTGTCCATTCACCGGGCCAAGCTCGCTTCCTTCGAGAGAGACTCCCGTACGGCTGGCCGGACCTCCGCACCCGGGGGCGACCAACGCACCAAGAAGTGGCACAGCAGGACCTTGCGCATGGGAATCGTGTACGAGCGCGCCGCCGTGGACTTCTGGCAGGACGTCGGGGCAGGCATCGCGGTTGAGGAAGCGGCCGTAGCCTGAGCCGTCGGTCAGGCCGCTACGCAGGCGGCCAGCGCTGGAGCACGATCTCTGCATCGGCAAGATCCATTCGGTAGCCGCGGGCATCGGCGTCCCAGGTGATCAGATCGCGGCGAGCCACCCGCCGCATCACCTTGTTCGGGCCCGCCACGATCCCGGCGAAGGCCGTCCC